>DFCD01000058.1:0-289 GCA_002366885.1 Verrucomicrobia bacterium UBA3063
TAGGGTCGGACAGGGAGGGATTGCGCCCCATCAGACCTACCCCCGCGCCATCCGTTTTTCCCCTCCGGGATGTAGGAAACCCTGTCCTCTCCTAGCCCTTCGAAGTCCCGCGCCAGTGGGACGAAGTAGGGTCGGACAGGGAGGGATTCGAACCCTCGGTTGGTTTTACCCAACACACGCTTTCCAGGCGAGCCCGATAGACCGCTCCGGCACCTGTCCCGCAATGTCACAATATAACCCAAGCTGCCTCATCCTGCGAGTCGATTCAGCCGAGGTTGTCCTTCAGGCT
>DFCD01000058.1:336-7489 GCA_002366885.1 Verrucomicrobia bacterium UBA3063
GATGCCGGCCGGATTGGTCGGGCTCTGGAAAGTGTGCGGGGTTGGGTCTCCGACATCGTGGTGGTGGTGAATGATGATGTTGTCGACGGGACGGATCGGATTGCCGAACAGCACGGGGCCCGTGTTTTCCGTGAGCCTTGGAAGGAGCATATCGCCCAAAAAAACTCTGCGGCTGAGAAGGCGCTTCAGCCGTGGATTCTTGGCCTCGATTCCGATGAGGAGATCTCCTCCAAGCTGAAAGAGTCGCTCCATCGATTTTTTCTCTCGCCCAAGGCGGACGGTCCTGTCGCCTTGCGGATGCCTCGCTGCTCCCTCTTTCTGGGGCGGTGGGTTCGGCATGGGGACTGGTATCCGGATTGGCAGACGCGGCTTTGGCGTGTCGGAAAGGCAAAGTGGGGTGGCACCGATCCGCACGACCGACTGATTGTGGAGGGCGGAGTTGGAACGTTGTCAGGGGATATTCTTCACTACTCGAATCCCTCCATCTCCAGCTATGTCTCGAAAATCAACTACTTCTCAGACCTTTATTTGGAGTCGCGTTTAAGGAAAAGGTCCCGTTGGCTGCCGGCCGAGGCCGCCTTCCGCGCCTTATGGCGTTTCCTCCGGGCATATGTCCTCCGCCTAGGCTTTCTCGACGGCTACCCAGGATTTTACATCGCTGCCTCGACCTTTTACTCGACCCTTGTCCGCCACACTCGGCTTTTGGAACATAAGCTTTCCAAAAAGCCCCTTCCTCCCAAGCCGTGAGGGAATTCCAGCAGAAATCTTATCCAGCCATGTGAGTTGCGGATAATTCCCTGAAAAATAGATTGTGTTTCAATGATTCCTTCTCGACCTTTCGCCCCTCCGAACTAAAAGTAAGGTATATGCGAGGTGAATTGCCTTCCAGGGGGGATGATGTTCTATCTCTGGCCCCTGTATGGGCATTAGTGAGAAAGGAGAGGCGGTGGTTGTTGGTGGGTTTGGTCGGGCTGCTCCTGAGTGGGGGGGGGTTGGTGGGCTCGGTCTGGTTTTTGACCCCCAAGACAGAGCTCTGCTCGATGGATTTGTCCCTCGGGTTTCAAGGGGCGCAGGATGGCCTGTATCCGAATGGCCTTCCCTTCAGCGCCGAGGAGTTGCTCGACCCCGCGGTCCTGCAGGTGGTCTACGGGCGTCACAATCTCCAACAGTGGATCGAGTTTCCCGCCTTCGAATCATCCCTCTCCATCAGCCAGTCCTCCGATGACTTGCGGGGCATTGTCCGCGAATATTCTTCGCGCTTGAACGACACCAAGCTTGCCGGCCCCGATCGGCAGGCTTTGGAGCAGGAATATCGTAGCCGTTTGCGCAGTGCCTCCTCCACGTTATTCAGGCTGGCCTGGTTCGATGCCGGCCGCTCTCCCAAGGTTCCCCTCGATGTGAAAGCCAAGGTCCTGGCGGACATCCCGGCCGTCTGGGCGGAGCAGGCGGTTCGCGGCAAGCAAATCTACCTTTTTTCCTCTCTTGTGCCGGGTTTGAATTCTGGATCCGAAACAGAGGGGCAAACGGCGATCGAGCAGTATGCCGCCCTCCAGAGCCGTGCCCGGGCCTTGGAGGATGGATTGGCCTCGGTGGAAAAGCTGCCCGGCGCCACGTTGGTGGCCTTGCCGGACGGGACCACCGTGATCGATCTCAAGCTCCGGCTCCGCGCTTTTGTGGAGCAGACCTTGCCCTCGATCCAGGAGAGCCTGCTCAATCGTGCTGGCACGAACCGGGAGATCATGAAATTGGCCCAAGCCTTGGAGCTTCAGCTCAAGTTTCGCGAAAACCGGTCCCAGGCTTCCCAGAACCGCCTGACGGCCATGGTGGAAACGTACCGTGATTTTCTCGCCGGGCGTCCCGGGGCCGCTGGAATCACCGAAACGGGCGATCCGGCTGTTTCCTCTGGCGGGCGGTTTGACGAAACTTTTTTCAACCGTCTTCTTGGCTTGGCTCAAACCGGGGCGGATCGGGACTACCTGAAAAAAATGCTGGTGGAAATTAGCGATCTCCGGGTTCAGCTCACCCAGGAGGATCTCGCCTGCCGGGAGCTCCGTCAGAATCTGGAAGTCGTCCGTTCGGCCCTGGCTCGGCAGGGTGCGGAACGACCGGCGGGCCCCCCCCTGCAGCCGCCCCCGCCCCAGGAGGACCGGGCCACCCCGGCGGGCGTTGCCGATCTCGGGAGTGCCACCGCGCAGCTGACGCTCCTTCTCGAATCGTCCCGCCAGTTGGTCGTCGCCATTTCGGAAAGTTATCTCGGCCATCACCCGGACCTTTTTGGTGTCGCCCGTGCTTGGGATCGGAAGCAAGTTCAGCCGTTGGGTGGGGTTCCGCTTGGTTTGGCCTTTGTGGCCTGGATCGTCTTGGGCTTTTTCGCCCTCGTTTTACTCTTCTTCCTCAACGTTCGGATCAAATCGTTGGGTCGGAGTCTCCGCCACTCATGAGCTTGCCCCCTTCCTCACCCCCTGTTTCCAGCCTGGAGGAGGAGGATTTTATCTCCCTCGCGCCTTTGTGGAGCCTGATCCGGCGTTACCGCCGCTGGCTGGAGCTTTCCGTTTTCGCCCTGGCCGTCCTCGCGGGGGGGCTGGTTTCCGCCGCCTACATTGCTCTGCCGAAAGGGGTCCAGGCTGGGTTGGAGTTCACCCTCAATTTTCCGGACGCTGCCTTGGGGGTTTATCCCAACCGGCTGCCGTTCCGGCCGGAGGATTTGCTGGAAACCAGCCTGCTGCGCGGGCTCTATGAACAGAACCATTTGCAGGTCTACCTGAAGTTCGATGAGTTCAAGTCGGGGTTCTCCTTGGAGCGGGCGGGCGAGGAGCTGGATCTGTTGCAGAGGGAGTTTCGCGCGCGGCTGGAGGACCGCAAGCTCACCCTTGCCGATCGGGAAAAGATTGAGGCCCAGTATGAGGCTCAGCTCAAAAGCCTGCCTCCCACCACCTACCGGCTCAATTTCACCCAAAGAGCCCGGCCGGCACGGCTGATTCCCCGCGCCCTCCTGACCAAGATTTTGGAGGAGGTCCTGCGGCGATGGTCGGATGATGCGGTAAAGCAGAAAAAGGTGCTGGCCTTTGCCGCGCGGTTGCCCGGCCAGATGTCGCTGCCGGACAGCGGGCATGATCCCCTGATTGCCCTGATGGAGTTGTTGGAGCGTACCCGTGTCCTGGCCGAGGGGATGGGGGCGATGGCCCGCCTTCCTGGGGGTTATCAGGCCTCGTTGCCGGACGGCACCCGCCTCGCGGATCTTTTCCTCCAACTCAACTTCCTGCAGGAAATCCAGATTCCTCAAACGCGTTCCGCCCTCTTTGGCTCCATTGCGGACCCTGCCCAAGCTGCCGCGATTGAGCGGATGTTTCGTCTGCAGGTGCGGATCAGGGAAGATCGCCTCCGTCTGGCGCAGGAAAAACTCCGTGCCGCGCTCTCGACGTATCGCGATTACCTGGCGTCCCGCGCCTCCGGTCCGGTCAGCCAGGGACGATCCTCTGCGGAGACCGGCGGGGGCGGAACCCAGCTGCAGATCAGCGATACTTTTTTGACCAAGCTCATGGAGCTGGGGCGGGGGAATGAGGACATCCAGTATCGAACCTCCCTGGTGGAGAAAATCCGGAATGAACGGTTGCAGGCGGCGGCGGAGGAGTCGGCCCTGCGCGAAACCCGGGAGATTGTTGAGGCGTTGGCCAAGGAAGCGCAGGCACCCGAAAAAACACCCGGCTCTGCCAAGGCGAAGGCTCCGGCGGCTCCGACCTCCAGCACCGATTTTGCGTCCAGCCTGAACAGGGGTTGCCGGCAGATGAATTCGCTGATTGCCGATTCCGAGAAACTGCGGGCTCAGATCACCGAAAACTACATGAGTCCCCAGACCTCCCTCTATCGCATTACCGTGCCGGTCATTGCGGAGAGCTCTTCCTTGCTGACCCCTCGCAACACCGGGCTGTTCGCCGCCGTGTTTGTCTTCCTCGGTCTGGGCCTGATGCTGGTGGTCTGCTGGGCGCATGATCAGTCGACCAATGCGGGGAGGAGTGAGAAGTAAGAAGAGAGGAGTTAGGAGTTAGGAGTGGAGAAGCCGCATAAGAAGCTGAGGGCCGCGCCCCGCTGGAAAATTGATAAAATCGGAAATTGGAGAGTGTAAATAGCATGAAAACTGAATTGGAGGAACGAACAAAGAGATTCTCGTTGGCTCTAATTGCAACTTTAAAAGGTTTTCCGAAAAACTACTTGGGGGAGGTGATCGGCCGACAACTCTAAAAGTCCGGATCTTCTATTGGGGCCAACTATCGCGAGGCCAACCGGGCAAACTCCAAGGCCGACTTTACCCACAAGGCCAATTTAGCTGAAAAAGAGGCAGCCGAAACCTTGTACTGGCTGGAACTTTGTGAAGAGGCTGGCTTGGGCAATCTGGCGGCTATCCAAGCGCTTAAAGATGAGGCCCAACAGCTTCTTGCCATTCTTGTCACCATCGGCTGAAGCTCCAAAAAATGAGCGTCNNTTTCCGCTTTCCGAATTCCGCCTTTCGCTTTTGAGAATCCTCCTTTGGACATCCGGGCTTCTTGAATTTAGTATCAAAAAATGGAAGTCCGCAGCGTGGAGGCAGTGGTCCGGGCGCTCAACGAGGCCAAGGTCCGTTACCTGATCGTCGGCGGGGTGGCGGTAAATGTGCATGGATACGTTCGCTTAACCATGGATCTGGATTTGGTCATTCAACTCAAGCCCGAAAATATCGTGGCGGCCTGGGAGGCGATGGAAAAGATTGGGTACCGAGCCCGGATTCCTGTCAGCGGAAAGGATTTTGCGGATGATAAAAAACGGGAACTGTGGCGTCGGGAGAAGGGGATGCTGGTTTTGCAGTTCTGGTCCGATGAGCACCGCCGCACGCAGGTGGATGTCTTCGTCCGGGAGCCCTTTGATTTTGACCGGGAACACGCCACGGCGCCGGATCATGCCATCGTGCCCGGGGTGGTTGCGAAGATCGTGGGCTGGGATACTTTATTACAAATGAAAAGAGAAGCCGGTCGCCCCAAGGACCTGCTGGACCTGGATATGCTGGAAAAGATCGGGCGTCTCAAATGACGAAGGAGGAGTTCGACAACCATCCCTCGTGGAAGGACGCCAATTTCGAGGGAGCGGAACGGACGATGCTGCGAACGGGGATGGGCATGACCCTGATCGAAAAACTGCAATGGCTGGAGGAGGCGGAGACCTTTTCCCTGCAGTTCCCCATCAACCGCCGCCGCGCCATCGCCGAAGGCCGCCTCCCACCGCAAGGTTAAAAAATCGAAAAGCGAAATGCGGAAAGCGGAGACAGTTTCCGATTTCCGAATTAAGCAGCCCAAGGCAGATTTTTGTTTGCTATTAAAACAAATACATATACTATATACATATGAAAACAATAACGATCAATGTATCTGAGCCTGTTTATGTTGAATTTCAGCGCTTTGCGAAAGAATCTGATCGAACTACCTCTGAATTAATTAGGGAGGCGATGGATCAGTACCGCGAGAAAAAAATCCATGGCAGCGGCTCTTTGACGCAAAGTGAACCGGCCCATGTGGGAAACATTTTACGTCCGTGGAAGAGCCGGGAGGATCTTTTGGAAGGTTTTTTTGATGCGCGGGATTGATACCACCTTCCTTCTCGCGCACGAGTTGGCGGAGATTCCCGTCCACACCAAGGCAAGGGAGCTGGTGCGTCAATCCAGCCGCAACGGGGATGCGCGGTTTGCGCTTGCCCCCCAGGTGTTGATGGAGTTCCTGCATGTGGTGACGGATCCGCGGCGGTTTCAAAAACCGTTGCCGATGGAGGAGGCGGTCTCGAGGGCTGAGTTTTGGTGGGGGGCCAAGGAAGTCCGGCAGATTCAGCCCAGCACAGAATCCGTCCAGCTATGTTTTCGCTGGCTGCGCGAGCATCGGTTGGGCCGGAAACGGCTTTTGGACACCCAGCTGGCCGCTTCTCTTCACCAGGCCGGCGTGCATCGGATCATCACCCAAAACCGCAAGGATTTTGAAATCTTCGGGGTCTTTCAAATCGAAGAGCTGGGCGGCTGAATTTTGCGGGAATTTTCAACCTGGAGAGTTAAATTCTGTAACCAAGGTAGGGCTGGCTTTGCAAGCCAGCCGGTGTTTTGAATCGCGCGTTGTAAGCCGTAAACGCGGTCGCCTTGGCAAAGGCGACCCTACCAAAACGTGTTTCATAATATTTTGAAACTTCAGAATGACCTTGTTTGCCACCCTGTTTTTGAAAAAAGTATTTCACTTGGGTTGTAATATCTTCAAGGCTCTGGCGCGGATTTCAAGAAAAAATGAAATATTATTTATATCCATGGCCAACAACTAAATGCGTAGCCCAAAGGGGATAGGCCGCAGGCCAAATGCCTCCCCCTGATTACCAAAAAATTGTGATGGGATATTTCGAAAAGATCTTGTCCGGAGAAACAAGCGTGCTGCCAGTCAGTTTCGCTTGCACGATCAACAGTCGATCAAAGGGATCGCGATGGACTGAAGGAAGGCGTGACAGTCCAAAAATCCCTGCGTCTGTTAAATCCAACTTTGTAAACCCGTATCGGGCCAGTTCGCGAGGAAGAACCACGGCAGGCTCATCGGACATAGGTAGCTTTCCCAGCTGATATTTAATCTGGATCTCCCACAGGCTGATCTGGCTGTAAAAAACCTCGCTGCCGGGATCTGCGAGTTCCCGGCGAACCGCGGACGGCACTGAATCCTCATTACTCATCAGGTAAATCAACGGAGCCGTATCCAAAAGGTAGGTGCCGGGCATTTTCCCCTTCATTCCCCATGAAACATTTTTTCAATCTCCGCGTCTGCCTGGAAAAACTCTGGCCCAAGATTGAACATGCCTTTGGACAAGCCAAAGACCCTCGGCGCATTTCCCCAACGATCCAAAGGCCTGATTTCCGCAAAAGGCTTGTTTCGGTCGCACAAAATCACCGTCTCCCCCGCTTTCACCATCTTGGTGTATTTGGATAGCTTTGCCTTCGCCTCATTTATGTTAATTTGGATCATGTTGGTTTACTAGACTATGTTATTGGTCATGTCAAGGCATGAAAAACCAAATAGGGATTGGGGATTACAGAAATTGTGGGGGGCGGTTCGGAGGGGGCTAGATTATGATGAAGATGAAGGGAATTCGGAATGCGGATTTGGGA
>DFCD01000058.1:7510-8160 GCA_002366885.1 Verrucomicrobia bacterium UBA3063
CCATTGATTGATGGTATGTGTTGCATATAATACCAACATGGTACGAACACAAATTCAGTTTGAAAAGGGGACTTACGAGAAGCTTAAGGCGAGGTCCAAGAAGACGGGCAGCAGCATCTCGGAGATTGTGCGGCGAGCCTTGGACCGAAACATGGAAACAGAGGAGTTTGACCAAAAGTGGCTTCGCGCTGCCGAATCCATGGGAAAATTCTCCAGCGGCGTGCAGGATCTTTCCGAAAAACATGACCAGTACTTGGCCGATCGTTGGTGAAGGCCGCGTTCATCGACACCTCCGCCTTTCTGGCCGCACTTGACGCCGGCGACAAATTTCACCAGGAAGCAGCCCAAAAGTGGTCAGCCTTGGCCAAAGCCCGGGCGGAGCTATGGACCACCGACTACGTGCGGTTGGAAAGCTGGTCGCTCATCCAAAGAAGAATGGGGCCGCAAGCCGTCATGACCTTTCAGGACGACTGGCTGCCCTTGTGCCGAATCCACGAAGTGGGCCGGGACGGCTTTGAGCGGGCGGCGGCCCAGTGGCGGATCGCCCAACTTCGAAATCTCAGCCTAGTGGATCTGACGAGCTTTGACGCCATGCGACAGTTGGCCATCCGCACGGCATTGGCGTTTGACGGGCATTTTCAGGAGATGGG
>DFCD01000058.1:8284-8431 GCA_002366885.1 Verrucomicrobia bacterium UBA3063
TGAACGTGCTGGGTTGAATTTTCTGTAGGGCCCCGCTCCGTAGGGGCCTTTTTGGATCTTCAAAATTCAAGCCTCGGTAGGGTCGCCTTTGCCAAGGCGACCGGATATAGGGTTTAGGACGCAAAATTCAAAACACCGGCTGGCTTG
>DFCD01000136.1:0-1622 GCA_002366885.1 Verrucomicrobia bacterium UBA3063
CCGGGCTTTTTATCCCAGCAACACGGGCGGCCTCACCCTGAACCGGGTGGAACTCTCCACCAGCCCGTCCAACAACGCCTATCGAATGGTGATTTATGGCACTTCCCCGGTGGTGGTGAACGGTCCGATCGTGGACGGAACCAACGCTACCTATCCTAACGGTATCCCTGGGGGTCATTTCCGCATGAGCAACCCCTCCACGGTAACCTTCCGGGGTACCAACACCTACACCGGGCCCACCTGGCTGGAGGCGGGCACCCTGATCATGGAAACCACCAACTCGCTGCCGTCTGATGGGGACCTCCGCCTGAACGGGGGAATCCTGCGATTGGCGGGAGCGGGTACCTACCGGGTGGGCAATCTGTCCGGCGGCGTGGACACCAACACCTCCGTGGTCACCAACGAGGTTGTCACCACAAACTTCATCACCATCACCAATGCCGACAACTCCACCACGGATTACGCCTTCACCACCACCAACACCAATGTGGCGACCAATGTCACTCTTCTGACCAATCCGATCGGTGGAACCATCGACCTGGGAAGCCTGGGAGCCACCCTGCGCGTGACCTCGATGAGCAACTGGGCTACCAACAGCGTCCTCACCATCGCCAATCATGGGGTCAACGGAAGCGCCGTTTATCTTCCCACCAACCTGACGGCCGAGCAGGTCGCCGCAATCCGCAATGCGGCGAATCCCTCCGCCACGGCCTCGGTGGACAGCCAGGGTCTGCTTTCTTTTAGCGGCTCGGGCAACACCGCTCCGGTCATCGCCGCGGGACAGTCTTTCTCCGTTCCGGAAAACAGCGCCTCCGGGACGGTGGTGGGATCGGTGGCGGCCTCGGATGCGGAGGGTAATCCGCTCTCGGGTTGGACGATTGTCTCCGGGGATCCGGCGGGGGCTTTTTTCATTACTTCCTCGGGCCAGATCCAGGTCGTCGGCCTTCTCAACTTTGAGGCGGTTCCCGTCCACACCCTGGGCATCCAGGTTTCTGACGGGACATCCCCGAGTGCCATCGAAACCATCACTGTCAACGTGACCAACGTGGCGGAATTCAGCGATGTGTTTGGTGCGGCCTCGCCCTCCGGGGATGCCAACGGCGACGGGGTCTCCAACCTGATGGCGTATGCCCTGGGAGCCACCTCGTCCTCGGGCTCGGTGGTGAAACCGGCATCGGCCACGACTTCCTCCAATCTCTCCCTGACGGCCGTGGTCCGAACCAACGACCCCAAGTGCGCGGTGGTCGGTGAGGTGGCGACCAGTCTGGTGTCTTGGCAGACCAACAGTCCCATCCTTGGCGTGCCCGCGGGTGACCAGACGGGGGCCGTCCCGGGCGTGAGCCAGAGGCAGGTGTTCTCGGTGGATCGCGGCTCTGACCCGAAAAAGTTTCTTCGGCTCAAAGCCACCTACGTTCCATAATTCGGTAGGGACGCGAATCCCGCCGCGTTAGCGGAAATTCATCCCCGCGGGACGCGGTGATACGGATGGGCGGGGGAGGGTCTGAGGGGGCCAACCCCCATGCGTCCATCCAGTTGGTTCAATGGTCCACAATCCATGGTCAACATGGACGGGTAAGGGTACCCGTCCCTACCAAATTTCGGAGTTTGTGCTAAATTATTGG
>DFCD01000136.1:1727-3157 GCA_002366885.1 Verrucomicrobia bacterium UBA3063
GTCCTCTCGGTGACGAATGTTTCCGCGGTGGTTGGTCCGGTCAGCATGGCTTTGGGTTCTGGCGTGGGCCCGAGTGCGCGCACGGGCGGCTGGGGCGGAACCTGGGCGGGAGGGGGATCCGAGTTCGCCAACAACAACCTCGAACAGTTTTTCGGGTTTCCGGTCACTGCGGCATCCGGAAAAAAGATCACGGTCACGGGGATCTCCCGGCTTTCCTTGCAGTCGAGTCCAAGCGGGCCCGCAAAGTGGAACCTGCTGGCTGGCACTTCCGGCGTCACCAGCACCTTTTTGTCCCCTCTGCGAAACTACGGTCCGTTCGCGGTGTCCAACCCGCCCACCAGCGTGGCCTATACGGACATCACCGCAGCGATCAGCAACGGCATCGCCGGCCAGCCGGTGGTGATCCTGCCGGGGCAAACTGTGTTCTTTCGCCTGATCGGTTGGGGCGGAAGTGGAAACAGCACCGGCCGAATCACCTCGACCAACAGCCTGCCCTCGTTGGATTTCGCGCTGACCGGGATGGTCGAGGATGTGGGCAGAACGAACCAGACCATCCTGTTTCCGTCCTTGGGTCGCCGCCTGTTTGGAGATGACCCCTTCCCACCGGGCGCGGTGGCCAGCTCCGGTCTTCCGGTAAGCTATGCTTCGTCCGATCCCGCCGTGGCCGAGTTTTCCAATAATCTGCTGGTGATAAAAAAAATCGGAAGCACCACCATCACCGCCAGCCAACCGGGGAACGGCGTCTACGATGCCGCACCGGACCAGACACAAGTCCTGACGGTGAGTTTGCCCGCGCCTTCCGACTATCTGACGGCCCGTTATGCCGTCGCCACCAATCCGGGAATTCCGTTTCGGACGACCAACGATTACAAAGGGGTCTCCACCAACCTTGCCCTGGATCTTTATCGCCGGACAAATCCGCCGCCTTTTGTTCAGCCGGTGGTCGTCCTGATCCACGGAGGGGGATACAATGCCTCCTTGGCTTCGGCCGACCGGACCCAGTCCTATATCGTCAGTTTGGCCAACCAACTGGCTTCCCGGGGATTCCAGTGTCTTTCCATCGATTACCGCCTGCGGGCCTCGGCCGACCGGAGCACCGATGCCCTGCAGTTGCCGGCCCTGCGCGATGCCGCGGCGGATTCCCTCGAGGCTTTGAAGTTTGTCCGCACCCATGCCGGCACGTACGGCTGGGACACCAACGCGATTTTCATGCTAGGGGGGTCGGCTGGGGGGAGGATCGCGGCGTGGCTGGCGGTGAGGGAGAGCGGGGACCAGGCCGGGCTTTCCACCGCGGACCCAAAGTCCACCACCATTCCGGCCTCCTCGGTGACATCGGATGCCACGGCGGTCTACGACCGCGGCGGCCTGGTGGCCTCTGCCATTCTTTTCGGAGGACCGGAGGATGTTTTTCGGGCCTACACGGTCGATTC
>DFCD01000136.1:3239-5089 GCA_002366885.1 Verrucomicrobia bacterium UBA3063
GGAGTGCCCTCGGAACTGCATCTTCTCAACGGTTACGGACACCAGTTTGACACCAGTCTCGGGGCCTATGCCTCGGCGGATGCCATTCCCGCGGCGGCGGATTTGGCCGCACGGTTTTTTGTGAAGCAGTGGGAGAGAAGGTTGTCCGGCGGAGCGGAGGTCTTTGCCCCCGGAATCAGCAGGGCGGGGGGAACTGCCCTGAGCCTGCGGGCTCCATTGGCTTCGCAAAATGCCCCCGGAACGACCTACCAGTGGAAAAGGCAGGGGACGAATCTGCCAGGGGAGACCAACCCCACCCTGGTGTTGGCGAACCTGCAGGCCACGGACAACGGAAATTATTCGGTCACGGTGGGCAATCCCGACCAGTCCTGGCCCCTGAACCAAATTTCCATCCTTGGTTTTTCCAACACCCCGATGGTGGGCATCCAGTTCATCAAAACGGGGCTGAACAACTTCAGCAATCACCCCGTCACCCTGACTCTTTCCGTTGCCTCGGTGGCGGTGCCTTCCTTTGCGGAGTCTTATCCGGGGCAGGGCGCTGCCGGTGACCCGGATGGGGACGGTTATCCCGCCCTGGCGGAATACGTGTTCGGTGGGAATTCCCTTTTGGGCGCCGCGGAAAAAAGCGCATGCCTGCCGCAACTGGGCCAGTCCGGCGGTCGGCTGGTTTTAAGTTACCAGGTGCGGACCAACGATCCCAAGGTGGCGGTCATGCCCGAGACTGCCACCGATCTGGCGGCGACAAATTGGGCTTTGTCCGGAATCACGGTAAACAGCCTCGGCGGCACCAATGTGGGCGGTGAGATGATGGAGCGAAGGTCTGCCAGCGTGCCGCTGGATGGTGCCAGGGGGTTTTTGCGGTTGCGGGTGATGCAGAGCCCGTAGGTAGGGGCGGCGCGCCTTTGCCGTCCATGTGAATGGTCCAACGATCCATGATCGGTGGTCGGCATGGATTGGTAGGGACGGATACCCCTATCCGTCCATGCGTAGGGTTCAATGGTCCACGATCGATGGTCCGCATGGACCGTTCAGGGGAACGGTCCCTAACATAATTTGAGATGGAAATTGGACTCCTGTGTCTGGCTGCGTTTGGCGCCGGGTTTTTTGACTCGATCGTGGGGGGCGGGGGGCTGATCCAGTTGCCGGCGGTGCTGGTTTTCCTTCCCGGGATTTCCATCCCCACGGCCTTTGGGACGAACAAGACGGCGGCGATCTTCGGCAACGCCGTGGCCATGTGGCAGTACTCGCGCCGGGTTACCCTGCGGTGGGATTCCTTGTTGCCGGCCACGATCACGGCCTTTGCCGCCGCTTATTTGGGGGCGTGGACGGTGCGCACGTTGGCCCATTTCCAGCCGGAGATCCTGCGGGGACTGGTGCTGTTTCTCCTCGTGGCGGTGGCTCTGCACACCTTTTTCAAAAAGGAGCTGGGGGAACTGCATCATCCCCGCTGGGCCGCGCACCACGAGCGCTTGGCGGGAATCGTGTTGGGCCTGGGGCTGGGATTTTACGATGGCTTTTTTGGCCCTGGGACCGGCACCTTCCTTCTCTTCGCCTTTGTCAGCCTGTTCCGTTTTGATTTTCTCCATGCCAGCGCGCACGCAAAGTTCGTGAATTTTGCGACCAATCTTTCCCCTGTTCTTTACTTTGCGTGGCACGGGGACGTCCTTTGGAAGTACTCCGTTCCGATGGGTCTGTGCAACCTGGCGGGGGCATGGGTGGGGTCCCATCTCGCCATCCGCAAAGGGAACCGGTTCATCCGCTGGCTGTTTCTTGCGGTGTTGGTTTTGCTGATCGGTCGGTTGGCCTGGGATTTTATCCGTTAGGGAGGGTTGGGTAGGGCGACCGATCCT
>DFCD01000145.1:0-257 GCA_002366885.1 Verrucomicrobia bacterium UBA3063
CTGCCAGTTTCGCCACGAGCGCTTAAAGGGAAATGATAATTCAGCCCTTTCAACCTGACAAGCCGGCCCTCCGGGCTGCCTGCCTCATCACTCCGTCCAGCATTGCTTCCGTCAACCGCCCCGTGAAGGTGTTCTGCTGGCTGACATGATAGGAACCCACCAGCCACCTCCGCCCCGGTAAAGCCACCTCCGCCCCATGCCCAAACTTGGGTTTGGGCCGAAGACCAAAGAACCGCACCACCGCATCAAATCCGAAG
>DFCD01000145.1:387-554 GCA_002366885.1 Verrucomicrobia bacterium UBA3063
GGAGGAGCACATTTCACCGGGGAGGTTACCCAGACATTTTGAAGCCTCAGACCGTCCTGCCATCCCACACTCTCGGCCTGACTCGCCCAACCGGCGCGCCACAAGGCCCGGTAGAGCCAGCGGCCCGACTCATCCCCCGTGAACATGCGCCCCGTCCGGTTTGCCCC
>DFCD01000145.1:585-2511 GCA_002366885.1 Verrucomicrobia bacterium UBA3063
CAACGCCGACAGGCGGTGATTTCCCGCCGGAGGGATTCCAGGCTCACCCTTGGGCGCGGGGCGGGATCCGGCAGGAGGTTCGCCCCATCCAGCGGGAGATATGGTGCCGGTTCTTCGCCACGATCGCATATCCCACAGCCGCCAATGGTGCGACCAATGGAAACCGGATGAGGTGCCCCAGCCACCGCCAGCCCGGCACAAAGGTCAGGCAATATCCGGTCGCCCCGGCTTTGGTGCGGAGCTTTCCGTCCGGCCCCAGGGCCTGAATTCCCTTGTCCGCCAAGGTCCGGTCCACCATCGGAAATTCCCGCATGCCGTGGTCATCCTGATACGCCACCGGATCAAAGGTGCCGGGCAGGGCCCGGGCCAGCAGCCACTCCACGCTGCCTTGGCAGAAACCACAATCGGCATCGTAAAATAGGGTCACCTGCGCCATAGGGCCAGTTTACCGCAACTCCCGGGGTCGCCCAATCCAAAGACCGCCGCCAGGACTCTCCTCTTGCCACCCGCCCGATTTGGACCAGCCTAAATCCGTGCCAAGTCCGATTCCGCGCCTTTCCGCTGCCCAAAAGCTTCTCCGCCTGATTCACCGCGGAGAAACCTTCACCTATGGCGGCGTGGCCGTCCTTCTGCTCCTTCTGGCCGGCGCCATTGCCGTTTACCTTGTCAAATTCCTCATCACCTCGGTCAACCAGCCGTTCTTCTCGATCCTCATCACGCTGATCAACGAGGTGCTTCTCATCATGATCGTCATGGAGCTGCTCCGCACGGTCACCCGCCTGCTGGTCTCCCCCGTCCATGACGTGGGCATCCAGGATCTGAATCCGTTTCTGGTGATCGCCGGGATCAGCGTCACCCGCCGGATCCTCACCATTGGCGCTTCGCTTTCGGTCACGGAGACGGAGGGACAGACCCTCGAACCCCTGAAGTTCCAGCACTACATGGTGGAGTTGGTCATCAGCGGCCTGATCATCCTGCTGGTGGCCGTCAGCCTCTGGCTGATCAACCGCCGGCCCACAGCCCGCGGGGCCGCCTAATCCGTTAGCGCTGCTCCGGCAGGAGCACGTAATCCGGGAAATTTCCCTTCAGCCTCTCCCCCGCTGGGCCTTCCGTCACGGACTCCACCAGATACCGGCCGCCCACGAAGCAACCCTTCCACGACTGGCCAAAGCCGCCGAAACTTTCCTCATTATCCCCCCGGGAGCGCACCTTGTTGTGCCCGAACTTGAAACAACGCAGATCGCCGGATACCTGCTTGGCCAACTTGGCGTCATCCGTGGCCAGGCTGGAAACGAGCGAGCCGTTGGAGACATTCATCTCCGCGATCATCTGGTCCACGCTGTCCACCACCACCGCAGAGTCGACCGGCCCGAACGGCTCCCCGTGGTACAACTTGCAGTTTCGGGGCAGGTTTAAGAGGGCCACGGGGGCAAGATAAGCCGAAATGTCTTGGTTCGGCGTGAAGCGGGACTCGTCGAGGACTCCTTCGTAAAGGGCAACGGCCCCTCCCGCCACCGCCTCGCCGATCATCACCCGTAGCTCCTCGGCCTTGCGGCTGTTGATGAGCGGTCCGTAATCCAACGCCGGCAGGGGATCCTCCGCCTTCTCCACGAGAAGCGGGTTGCCCACCTTCAGGGACTGGACCACGCCCAGATACATTTCCAGAAACTTGGGAAAGAGCGCCCGCTGCACGACAAAACGGGGATACGCCGTGCACCGCTGCTTGCCGTATTCAAAGCCCTTTTTGATTTGGGCCGCCAGGCCTTTCCAGTCCGAGAACTCCCACACCCCGTAACAGTTCACCCCGTCCATCTCGAGCATGTAGCGCTTGGAGCGGTCGTAGAAGGCGTTGGCGATTTCCCGCCCGTTGTTTTTGCCCCCCACGAAGGCGAGACAGGAAATGGCATCGTTGCGGACGAGCGCCTC
>DFCD01000145.1:2520-6037 GCA_002366885.1 Verrucomicrobia bacterium UBA3063
AGGGTGACCGCGTGAATGCCCCCGTCCGTGGGCGTCTTGGCAATCACCGAATTTCCCGCCAGGCACTGAACCAAAACGGCATGGACCAACACGGACATCGGGTAGTTCCAGGAGGCGATATTGGAAATCAGCCCGAGGGGACGGCGCCCCTCCATCATCCGGTCGATCTCCTGGAGATACCAGCGCACCCCCGAGACGCAGCGCTCCACGCTGACCTTGGACTGCGGGTAGGGCTTGCCGATCTCCCAGACCAGCGTTTTGGCCAGCAGGTCGGCGTGTTTTTCGATGTCGTCCAGCGTTTCCGAAACGCGGCGCTTCCGTTCGTCCAGGCTCACCTGGGACCAGGTGTGAAACTCTTTCTCGGCCTGCTCCACCGCCTTGAGGGCTACATCCAGTTTGATCATCGGATACCGGCCGAGCGGGGTCGCATCCACCGGGCTGAGAAACAGCTTCCCGTGCCCCGGTTGGCCCCATTGACCGCCGATCAGGTTGTAAAGGTTCCCTTCCGGGCCGTAGGCCTCCGGGGCGGCCTTGCGGTGTTGCTCGATCAGGGTGGGCCAGGAAGCCTGGGGAGAAATAAACTTGCTCAAGAGTTCAGCGTAGCCGGAAAACACGGTTCGTCACGCTCCGGCTCGACGAACCGCCTTGCCGCCCGTAGTGGAGAGGGATGCGCGAAACCAGGGAGCTGACCCGGATCATGGCACGATTGCGGGGACCGCGGGGATGCCCTTGGGACCGCAGGCAGACCCACCGCTCGCTCCGCCCCATGATCCTCGAGGAGGTGTACGAGCTCCTCGAGGCCATCGACCAGGGGGATGATCATGCCCTCCGGGAAGAACTGGGGGATGTCCTTCTTCACATCCTTTTCCACGCCCAGCTGGCCAGGGAAAGAAAAGCCTTTGATTTCCGCGCTGTGGCCCGGGAATTGGCGGAAAAACTGGTTCGCCGGCATCCCCATGTCTTTGGCCGGGAAAAGCTGCGGAACCCCTCGCAGGTCCTCCGTCGCTGGCACCAGCTCAAACAGCAGGAAAAGCCCTCCCGCCGAAGCTGCCTCGACGGCGTCCCCCGCCATCTTCCCGCGCTCCTCTACGCCCAGAACCTCCAGCGCCGCGCCTCCCGTGCGGGCTTTGACTGGCCGGATCCCCGCAAGGGAGTCCCCGCGAAGATTCACGAGGAAATCCGCGAACTGGTGCGGGCAGGCTCCTCCAAGGCGGCTTTCACCGCGGAGTTTGGCGATCTTCTCTTTTCCCTCGTGAACCTGGCACGCCACCGGAAAATTGACGCGGAGTCGGCCTTGCGGGACGCCAGCCGGAAGTTTTCCCGGAGGGTGAGAACCGTGGAATCCCTCGCCACCCGGCTGGGCTCTCCCACCTCCTCGATGAGCCCAAAACAGCTCGACAAGCTTTGGAAACAGGTAAAGAGGAAATAGTTTTTACTGTTTTTTAAGTGTTTTTTTCGCGATTTTTATTCCCGCCGTTTCGCCTTAAGGGTTGCAAACGCCGGTCACATCTCCAAATTTTGAAACTCAAGCAAATGCCCTCACGGGCAAAAGGAGGAAAACACAATGCTAGCAGCAACTGCACTTCGCCAAGGTGACCTCGTCGGGTTCACCTTCTTCATCGGGACCATGGCCATGTTTGCGGCTTCGGTCTTCTTCTTCTTCGAGCGGGCAACCGTCTCGGATAAGTGGAAACTGTCGCTTCTGATCAGCGGTCTCATCACAACCATCGCCGCAGCCCACTATTGGTACATGCGGGAGTTCTGGGTGACGACCTTCACGGGAAACAATGCTTCCGTGGCTTCCCCCACCGAATTCCGCTACATCGACTGGCTCCTCACGGTGCCCCTGATGTGCGTGGAATTCTATCTTCTGCTCCGGGCGGCGGGGGCCAGCATCAACATGCTCTGGCGCCTGGTCGCTTATTCGGTCCTGATGCTTGCGGCCGGATACATCGGCGAATTGTCCGCCGAGAGAGGCCAAGCCATCCGCGGTTTTGAAAACTTCGGGTGGGGGGTGATCTCCACCATCGGCTGGGCCGGCATCGTCTATGAGATTTTCTTCGGCGAGGCCAAGCAGCTGGCTGACGGCAGCAGCGATGCAAACGTCCGCCACGCCTTCAACCTCCTCCGGGGCTTCGTGCTCATCGGCTGGGCGATCTACCCGATCGGGTACATGACCCTGCCGGGCAACGTGCTCAGCGGATCGACCGAGCTGGCCGCCAACATGAACGTCGTCTACAACATCGGCGACGCCGTCAACAAAATCGGCTTCGGTCTGGTGGTCTGGAATCTCGCCAAACGCGGCAAATAAGATTCCTGCCTGGTTCGCGGAATTCGTTCCGCGATGCGACGGGGGATCCCTTAGGGGATCCCCCGTTTCTTTTGGTCGGCTTCCCCCGCCGTGCCCAAAATCCTAGGCTTGGCCCATGCCCGCCCTTCTTCAACAAATGGTTCCCTGGACTTTTGCGGGGTTCTTCGGACTCCTTGGTTTTCTCTTTCCTGCCGAGATCAGCGGTTTGGCGGCGTTGTTCTTTTTGTCCTCCGCAGTGATCCTTGGCGTCCCTCATGGTGCCTGCGATCCGTGGGTTCCCGGTTGGCTTCTCCATCGTCCCTCCCGTCTCCCCTTTCTCGTTCCTTTTTTCGTCCTCTATTTGGCGGTCTCCTTCCTTTACCTCCTGCTTTGGAAAGCCACCCCCTTGCCAGCCACCCTGTTCTTTCTGTTGCTGACCGCCTGGCACTGGGGAACGGCGGACGCTTCCCTGGTTTTTCCGCCCGGACTTCGGTGGGTTTCCTTCGGCCTTGGCCGCGGACTGTGGGTCATGCTCAGCCCTTTCGCCTTCCATGCCTTCGATGCCTGGCGAGTGGTCCTGCTGATGGCCCCCGAAGCCGGTCCCGTGCCTCCCGCCATTCTCTTCCAAGGACTTCTGATCCTTCCCCTGGCTCTGACCCTGGCCTCCCGTCCCGGAAAAACCGAGTGGACCGAGACAACCCTGCTGGTACTCCTCCTCGCTCTGACCCCTCCTTTGGTGGGCGTGGGAACCTACTTCATCGCCTTTCACGCCTGGCGCCACCTGCTCCGGTTGGCCGAAATTCGCGACCGACTCACCGTAACCTCAAAAACCAAAACCTGGCTCTTCTCCTTGGGTCGACTGCTTCTCTTCGCCGTACCTTTGACAGTCGCCACCCTGGCTTTGTTGCCCGCCTTGCCGCGCTTGCTTGGACTTCATCCCGTCAATCTGGACAACTGGGTGGGTTCCTATCTCATCCTCCTCGCCATCCTCACATTGCCCCATGCCATTCTGGTCGGCTGGATGGACTGGAAATCTTTAAACTTTAATCATTGATTATCAGTTATTTATAGTTTTAGCCCTTTAATTTTTCCGTCTTTTGTGATAAGATGAAGCGTGAGCCGGGTCTATCAGTTACGGGAAGATTTCAGGCATGCGGAATGTGCCGTTGGCTATGCCAACCTCGGGATGGTTTCGGACGCCTTGGGAGAACTTGAACTGCTTTCCCC
>DFCD01000062.1:0-6131 GCA_002366885.1 Verrucomicrobia bacterium UBA3063
CTTCCGACTTATGACGTTTTTGACGAGGACCGCTATTTTGAGCCCGGAGGGGATTCGCGGCCGATCCGGATCGGCAAGACCAGGGTCGGGGTGACGATCTGCGAGGATATCTGGAATGATGAGGATCTGTGGCCGTTGCGGCGTTATCGGCGCGATCCGGTGAGGGAGTTGACGCGGAAAGGCATCGATCTGTTGGTGAACCTTTCGGCCTCGCCGTGGAGCATCGACAAGGAAAAGACGCGCTTTCGTCTTCTCCGCGGGGTGGCGGTCCGTTCCGGGATTCCGGTGGTGCAGGTCAATGCGGTGGGGGGAAACGACGAGCTCGTTTTTGACGGGCAGAGCCTGGTGGCCGGAAAAAAAGGGGGAGTGCTGGCCCAAGGAGCCCCGTTCGGCGAGCAGTCGTGGGTGGTGGATCTGCAGGGCCGGGAAAAAACACCGGAGTGGGCCTGCCGGGAGGAGCAGCTATTCCGTGCGCTGGTGTTGGGGACGCGCGATTATCTGGAAAAATGCGGTTTTCGGGAAGTCGTCCTGGGCCTGAGCGGAGGCATCGACAGCGCCCTCACGGCGGTGATTGCAGCTGAGGCGGTGGGGCCGGACAAGGTGCTGGGGGTGGCGATGCCCAGCCGGTTTTCCAGCGAGGGCAGCGTGAAGGATGCCGAGGCGCTGGCCCGGAGGCTGAGGATCCGTTACCTGAAGATTCCCATCGAGGGCCCCTTTCAATCCATGCTGGCGTCGATCGCGCCGGCGCGTGGGGGCAGGACGGGCGGGTTGACGGAGGAAAACCTGCAGTCGCGGCTCCGGGGGGTGGTCCTGATGGCGGTTTCCAACGACTCCGGTCGGCTGCTGCTGACCACGGGCAACAAAAGCGAGTTGGCGGTGGGATACTGCACCCTCTACGGGGACATGTGCGGCGCCCTGGGGGTGATCGCCGATGTTCCCAAGACGATGGTGTACCGGCTGGCCCGGTGGGTGAACCGGGAAAGGGAGATCATTCCCAAGTCGTCGATCGACAAGGCTCCCAGCGCGGAACTGCGCCCCAACCAGACCGACCAGGACAGCCTGCCGCCCTATGAAAAACTGGACCAGATCCTGGAAAGCTACGTGGTGAACGACGGGTCGATCCGGGCGATGGCAAACAAGGGAATTTCCAAAACCACCGCCCGGGAGATTGTGCGAAAGATCGACCTCTCCGAATACAAGCGGCGGCAGGCTGCGCCGGGGCTGAAGGTGACAACCAAGGCGTTTGGGGTGGGAAGGCGGATGCCGATTGCGCAGAAGTTTGCCTTTAACCAGTAGCAGGAACCGAAACATGCCGACGTCATACAAAAGCTTTCTTCGAAGGTGCTTTTTTCGATCCCGGCGTTTTAGACAGACCGCAGGCTTCCTGCTGCGATGTTTGGGATACCACCGCAATTTAGATTTAGAGCATCTGGCCTTTTACCGTGAAGAAGTCCTTGGGCCGGTGCAACGTGACGAGGCTCTTTTCTTGTTCAGCGTGCTGCAATTGGTGAAGCCCAGGTTGGTGGTGGAGTTTGGCTTTCTCTATGGTATGAGCGCCTTCAATTTTCTTCGGGCTCTTGCCAAAGATGCCCGGCTTTTTAGCTATGAGGTGGATCCCGCGGCCTTCTTGCGGGTGCGAGATGAATTCACCCGCGACCCCCGTTTCCAGCTTTTGAAAAAATCTCAGCAGGATTTTCATCCGTCGGACATTGGTTTTCAGTCTATAGATTTTCTTTTTTTCGATGGCACCCACGAATGTGAGATCAATCGCGACACCTTTCGTGCGGTTCTGCCTTCCCTGGCTCCCCAGGCCATTGTTGCGGTCCATGACACGGGACTCTGGAGCCTGCCCGCCAAGCCTGTACTGCCTGCCTCCTGGGCCACGCAAGATGGTGGCTGGTTGAGTGCCGACCTATTTGCCCATCAGGCGGGTGAAAGAAAATTCGTTAACCATATCCTTGAGACGTATCCAGAATTTTCCTTAATTCATTTTCATTCCGAGAGAGCTTTCAGGAATGGATTGACCTTAATTCAGAAAAAGGAGTCTCTTGCACTGCCCAAAGAAACCCGTTTGGTCCAGGCGCGGGAACTTTAAAGACTGGATCTGTGCTTTACCGGCTTCGTGGCGAGATGGTGAACCCGTGCTTCTTCATCATGGGGCCGAGTTGATGGCGTAGCCAGTCGGCGGAGAGGCCGAACTCCCTGAGCGAATAGCGGTGGGAGCTTTTGTATTCGCGGGATTTTTTGGCGTTGCGGGTGATGGCGGCCGAGGCTCCGGGGCTGAGGGGAATCCGGAAATGGCGGTAGATGGACCGGACGGTCTCCGCCGGCCGGGAAACAAGATCGCGATAAAGAATGCGGAGGTAGCGACGCCGGTCGGCCCGGCCGTCCTTCTCCTCGAGATGCCGGAACCAGGCGGCGGCGAGTTCCGCGTACTCCAACGACTCCTGGCTCTTTTTCTGCAGGGAGGGGTTGACCCATTTCCAGACCGGATAAAAGACGCTGACGTGGGAGGCGATCGACTCGGCCGGGTTGCGGAGGATGTTGATGATGCGGGCGTCGGGAAACTCCTTGCGGAGGCTGAGCACCGAACCGGAGAGCTGGGTGGCCTTGGAGAGCAGGATTTTGTTTTTTCCGTGCAGGTAGAGATGGCGCTGCAGGCAGGAGCGGTAGTAGCGCATCAGCCGCCGGCGTTCCGGCTCAGGCAGATCGTCGGCAAAGCCGGCCCCCCAAAGCAGGCGCACGTAGGGGAAAAGCAGGTAAATGGCCTCCGTGACGAAGGTGTAGACGAAAAAGCCGTCGTCCTCCTCCGGTTGGGCCAGCCGCATTTTGTGCATGTTGTCCCAACCTCCGAAAAAGCGCCTTTCCATCCAGGTGATCAAAAGACCCAGAAAGCTGTCCCGGTGGCGGCCGAGCCCGGCGATTCCCAGAATGATTTTTTGGAGAAAGATGCTGGGAAAGATCGTCTGATACATCAGCACTGGGGCGAACGCCTCACGGTTCTGGGCCAGCATTTTTTGCAGAAAGGTGGTTCCGCTGCGGGGCGGGGCGATGATGAAGACCGGCTGGCGGACCGCCTGCCTGCGGAAGCCGGGAAAAAAAAGATGATCGAGGGCGCGGCCCGCGGCCACCACGACCCAGAACGAGGCCAGGAGCAGCATGAAAAAGGCGACGATCAGCCAGCGCCGCAGGTGGAACGGGCGACCCAGATAGGAGTAAGCGAGAGCCTTGGAAGTTAGGCTGATATTCAGATACATGGCGGTATGAGGGGCTTTTTTAGTGGAATCAGGGGTGCGGACAATGCAAACAAGCCGTAACTTCCCAATTCCAACATGGAGCTTAATTTTCTCATTCAGGCGATCTCCGAGTACCGGTACCTAGCGATGTCGGGGATTCTCTTCATTTCGGCCATGGGTGTGCCGATCCCCGAGGAGCCGCTGCTAATTGCCAGCGGGTTATCCGTGGGATGGGGGGATTCCCAATACCATCTGGCGGTGGCGGCGTGCCTGATCGGCATTCTTGGCGGAGACATGTGGGTGTACTTTTTGGGGAGACGCGGGGGAAAGTGGTTTTTGGGCACCCGCATCGGGGCGTGGGTCTTCTCGGAAAAACACCAGAGCAGAATCGAGCACCTTTACGAAAAGCACGGCGCCAAGACCGTATTTCTGGGGCGGTTCATTCCTGCGGTGCGGTTCGGGGTTTTTTTCTTTGCCGGCCGGCATCGGATGCCCATCCGAAAATTCCTCGGTTTGAATGCGCTCGGGGCCATTCTTTATGCGCCTTTATGGATCTGGCTGAGCGCGGTGGCTGGGGAGAAATTTTCCCAGTCGGCGGCGGCCCAGAAAGCAGCGGAGCATTGGGTGGAGCGGGGGAGTCTGATCCTGATCGGTTTTGTCTTGGTGGTGATTGCGCTGACGATCTGGGGTGCGGGGAAGAAAAAGCCATCCCCCTAAGTCCAGCAGCCACCAAGGCAGGTCTTGGATTAGGTTTAGGGAAAGACAGAGCGGAGAGGCGAAAAAGCTCAGCGAGAGTAGTTCCAGGCGCGGCTTGAGTAGCGGTCGCGGAGCAGCTGTTGGGCCAGTTCCTCCTCGGGATCCGTTCTTTTTGACGGGTTCCAGCCGACACCCAGGGCGGGGGAGAGTTTTTGCGGGAGAATTTCCACAAGGCTTTCCGGGATGGGGCCGGGAAGAAGAACGGTGCCTTGGTGAAGACAGCCCTGCCGGGTGCGGCGCTGGGCGGCTCCGGCCAGTTTCTTCCCCGCAGGATCGAGGACATCGGCGGGAACCGGCTTAAGAAAACAGGCGGGGTGATCCTGTTTGGGGGAGGTGGTGGCGAGGCGACAGGCGATTCCGGCATCGAGGAGAGCCGAAGCGACCGCTGCGTGGATGGTGCGGTAGGACGGAAGCGTCCCTGCCGCGGTCAGGGGATGGTCCACAGGGAGAACCACGGTGTAGGTGAGATCCCGCCCGTGCTCCACCAAGCCTCCGCCGGTATAGCGTCGCACAAAAGGTGTGGAGGGCGGGACCACCGAGTGTTTTTGGAAGTACCCCAAGGAAACGCAGGACTCTGCCCAGGCGTAGATCCGGAGAACGGGGCTGCGGGCGTGGCGGAGCAGGGACTCGTCGATCGCCATATTTTCAAAGGCGGAGAATCTTCCGTCGAGGAGAAGACGACCGTTCATTGTTACCTTGAGTTTAGGTTTAAGTTTAACTTTAAGAAAGTTAGGAGGTTGAGCTGGGAAGCTCGAGGGATTAGCTTTCTTCCATGAGGATGTTTCTCCCCACGCTGGGATATGTCGTGGTTTTGTTGGCGGGGTGCGCGGGAACGGGGAACCGGGATGCCTCGATGGCAATGATCCTTGCCGATGTGCCGCTGAAGGAATCGGGTCCGAACCAGGTAACCCCGGCCACCTCCACCGTGCATCGCGGCGACCGCGTCAGTGTGCGACGGGTGGTGGGGGACTATGCCGAGGTGGAGACGATGGACCGGCGGACGGGTTATGTGCCGACCTCGGTGTTGCAAGAACAGTAAGCGGAAGAGTTGACCCGGCTGGGCGGGATTTTAGGATTTCTGGATCGGGGGAGTCCGGACGGCCGGGCTGAGAGTCGGGAACCGCGGTCCCGAGACCCTAGGAACCTGAAGCGGGTCATGCCGCCGGAGGGAGAGAGCCGTTCTTTTTCCTTCCCGTGAGCCGCCGAAGGCAGGAGACATGGAACCATGAAGTCAAAGTCCGGGCAAAAAATCGAGGAACTGGATCCCATCGAGGGCATGCGGCGGGTGTATGTGAAGGGATCGCGGCCCGACCTGCGGGTTCCTTTCCGGGAAATCGAACTGCAACCCACGCGGATGCCGGACGGGCGGCTGCAGGCCAACGATCCGGTGCGGGTGTACGACACCAGCGGGCCCTGGGGGGATCCGGATTTCGCCCCGGATGTGCGGCAGGGGTTGCCCACGCCCCGGGCGGCCTGGATCGAGGAGCGGGGGGACACGGAGTTTTATGAGGGCCGGAAGGTGCGGCCGGAGGATAACGGTCAGCGCAACGGTGCAGGCGCGGTGCGGGAGGAGTTTCCCGGCGGCCGGCGTCAGCCAAGGAGGGCGAAGCAGGGATGCGTCTCCCAGCTGCACTATGCGCGCAAGGGGATCGTCACCCCGGAGATGGAGTTCATCGCCATCCGGGAAAACATGAAACTGCAATCCGCACGGGAAGCGGTGGAAATGACGGCCGGGGGATCGCGGGATCAGCTGCGCTTCCAGCATCCCGGGCAGGCCTGGGGAGCCTCCCTTCCCGCGGAAATCACACCCGAATTCGTGCGGGACGAGGTGGCACGGGGGAGAGCGATCATTCCCGCGAACATCAACCATCCCGAACTCGAGCCGATGGCGATCGGCCGGAACTTTCTGGTGAAGATCAACGCCAACATCGGCAACAGCGCGGTGGCCTCCTCGATCGAGGAGGAGGTGGAGAAGCTCCGCTGGGCGATCCGCTGGGGCGCGGACACGGTGATGGATTTATCCACCGGCAAAAACATCCACCGGACGCGGGAGTGGATCCTGCGCAACTCCCCGGTGCCGATCGGCACGGTGCCGATCTACCAGGCGCTGGAAAAAGTGGGCGGCAAGGCGGAGGAACT
>DFCD01000062.1:6238-14535 GCA_002366885.1 Verrucomicrobia bacterium UBA3063
TGGACCCACTGGGACGACATTTGTGAGATCATGGCCGCCTACGACGTCAGTTTCTCCATCGGTGACGGCCTGCGGCCGGGATCCCTGGCGGACGCCAACGACGAGGCGCAGTTCGGGGAGTTAAAAGCACAGGGGGACCTGACAAAGCGCGCCTGGGACCACGGGGTGCAGGTGATGAACGAAGGACCCGGGCATGTGCCGATGCATCTGATCCGGGAAAACATGGAAAGGCAGCTGGAGTGGTGCCACCAGGCGCCGTTTTACACGCTGGGACCGCTCACCACGGACATCGCGCCGGGTTACGACCACATCACCTCGGCGATTGGCGCGGCGATGATCGGCTGGTACGGCTGTGCGATGCTTTGCTATGTCACCCCGAAGGAACACCTTGGCCTGCCGAACCGGGACGATGTGAAGGCGGGGGTGATTGCCTACAAGATCGCGGCCCATGCGGCCGATCTGGCCAAGGGTCATCCGGCGGCGCAGTACCGGGACAATGCGCTCTCCAAGGCGCGCTTTGAGTTCCGCTGGAGGGACCAGTTCAACCTGGGGCTGGATCCGGTGACGGCGCGCGCCTACCACGATGAGACCCTGCCCCAGGAGGGGGCAAAGAGCGCCCACTTCTGCTCGATGTGCGGGCCGCAGTTTTGTTCCATGAAGATCACCGAGGATGTGCGCAAGTATGCAGCCCAGCAGGGGGTGAAGGAGGAGGAGGCGCTGCGGGCCGGGATGGAGGAAAAAGCCCGGGAATTCGTCCGCAAGGGGTCCGAGGTCTACGCGAAAACCTGAATCAGGCACCGAGTTTCACGATGGCCTGAAAGATCCTTGGCGGGACCGGCATGACGGAGAGCCGGGACTGGCGGAGGAGCAAGAGATCGCGGAAGCGGCTGTCCGCCTTCAACTGCTCGAGGGTCACGGGATTTTTCAGGGGACGCTCCGCGGCCAGTTCCACGGAAGTCCAGTCCTCGCCCTTGGGGGCGGTGGGGTCGGGAAAAGCGGTGCGGGAGACCCTGGCAGTGCCGACAACGGCCCGCTGATCGACGCTGTGGTAGTAGAGGACCCGGTCGCCTTTTTCCATCCGGCGAAGGAAATTGCGGGCCTGGTAGTTGCGGACACCGTCCCAGACGACCTTCCTCTCCCTGAGAAACCGGCCGAACGGGTAGGTGGAGGGTTCTTGTTTCACCAGCCAACAGCTCATGGAGATCAAAATACCAAACCCGGAAGGAGATAGAAGATAGGAGATGGAAGATAGGGGGGATTTCCATTATTCTATCCGGATGCACCGGATCCAGAGAAAGGGAGGCGAACTTCATGTGGAGGGGGTCAGCGTGGAAGCGCTGGCTGACCGTTACGGCACGCCCCTTTATGTTTATTCGGCCGGCACGATCCTGGACCACTATCGTCGGCTGCGGGGGGTGTTGCGGGCCCTCAACCCGCTGATCTGCTATTCAGTCAAGGCCAACAGCAATCTGGCCATTTTAAGCCTGTTGGCCCGGGCCGGGAGCGGCTTCGACGTGGTAAGCGGCGGGGAGCTGGAACGGGTCCGCAAGGCGGGCGGAAAGCCGGCCAAGTGTGTCTATGCCGGGGTGGGCAAGACGGAGGAGGAGATCGAGGCCGGGCTGCGGGCCGGCGTGAAGGCTTTTCATGTGGAGAGTGAGGAGGAACTGCACACGATCGCCATGGTGGCCGGGCGCAAGAGGGGGCGGCGGGCCCCGGTGGCCTTGCGGGTCAATCCGGACGTGGCGGCGGGTGGGCACGCCAAGATCACCACGGGAACCTACGCGAACAAGTTCGGCATCCCCTTCGAGCAGGTGGCGGCGATCTATCGCGGCGCTTCGGGCGACCGGCGCCTGCACCTGCGCGGGATTCAAATGCACATCGGCTCCCAGATCACGCAGGCGGCGCCGTTCCGGGCAGCGGTGCGGAAGATGGTGCCGTTGGTGGAGCGCCTGCGCGACCGCCACGGGCTGGAGTACTTCGACATTGGGGGCGGGGTGGGGATTGTGTATCAGGACGCGCTGGCCAGCGGGCGGGACGGATGGTGGAAGACCCCAAAGGCGCAGAGGTTCCTTACCCTGAATGAATACGCCCTTTCCCTCGTCTCGCTCTTGCGAAACCTCAAGATGCAGATTCTGCTGGAGCCCGGGCGTTTCCTGGTGGGCAACGCCGGGATGCTGGTGACGGAGGTGCTTTATCGGAAGCGGACGGGGCAGAAGCATTTCACGGTGGTGGATGCCGGGATGAACGACCTGATCCGGCCGACTCTTTACGAAGCGTTTCACCAGATTGAGCCGGTCGGCAAGCCCCGTCCCGGGGCGATCTCCACGGATGTGGTTGGTCCGGTCTGCGAATCGGGGGATGTGTTTGGCCACGACCGCACCCTGCCGCCGGTGGAGCGTGGGGACCGGTTGGCCATCCTGAGCGCCGGCGCCTATGGTTTTTCCATGGCCTCGAACTACAACACCCGGCCGCGTCCGGCGGAGATTCTCGTCTCGGGAAACCGGGCCCGGGTCGTTCGCAGCCGGGAACGGGCGGCGGATCTCTGGCGTGGGGAGAGAAGGTCGTGAGCCGGGCGGTCCGTTTCTGGAAGCTGGAGGGGGCGGGGAACGACTTTCTCGGTTTCGACGGCCGGAAGGGCGGGTTGGGCCTGACCCGGGAGCGGATTGCCGCCTGGTGTGACCGAAGGCGGGGCGCCGGGGCGGACGGGGTTCTGGTGGTGGAAAAGCCGCGTGGCCGCGGTTCGGATTTCCGGATGCGTTACTACAATTCCGACGGGGGTGAGGCGGAGATGTGCGGGAACGGCGCTCGTTGTTTCGCCCTGTTGGTGCGCGCGGCGGCCGGCTGGCGGGCCAAGACGATGCGGGTGGAAACCAAGGCGGGGCCGGTCGAGCTGGAGATCCTGGGCAAGGAGGTGAAGGTTTCGATGTCCGATCCGGGTTGGCCGAGGTTGGGCAAGGAGATCACCGCGGCGGGCCGCCGGGTCAAGCTGGACTGCCTGCACACCGGCGTGCCCCATGCGGTGGAGTTTGTCCGATCGGTGGACGGCGTGGATGTGGAACGAAACGGGCGGGCGATCCGGTTTCACAATTTTTTTGCGCCGGCGGGGACGAACGTGAACTTTGTGGAGGTGAGGCGCGGCAACCGGATCGAGGTGCGCACGTATGAGCGTGGCGTCGAAGGGGAGACCCTGGCCTGCGGCACCGGGGTGGTGGCATCCTCCATCCTCGCGTACCTGCAAAAGAGGGTGAAACCGCCCGTCCACGTGAAGACCCGGGGCGGGGATGTGTTGCGGGTCCATTTCCAGTGGGTGAACGACCGGGCGCGGCACGTGGTGCTGCAGGGTCCGGCCCGGATTGTTTTCGAGGGGGTCTGGCATGTTTGAGGGGACTTACACCGCCTTGGTGACGCCGTTCCGGAACGGCCAGGTGGACGACAAGGCGTTTGCCGAACTGATCGAGCGGCAGATTGCCGCTGGGATCGAGGGCATCGTGCCGGTGGGGACGACGGGGGAATCGCCCACCCTCAACATGGCGGAGCACGCCCGGGTGATTGAACTGGCGGTGCAGATCGCCCGGAAAAGGACCAAGGTGTTGGCCGGAACAGGCTCCAACAGCACCGCGGAGGCGATCGAGCTTTCCACCGGGGCCCAAAAGGCCAAGGCGGACGCGCTCTTATTGGTGGCGCCGTACTACAACAAGCCGAGTCCCGAGGGGATGTTCCAGCATTTCCGCGCGGTCGCCCGGGAGACGGATCTGCCGATCATGCTCTACAGCGTGCCGGGACGTTGCGCGGTGGAGATCACCGTGGAAACGGTCGGGCGGTTGGCAAAGGAGTGTCCGACGATCCGCTCCATCAAGGAGGCGGGTGGCAAACCGGAACGGGTGGATGCGATCCGCGCGGTGGTGCCCCCGGATTTTGAAATCCTCAGCGGGGACGACGCCCTGACCGTGGAGTTCATGAAACGGGGCGCGGTGGGGGTGGTGAGTGTCGCCTCAAACCTCATCCCGGCGGAGGTGAAGGCCCTGGTGGATGCCGCCCGCAGAAAGGATTGGAAGGCTGCCGCGGAACTCGATCGGAAGTATGCGGCGGTGTTCCGGGATCTTTTTGTGGAGAGCAACCCCGGTCCGGTGAAGGCGGCGATGGCCGCCAAGGGGTGGCTGGCGGAGGAACTGCGTCTCCCGCTGGTGCCGATCACCGAGGCGAACCGCAACAGGCTGATGGCCACCCTCCGGCAGGCCGGGTTGAACTAAGGACCATTCGGGGGGAGAATCATCCCATGCCCACCAAGATTGCGGTGATCGGCTCCAAGGGACGGATGGGGCAGGCTGTGCTCAGTCTGGCCCGGTCGGACAAGACCCTCGAGGTCGTGGGGGAAGGGGACCATGGCGACGACCTGGCCAAAGTGACGGCCCAGGCGCAGGCGGTGGTGGACTTCAGCCATCGCTCGGCGACGGAGGCGGTTCTCCGGGCGGCCCAGACGGTCAAGGCGGTGCTGGTGATCGGCACCACCGGGCATACCGAGGCGGAGCGGGGCCTGATCATCGCCGCTTCGCACAAGATTCCGCTGATTCATTCCCCCAATTTTTCCATAGGGGTAAACCTGCTTTTCCATCTCACCGCCCTGGCCGCCAAGGCGCTGCCGGAGGGGTTTGATCCGGAGGTGATCGAGATTCATCACCGCCTGAAGAAGGATGCGCCGAGCGGCACCGCCAAGCGGCTGGTGGAGATTCTCGCGGAGGCGCGGAGGACCAAGCCCGAGGTGGTTGCCCGGCACGGCCGGGCGGGCGAACCCGGGGAGCGGACCGAGGACGAGATCGGCGTGCACGCCGTGCGCGGCGGGGACGTGGTGGGTGACCACACCGTGCTGCTGGCCGGCGAGGGGGAGCGGATCGAGTTGAGCCACCGCGCGAGCAGTCGGGACGTGTTCGCGCGCGGGGCGTTGCGGGCGGCGAAGTGGCTGGTGGGCAAGCCGGCCAAAATGTACGGGATGACGGACGTGCTCGGCCTGAGCTGATGCGCGTGGGGATTGCTCTGGGCTCCAACCTCGGGAACCGGGAAGAGGAGTTGGCGGCCGCCCGAAGCTGGCTCAGGAGCCTCGATCCCGGGGCGCGTTTTTCCGCGGTGTACGAAACCGATCCGGTGGATTGCCCGGAGGGAAGTTCCCGGTTCGCCAACCAGGTCGGGGAGATTCTCTGGGGCGGAGCCTTGGAGGGGTTGTTGGATTTGACCCAGGCGTACGAGCGGAGTCGGGGCCGAAAGGGAGTGCGGGCACGGAATCAGGCCCGGGTTTTGGATCTGGATCTGCTTTATGCGGAAAACCTGCAGGTCCGCACGGCAAGGTTGCGGCTGCCCCATCCTCGGATGGGGGCAAGGAGGTTTGTGATGGAGCCCTTGGCGGAGATTTGTCCGGAACGGAAAATTCCCGGTTTGCCGGGAACCGTCCGGGAGACAGCGGGTTGGCTGAGGAGGGGGGAGATGTGTCGTCGGATCGGATAACCCCGGACCGGTTGCGAGGGTGGCCGAAGGGGAAAACCCTGCTGGCCTTGACGGCCTACGACTATCCGCTCGGGCGGATTCTGGATGAAGCGGGGGTCGATTTGATCCACGTGGGTGACAGCCTGGGGATGGTGGTTTTGGGGATGCCGGACACGACGGGGGTGACGATGGCGGACATGATCCGGGCGACGGAGGCGGTGGCACGTGGCCGGAAGCGGGCGATGATTTCGGCTGATCTACCGGCGGGAAGTTACGACACGGCCGAGGCGTGCGTCAAAAACTCGAGGGCTTTGCTGGCCGCGGGGGCGGATGCGGTGAAGCCGGAAGGCGGAGAGGAGAGTCGCCCGCAGTGGGTGGCTCTCGGGAAGGCGGGGATTCCGTGGATCGGGCACCTGGGAATGCTTCCCCAAAAAGTGAAGGAGGAGGGGGGATACAAGCGGAAGGGAAAGAGTCCCGAGGAGGTGAAGAAGTTGATCGAGGAGGCAAGGGAGATGGAAAAGGTGGGGGCGTGTGGGATCGTGCTGGAACTGGTGGATCCGGAGGCGGCTACCAGGATCACGGGAGCGGTGGCGGTGCCGACGATCGGGATCGGGGCGGGCAAGGGGACGACGGGCCAGATCCGGGTGACCCATGATTTGCTGGGTTTGACCCCCTGGTTCAAGCCGGGCTTTGTGAAGAAGGATCTGGGGTTTGCGGGAAAGATCGCCGCGATGGTGAAGGTCTTTAGGAGGAGCGGGAGCGCCGGGCCTGGATAAACGAGCGGATTCCGAGAACCAAAAAGGCGAGGGAGACAACCGCAGTGGCAGCTTGGGCCTGGACGGCGGCCGGACGTTGGCCTTCCCCGGCCAGGGCTTCGGGCAGTTTGGGAAGGGAAGAAGCGGTTCCCCCGAGGGCCAGCAGGCTCACGAGCAGGGCGGCGTGCATGGCGTGCTTGCGGAGATTTTCCCCTCTAACCGCGACAATCCCGAGGATCAGGAGAACCAGGCCAATGCCGGCGGGGATAAGTGCGGTCCAGGATGCGGCGCCGGTAAGGGAATAGCCTCCCAGGCCGATGGTCAGGTAGGCCAGTGAAAATCCGATGGTGATACGGGGCATTCCCTAATCCTTAGCGGAGGGCACGGTTGGGAAAAGTTGGATTTTTCGCCCCGGTTGGCCTGATTTGGGTAGAAGGGTTTGCCGGGCTTCTTTGCGGTGGGCAGTCGGGGGGTTTTTGGCTAGGACGTTGCGATGCAAGCATCGGGAGACATCGGTCTGATCGGCCTCGCGGTGATGGGGCAAAACCTCATCCTGAACATGAATGACCACGGGTACGTGGTGGTGGCCCACAACCGCACCGTCTCCAAGGTGGACGATTTTCTCCACAAGGAGGCCAAGGGCACCAAGGTTCAGGGAGCCCGCTCCATCCAGGAACTGGTTTCCAAGCTTAAAAAACCCCGCCGGATCATGCTGCTGGTGAAGGCCGGGCAACCGGTCGACGACTTCATCCAGGAGCTGACCCCGCACCTGGAAAAGGGCGACATTATCATCGATGGCGGCAACTCCCTCTTTGAAGATACCAACCGGCGGGTGCGGGAGGCCGAAGCCAAGGGCCTCCTGTACATCGGCACCGGGGTTTCCGGCGGCGAGGAAGGGGCCCGGCATGGTCCCAGTCTGATGCCCGGCGGGTCGCCGGCGGCCTGGCCTCATGTGAAGAAAATTTTCCAGGATGTGGCCGCCAAGGTTGAGGGTGGAACGCCGTGTTGTGATTGGGTGGGCGAGGGTGGTGCGGGTCACTACGTGAAGATGGTCCACAACGGGATCGAATACGGGGACATGCAGCTGATCTGCGAGGCCTACGCGCTGATGAAGGACGGGTTGGGAATGGCACCCGAGGAGATGGCCAAGGTTTTCGCCGAATGGAACCGGGGGGAGCTGGACAGTTACCTGATCGAGATCACCGCGCAGATCCTCGCCAAAAAGGATGCCGACGGTCTCCCTTTGGTGGACAAAATTCTGGATGCCGCCGGGCAGAAGGGGACGGGGAAATGGACGGTGATCAACTCCCAGGAGTTGGGCATTCCCATCACCCTGATGGCGGAGGCGGTGTATGCGCGATGTGTTTCCGCCCTGAAGGACGAGCGGCTGGCGGCGGCCAAAAAGCTGAAGGGTCCCAAGCCCCTCCTGCCGGCGGCCCGGGATGGAGGGAAAAAGAAGAAGTTCCTCGGGGAGATCCGGGATGCCCTTTATGCCTCGAAGATCATCAGCTATGCGCAGGGCTACATGCTGATGCGGGCGGCCGCCCGGGAGTACAAGTGGAACCTGAACTACGGCGGCATCGCCCTGATGTGGCGCGGCGGCTGCATCATCCGTTCCCGTTTTCTCGGCAAGATCAAGGAGGCGTTCGACAAGAATCCGAAGCTCACCAACCTGCTTCTCGACGGATATTTCCGGAGCGAGGTGAAGCGTTGCCAAAAGGGTTGGCGGAACGTGGTGGCGGCGGCGGCCAAGCGGGGAATTCCGGTGCCGGCATTTGGCACGGCCCTGGCCTTCTTTGACGGGTATCGCAGCGCGGTCCTGCCGGCGAACCTCCTGCAGGCCCAGCGGGACTATTTTGGCGCCCACACCTATGAGCGGGTGGACAAGCCGAGGGGGGAATTTTTCCACACCAACTGGACGGGGCAGGGCGGGACGACAGCCTCCTCCACCTACAACGTCTGATTTCCCGGCCGGCCGTCCAGCCGGGACTTGCCGTGGGATGTCCTTGGACCAGAATTTCGTAAGGCCGGCTTAGCTCAGTGGTAGAGCAGCGGTTTTGTAAACCG
>DFCD01000061.1:0-1480 GCA_002366885.1 Verrucomicrobia bacterium UBA3063
ATGACGGCGGCGTTGTTGAGGAGAAGATCGGGGGCGCCTTGCTTCGGCAAGACCTGGTCAGCCCACGCTTCGACGGCGCGAGCATCCGCCACGTCCACAGCCGTGAAGGAGTGTGAGGAGCCGAACTCCTTCTGCAGATCCGCCATGGCCTTGGCGTTGCGGGCGCAACCGATGACAGTGTGGCCGAGGGCGGTGAAGGAGCGGACCATTTCGAGGCCAAGGCCCTTGGAGCAGCCGGTGATCAGGATCTTCCGAAAATTCACAGATTTAAAAATAGCATGGAGGGGTTAAGGGGTTAAGGGGTTAAGGGGTTGAGGGGTTGAGGGGTTGAGGGGATGAGGGGATGAGGGGATGAGGGGATGAGGGGATTTGGGATTTGAAGCTTTTTAAAATTAGCTACCTGAATCCCTAATCCACTTAACCCCTGAATCCCTAAGTTGAGGACATCGGCTTTTAACTACCGGCTTTTAAACTGCAGGCAGAACCAACGCCCGAGGCGGCCGCGACGCTCCAGCTTCCAGCCAAGTTTGGTGGCGGTGCGGATGATGCCGTTTTCCTGACCCTTGAGGATGCCGGAGAGGAGGAGGGCGGTTCCCGTACGGCGGTGAGACTCCAGCCGGGGAAGAAGGTGAAGGAGAAGGTGGTCGTAGAGGTTAGCGACGATCAGGTCGGCGGCTGGGATGGCCTCGCGGAGGACATCCCTTTGCCGAAAACAGACGCGTGTTCCGACCCGGTTCAAACGCAGATTCCTTTGGGCCTCCGTAACGGCCACGGGATCATTATCCCAGCCCTCGACTTTGGCGCCGAGCCGGGCGGCGGCGAGGGCGAGTACGCCGGTGCCACAGCCGAGATCGAGCACCCGGCAGGATTTTAGGCGGGAGCCGTGTTTCCGCATGAACTGGACGACATAGCGGAGGCAAAGACGGGTGGTGGCGTGTTCACCGGTGCCGAACGCTGGTCCAGCCCGAATCTGGAGACGTGGGATTCCCTTGAAGTCTTTGGGAAGAAAACGGGCGTCGCTGGTGACGACCAGGTCGTAGCTGATCCGAAGATGGAAGGGAGAGGGTTTGCGCTGGTGGAGTTTGCGAATGCGGCCTTTCAGGCGGGTTTGGAGTTTTCGCAGGGGCAGGATTTTCGGTGAGTAAATTTGTAGGACAGCGGGCTGGCCGGGGCGTTTGAGCTGAGCGCTGGGCAGAGGAATTTTGGCGGCCGTCAGTTGGCGAGTCTCAAGAACGTACATAGTCAGTTGAAGGGTAAGTTGAAGTTAGCTGGGAGGTTGAGGCGCAAAGTAATCTTCTTACCGCAGAGACGCTGAGTACGCCGAGGGTTTTAATTTAGCTCCTGCGACCCTACTATAAGCCTGATCTGTTTCGAAAAGATGTTGAATGCAGGCCCATAGGGGTTAAGGGCAAGGAACGATAATTCCATGTTACAACTGTAACATGGAATTTCTCCTATAAGTGTTACAATTGTAACACGG
>DFCD01000061.1:1519-29350 GCA_002366885.1 Verrucomicrobia bacterium UBA3063
TGGGTGTAGGGGTGGGAGGGGTGACGGGTGATCTGGTCGGCGGTGCCTTCCTCCACGAGCTTACCGTGCTCCAGAACGGCGACCTGGTCGCTGACGTGCTCGATGATGGCGAGGTCGTGAGCGATGAAGAGATAGGTGAGGTCGAACTGGTCCTGGAGATCCATAAGGAGGTTGACGATTTGGGCCTGGACGGAGACGTCGAGGGCGCTGACCGGTTCATCGCAGATGATGAACTCGGGTTCAACGGCAAGGGCGCGGGCGATACCGATCCGTTGGCGTTGGCCGCCGCTAAACTCGTGGGGGAAACGGCGGGCGTGGGTGGGGTCGAGCCCGACCAGCTTGAGAAGTTCGGCGACGCGGTTGGAGTGGTCGGCAGCGGACATCTTTGGGAAGTGGATTTCGAGGGGTTCGGCCAGGATCGTGCCGATGCGGAGGCGCGGGTTGAGGGAGTTGTAGGGGTCCTGAAAGACCATCTGAATCCTTTTGCGGTAGGGCCGGAGGGCGGAGCCGTCCAAGGCGGTGATTTCCTGGCCGTCGTAGAAGGCGGAACCGGAGGTGGGGTCCTGGAGACGGACAAGAACCCGGCCGAGGGTGGTTTTGCCTGAACCGCTTTCCCCTACGAGGCCCAAGGTGGCGCCCTTATCGATTTTGAGGGAGACGTCGTCGAGGGCTTTGACCAGGCCGGTCTGGCGTTGGAGCAGGCCGGATTTGACGGGGAAGTGGACGGAGAGGTGACGGATTTCGACGAGGGGAGGCATAGGGATTCAGGGGTTAAGGGGTTAAGGGGTTAAGCATTTTGAATGTGAAACTCATTTGGCGGCGAGGGCGGAACGGTCGATGGAGGCGAGGCGCTGCTTGTTTTGACCGAGGCGGGGGATGCAGTCGAGCAGAGCCTTGGTGTAGGGGTGTTGCGGGGCGCGGAGGATCTCCTTCACGGGGCCCTGTTCGACGAGACGGCCGTCGAGCATGACGAGGACGCGGTCGGCAAAGTGGGCGACGATGCCGAAGTTGTGGGTGATGAGCAGGACGGCCATGCCGAACTGTTTTCGGAGGTCGCGGAGGAGGTCGAGGATCTGGGCCTGGATGGTGACGTCGAGGGCGGTGGTGGGCTCATCGGCAACGAGGAGGCGGGGTTTGCAGGCGAGGGCCATGGCGATCATGGCACGTTGCTGCATGCCGCCGGAGAGCTGGTGGGGGTAGTCGGAGAGACGCTTTTCGGGGTCGCGAATGCCGACGAGTTGAAGGAGTCGGGCCACCTCGGCGTTGAAATCGGGGAGGTCGGGTTGATGGAGCTGGAGCGCCTCGCGGATCTGGAAGCCGACCGAGAAGACAGGATTCAGGGAGGTGGAGGGTTCCTGAAAGATGTAGGCGAGTTTGCCGCCCCGTGCTTGACGGAGAGCGGCCTCGGAACAGGAGAGAAGGTCGGTGCCATCTTCCCATTTGACGGTGCCGGAAAGGGAGCAGGCAGGGGGGGGCGGGGTGAGGCGGGCGAGGGCGAGGGCCGCAGTGGTTTTGCCGGAGCCACTTTCCCCGACGACGGCGACAGTTTCGCCGGGATCAATGGAGAAGGAGAGCTTGTCGACGGCGACCACAGGTTTGGAGCCGGAGGAAAATTCTACGGTGAGGTTTTTTACGTCTAACAGGGGCATAAGAGGGGTTAAGGGAGTTGGGGGTTAAGAATCTTGAAGTTGGAAAGTTCTGTAGGGCCGCGTTCCATCGCGGCCATGGCCCCGGCGGAGCGGGGCCCTACAGAATATTGAATCGCCAGTGCTTTCATCGTCCGGGCAGTCGAAAGCGGGGGTCGACGGCGTCGCGCAGGGCGTCGCCGAGCAGGTTGAAGGCGATCACGGTCAGAATGATGGCGGCTCCGGGGGTGAGGAGCCACCAGAAGTTAAGCATGAAGATCTTGATATCCTGGGCCTGGCCGAGCATCAGGCCCCAGGAGGAAGAGGGTTCCTGGATGCCCAGTCCGAGGAAGCTGAGGGCGGCCTCGCCGAGGATGTAGCCGGGGACACTGAGGGTAGCGGCCACCACCAGATAGCTGAAGGTGTTGGGAAGAAGGTGACGGAAGAGGATGACGGTGGGGCGTTGGCCGAGGATGTTCGCGGCGAGGATGAAGGGCCGTTCCCGCAGGGAAAGGACGAGCCCGCGCACCACCCGGGCGGTTCCGGCCCAGCCGAGGGCGGAGAGAATGACGACGATGAGGAGAAAGGTAGCATCGGAGGGAAAGCGAGAGGAGAGAGCGGCCCGAAGGGCGAGAAGAAGATAGAGACCGGGCACAGCCATCAGGAATTCGGTGAGGCGCATGGCGAGGGAGTCGGCCCAGCCGCCGAGATAGCCGGCGAGGCCGCCGATGGTGAGACCGAGCAGGCTGGTCAGAAAAACCCCGACCAGACCAATGCCAAGAGAAATGCCGGCACCGTAAAGGAGCCGCGTGAAGACGTCACGACCCGTGGCATCACTACCGAGGAGATAGACGACGGCGGGGGCCTCCACAGTGAAGAGATGGGTTTTCGCGGGAATCAGACCGAAAAGCCTGTAGGCCGGTCCTTCGGAGAACCAGCGGAGGGGGGTGGCTTGGCCGGCGATGGGCTGGTAGGTGGCGGTGGAGGGATCCACGAGCCGGTAAAGGCGAACGCAGAGACGGCCGTCCTGCCAGACGAGCGCGGTGGGAGGATGGTAGGTGCGCTGCAGGTCTTGGGCAGAGGGAACGGTGGGGGCTAGGAACGGGGCAAAGAGGGCCGCGCCGTAAAGCAGGAGAAGAAGAATGGCGGAGACCAGTCCGGCTGGCCGGCGGAGGAGCGATTGAATGAGATCAGCGCCCATAACGAACCCTTGGGTCGGACCAGGCGAGGGCGAGGTCGGAGATGAGGTTGCCGATGACGAGGAGGGTGCAGCCGACCATGACAGAGCCGAGCACGACGAATTGGTCTTCGCGGATGAAGGCTTCGTAGACGAGGCGGCCGAGGCCGGGATAGTTCATGACGTTCTCCACGAGGAGTGAGCCGCTGAGGAGTCCAGCGAAGGCGTAGCCCACGGTGCTGAGAAGGGGGTTGAGGGCGTTGCGGAGAACGTGGCGGAAGAGGACGACTTTTTCCGGCAGGCCCTTGGCGCGGGCGGCGGTGACGTATTCGGCGCGAAGAACGTCGAGGACGTTGGCGCGAAGGACCCGGAGGGTGCCGGCGACGCCGCCGAGGCCGAGGACGAGGGTGGGGAGAATGAGGTGCCAGGCGATGTCGAGGATTTGGGCGCCGAAGGGAAGGAAGTCGTGATCGAGGGAAGTAAGCCCGCCGATGGGGAACCAACCGGACTGGGCGGCGAACCAGACGGCGAGAAGGGCGAGGAAGAACTCCGGGATGGCGAGGGCGAAGTAGGCGGCGGAGGACGTCAGCTTGTCGATCCAACCCCCGGGCCGGGCGGCGGCGAGGACGGCGAGAGGGATGGCCAGGCCCCAGGCAAGAAGGAGGGAGCAAACGGAGAGGAGGATGGTGGCGGGGGCGCGTTGGGCGATGAGTTCGGCGACGGGAACCTTGTAGGTCCAGGAGTAGCCAAAGTCCAAACGGAGGATGTTGCCGAGCCAGCGGAGATACTGCTCGTACCAGGGCCGGTCGAGGCCGAAGGACTTCGAGAGCTCGGCGATGAGGGCGGGGTTGATATCGCGCTGGGCTTTGACGGGCGTGAGGAAGTCGCCGGGCGCGAGGCTCATGAGGGCGAAGACGAGCAGGGTGACGGCGAGGAGCATGGGCACGAGGGTGCCGAGGCGGCGGAGGATGAAGGCGGTCATGGCGTGAAGACGGTCCAGAGTTCGTCGAGGTTCCAGACGAGGGAACCCAGCGGCGGGATCTTGATGTTTTTCCAGCGATCCTTGAGGCCGACGTAGGCGTTGGCGGTGACGAGATAGATATAGGGTGTCTCATCGCTCATGATTTTTTGCACCTCATCGAAATATTTTCGGCGGGTGGCGTAGTCGAGCGTGCGGAGCTGGAGGGACATCAGTTCATCGATCCGGGCTTCCCAGGGCGTGGCGGGAGTTTTCTGGTTGGGGTACCACTGGTGCAGACGGCCTTGGGAGGAGAAGACGGACATGCCACCGGCGGGGTCGCCGCCGCCGGTGAGGCCAAGGAGGCCGGCCTCATAGTCAAAGGAGTCTTGGATTTTTCCGACGAAGGTGCCGAAATCAAGAAATGCGAGGTTCACGGTGATGCCGAGGTCACGCATGTTCTCCTTGAAAACGGTGGCCATGTTCACGCGGAGTTGGTTCTCCTGATTCGAGTTCAGGGTGAACTCGACGAGGTTCCCTTTGGCGTCGCGGAGTTTTCCGTCCTCGCCCAAGCGGAAGCCGGCCTCGGCCAGGAGAGCGCGGGCCCGAGCGGGGTTATAGGGGTACTGGGTGACGTTGGGGTTGTACCACTTTTTATTGGCGGGGGTTTCGGGGCCCCACAGGGGTTGGCCGCGTCCGAAGAGGACGCCTTTCACGATGCCCTCCCGGTCGATTCCGTGGGAGATGGCCTGGCGAAAGCGGCGGTCGGTGAACCAGGTGAGCTTGTGGGGCTGGACGAACGGTTTGCCGGAGGCGTCCTGGCCGGGGTTCTGGTTGAACCAGACGAAGCCGCTGTTGGGAGAAGGGCCACGGTTGTGGACGAGGAATTCGTAGCGCTTCGCAAAGCGTTCGATCCAGGCCACGTTGTCGGGCGAGAGGCCCTCCGCGTCTGTCTGGCCGGTGGCGAAGGCGAGGGTGCTGGCGTTGATGTCTTTAACCAGTTTGGTGACGAGGAAGTCGACGTACGGAAGGCGGACGCCGGCAGAGTCGGCCCGCCAGTAGTGGGGGTTGGCCTCGAAGACGATGCGTTCGGCGGGCTGGTAGGAGCGGAGGCGGAAGGCTCCGGTGCCGACGAGGGTGTCCGGTTGATGTTGGGCGACGCTGACGTTCCAGGCTTTCTGGAGCGTGCCGTCCTGAAAGGCGGGGCCGAGGCGGTGCTTGGGGAGAATGCCGACGCCGCCGACGTATTCGAGGAACGGGGCGAAAATTTCCGGCGTGGTGATGCGGACGGTCAGCTCGTCGACTTTTTCCACGCGGAAGGGCTTGCCGTCGACGGAAAGGTCAAAAGCGGAGCGGTTGGGGTAACGGGAGTCGTAAATGGCTTGGAAGGTGAAGAGGACGTCGTCGGCCGAAAAGGGGTTCCCGTCCGACCAGCGGACGCCGGAGCGGAGATGGAAGGTGAAGGTTTTGTTGTCCGCGCCGATGTCCCAGCGGGTGGCGAGGCCGGGCTCGACCTCTTGGGTGACGGCGTTGTAGCGGGTGAGGGAGTCGAGAAAGAGGCCGATGAAGCCGCCGGAGGTGGCGTCCTCGGAGACGAGGGGGTTGAAGGTGGAGGGTTCGCCGGGGACGGACTGGATAAAGACCCCGCCCCGGCGGCCAGGCTCCACGCGGGCGGTGTCGATGCCGTCGGGGAGGGGATGATCTTCGCGGCTGACGGCAGGCGGCTTGGTGCAGGCGGTAAAAATCAGGCAACCCAAGCCAAGAAGGTGAAAATGCCTAGTTCGCATTTCGGGAAATCTTATGGGAAGTCGGGGAATCCCCAAACCAATTTCTGACAAAGTCCCGGTGCTCGTGAGGGAAAAAAATCTCCTTTTCAAAACATTTTTAAAATAAAAACATTTTATGGGTCCAGCTCGTCCTTTCTGCCTTTGGTCGGTCGTTTTAGTGGGTCTGCTGATGGGCAGTTTGGCTGGCTCGGTCAGTCGCGCTGCTGCCCAGACGACCCTGATCCGCGGTGGTTCCATCTTCACGATGGATCCGAATCAGCGGTGGGCCCAGGCGCTGGTCATCCGGGGGAACCGGATTGAGATGGTGGGAACCGAGGTGGAAGCCAGGAAGGTGGCGGGACCGGGGGCTGAGGTGATCGATCTGCAGGGAGGTTTGTGTCTCCCTGGGTTCATTGACAGTCACAATCACTTGGCGATGGGGGCGATCACCAAACGAGGTGTTTCCGTAGCCGGCTTGAAGGGGAAGGCGGCGATTCTTGCCAAAATCCGCTCCTGGGTGGAGCAGCAACCCAGGGAAGGCTTGTTGCTCGGATACGGATGGATGCCGGATTCGTTTGAAAGCCGGAGTCCCCGTCGGGAGTGGCTGGATGAAATCACGGGGGATCGGCCCATGTTGCTGCTGTCTGCCGATGCTCATGACATGTGGTTCAACACCGCCGCGATGAGGGCTTGTGGATTGACCGACCAGACCCCGGATCCCGAGCCCGGCAAACAGTATTATCGTCGGGACGAAAAAGGGTGGCCCACGGGCCACGCGATCGAAGGTGCGGCCATGCCCATGCTGGTTCGACTCGGGGCGGTTGGCCCCGAGGCGGCACGCGAATCCCAACAGCTGACGCTGGCGCGGGCCCCCTCGCAGGGGATCACAAGCTATTTTGAGGCCGGCGTCCTGATGGGGGAAACGAGCGATTCGGCCGCCCCGGTCTACGAGCAGCTGATCGAGGATGATCGGTCGGGCAAATTGCCGGTTCGAATCGTGGGCACCGTCTGGACCCGCAGTCCCGACGATGATCCCAAAAAAATTGCGGACCGACTCAAGGAGTGGAACCGCAAGTATAAGTCCGAGCACCTGAAGATCAGCGTATGTAAAATGTGGTCGGATGGCACCCTGATGAGCCGGGGAGCGCTGCTTTTGGATCCTTTTTGCGACCAGCCGCATGCCCGGGGCAAGATGACCTTTCCTTCGGAAAGGATCGAGGCGGTGGTGGATGCGGTCCAGCAGGCCGGTTTTGACATGCACATCCACACCGATGCGGACGGATCGGTGCGGACGGTGTTGGACGTTCTCGAGAGAGTCCGGCAGCGGCGGGGGGGAGGGTTCCGGCATACCATCGCCCATAACAGCCTCGTGCACCCGGACGATGTGCCCCGGTATGCCGCCCTGGGCGTGGTTGCGAATGTCACCCCGCTCTGGGGAACCGACTACAACGGGTCTTACCGCACCATTTACACCAAACTCCTCGGATCGGCGCGGATGGAGCAGCGGCTTTTTCCCTACGGGGATCTGATGCGGTCGGGTGCGGTCGTGACTTACGGCGCGGACATCCCCGGGGTGGATGTGGACGAGATTCCCCCGCTCCTCCAGATCGAGGCGGCGGTGACGCGCAAACGCCCCGGTTTTCCCAAGGATCTTCCGCTGGTGGCCCGGCAGAGGGTTTCCGTGGAAGATGCCCTGCGCGCCTACACGGTGAACGGGGCTTACCAGCTGAGGATGGAGAATGAGGTGGGTTCGCTGGAGAAAGGAAAAAAGGCGGATTTGGTGGTGCTGGGGAGGAATATTTTCGAGGAGCTGCCGGAAAGCATCCACACCATCCCGGTGGTCTTCACGATGATGGACGGACGGGTGACGCACGACGCGCGTCCGTAGGCAGGCCTAGATTTTTTCGGGTACTTTCGGTTTTTGTTCGGGCTCCAGTCCGTGGGAGCCGATGAAGACGAAGGCGAGGCTCCAGCCGGAGAAGGCGAGGAGGAAGAAGGGAACCTGCAGGTTGAGGGGCAGGCCGTAGAGAAAGATGAGGATCGGGCCCCAGTAGACGAAATCCGGAATGATCAGCGGCACCACCCGGTCACGGTAGAGGGGCCAACCCCAGGCGCGGAGAATGCGGGAGGGAGACCAGCCGAGCTCGAGCCAGAGGAAGTAGCTGACGCTCATGGGCAGGGCGAGGAGAGGGATGAAGGCGAAGAAATCGAGGGCCATTTTAGGAAGAACAACGGACCAGGCTTTTCCCTGTCCAAAAAGAAAGGCCTGGAGGACGTAGAAGAGATCCACGAGGAGGCCGTTGACAGCAAAGAAGAGGAAGTTCCAACTGAGCTTGCGGAAGCGGGTCCGGGACCAGCTGCGGTCCGGGCCGACGAGGGTGCGGACAGATTCCGGTAGGATCGTGCCCGCCAAGGCGGTGAGAAGGGCGGAGAGAAGGAGTCCGCCGGAGGTTTTCCAGTGGGCGAAGGCGTCGACCGCGTGGTGGACGGCCGGGATGCGGTAGTAGGCAAAGTAGAGACCGATGGCGATGGCCTGAAAAAAAAGAAAGACGCGGTAGTAGTTGCGGACCGCGAGCAGCCCGGGGCGGATGGCGTCCCGCAGGGACCAGGCGGTGGACAAGCGATCAGGCCTCGAAGGAGGTACCGCAGCCGCAGGTCTGTTTGGCCTTGGGATTCACGATTTTGAAACCGGTATGGGTCAGCTCCTCCTCGTAGTCGAGCGTGCAGGCATCGAGAAGGGGGGCACTGTCGGCGGCCACGAAGAGGCGGGCACCTTCCTGTTCGAGGCGCTGGTCGGTGGGTTCCGCCGGAGCCACCGCCATGCCGTAGGAAAGCCCGGCGCAGCCGCCTTTCTCAATAAAGAGGCGGAGGCCCTGGGTAGGGTCTTGGCCGGAGGTCAGGTCCCGGATCCGGCGGGCGGCATTGGCAGTGAGCTGAATCATGGGAGAAGGATAAAATTCAAAATCGCAAGTGTCAAAGAACGAGGGCGAAAGATTCTCCAGGTTTTCGTTTACGCTTATGTTAAGGTTTACGAAAACCTCAAAAACGGACGGGATCGTAAAGGTAAACGTAATCGTAAACGGGCAGCCTGACGTCCCNNTGGCGGTGGTGATGGCGGCGGCGGCCGTGGCCACGATCCTTTGCCAAAGGTTCAAGCAGCCGGTGGTGCTGGGTTACATCCTGGCGGGCATTGTGATCGGGCCGAACACCCCGCCGATCTGCTTTGTCTCGGACGAGACGGCGATCAAGACCCTTTCCGAGCTGGGGGTGATCCTGCTGATGTTTTCGATCGGGATCCATTTCAGCTTCCGGAAGTTGCGGGACGTGGGGATGGCGGCGGTGGTGGCGGCGGTGGTGGAGATCGCCGGGATGTTTCTGGTCGGATACGAGGCCGGGAAGTGGATGGGGTGGAGCCGGATGGACTCCATCTTCTTGGGGGCGGTTCTTTCCATCTCCTCGACCACGATTATTGCCAAGGCTCTCGAAGCGATGGGACTGTTGCGGAGGGAGTTTGCCCGGGTGGTCTTCGGCATCCTGATCGTGGAGGACATCCTGGCGGTGGCGATGCTGGGAATCCTGACGCATTTGGGAACGACCGGGGAGATGGATCTGGCCTCCACCGGGACGACGATGCTTTCGCTAACGGCCTTTTTGGTCGGGGTGGCGGTGGTTGGCTTTCTGGTGATTCCCCGCTTGATCGACCTGGCCAGCCGGACGGAGATGGAGGAAGTGCTGCTCATCACCGTGCTGGGGATGATCTTTGGGATTTCGTTGTTGGCGGAAAAGTTGGGCTTTAGCGTGGCTTTGGGGGCTTTTTTGGCGGGGGCGGTGCTGGCCGAGGTGCGGCAGGTCAAGCGGATCGACCGGCTGGTGGCCCCGGTGAGGGATGTCTTTAGTGCCATCTTCTTCACCTCCTCGGGGATGCTCATCAAATTCGACTTCCTCGGGGATGGGCTTGGGGTGGTGCTCTGGATCACCCTGCTGGTGTTGGTGGGGAAGATTTTCTTCAGCGGGCTGGGGGCGTTGTTGGGGGGATGCGATCTGCGGACGGCGACGAGGGCGGGGTTCAGCTTGGCGCAGATCGGGGAGTTCTCCTTCATTATTGCCGGCTTGGGTGTGTCGCTCGGGGTGATGAACGACCGGCTCTATTCGATCGCCGTGCTGGTTTCCGCGGCCACCACCCTGACCACCCCGTATCTGATTTCCAGCTCGGGGCGCGCGGCTGACTGGCTGGAGGAAAAAGGACCTGGGTGGTTCACCGATTTTTGGAAAACCTACCAGTCCTGGCTACGCAGTGTGGGGGCGGCTTCGCGGGCCAAACACCGGATGGCCCTGGATTTTGTCCGCAAACTGGTCGGTCAACTCCTCCTGCAACTGGGCCTGATTGCGGCCTGCCTGCTTTCCGCCGCCGCCCTCTGGCGAACATATGGGGACCGGTTTCCGGATCGTTTGGCCATGGTCGATTGGGGCGCCCCGCTCTTTTGGGCGGGTGGGGCGCTGGTGGCGTTGCCGGTGGTGGTGGCGTGGGTGCGGAAATTTGCCGCCCTCGGGGTGCTGGTTTCCGAAATTGCCTTTCCGCAGCAGGCGCAACTGGGGGCGCGGAAATTGGCCCAAGGCCTGTTTCTCGGCGTCGGCTACCTGGTCTTTGCGCTGATCCTGATTTTGCTCAGCGCCCCGCTTTTGCCGACCGGAAAGCTTCTGCTCGGGTTGTTCGGCCTGACGGCGGTGCTGGCGGTCTTGACCAAGAAAAGACTGGTTCATCTCTATTCGCAGGGTCAGGCCAAGATCCGGGAGACGTGGGAAACGCCGCCGGACCAGGATGGTTTGCATCTGCCGGGGGAGTCAACCGTGCACATCCATCAGATCGATCCCCAGTCGCCCCTGATCGGGAAAACGCTGGCTGACACTCAGCTCCGGAAAAAGACGGGAGCGGTGATCGTGGCGATCGACCGGAAAGGGAAGAACCTGGTTTCGCCCGGGCCGGAAACGGTGCTGGCGGCCGGCGACCAGCTGTTTGTCTTCGGGGAAAAAGAGCAGATCCGTCTGGCGGACGAGTACCTCCGGCTGGCGGGGACGACGGAAGTTTAGCGGCGGGCGCGCGCCCCCGGACGGGTGCGGTACCAGTGAAAGAGGGCGAGTTGGGCGAGGCCGCGGGTGGAGCCGAACTGTTGTTCCGACCAGTCTTCCCAATCCTGCAAGCGGAGAGGTTTTCTCCGCTTGGGAAAGTAGAGTTGGCGGAGGAGTCGGGTGACCCAGACATCCACGGGGAAGGCGTCCCAACGGGCGTAGGCGTATAACAACACACAGCGGGAAATCTTGGGGCCGACGCCCGGGAGATCCTCGAGGTGCTGGGCGGCACGTTCCGTGGACCAGACATCCGGGATTTTCAGAAGTTCCGGCTGCTTGGCGAGGATTTTGGCGGTGGCGGCGAGGTGTTTGGCGCGGTAGCCGAGTTGGCATTGGCGAAGGCCTTTCTCGCCGGCGCGGGCCAGGTGCGCGGGGGAGGGAAAATCCCGGTTGGGGCCGCCGAAGGCACGGCGCAGACGTTCGTTGATCTGGCGAATCTGGACGATCTGCTTCAGCGAAGAGCAGATAAAGTTGGCGAGACACTCCCAGGGATCTTCGCGGAGGGGGCGCAGGCCCGGATGAGTTTGCCGCGCCTGGGGGAGCCACGGGTCGCGGGAGGCGGCGGGAAAAAGAAGGGGATCGAGGGGGAGGTCCAGGCTGAGGTAATGCTCCAACGCGGAACTGGGAAGGAGGGGATTGTCCCAGACGAGGCGGGAGTGGCGGACGGAGAGGGTGACGGGTTGGCCACGGATCCAGCCGGCAAACTCGCCCGGGGCGGTTTCGTTCCAGCAGAAGGACTGGCCGCCGAGAAGGGTGGCAGCCAGATCGAGCGGAACGGGGAGTTGCAGGGCGGGCATGGTCGGGAAAAGCTTAGGGCCGAATGAGGAATCCCAAAAGACGAGGATGAAGATGCTGTTTTTGATCCTTTGCCTTGCCCTGTTGGCCGGTGCCGTCCCCGCAAGGAGCCAGAACGAGGAGGAACCGGTGAGGCGGGCGGAGGCGGTGACGGAGGAGGTGCGGGTGGCTGGTCCTCATCCGGAGCCGGTGCGCCGGGCCGAGCGGACGGTGAAGCCGCCGACCAGCACGGGCGCCCCAATTCATCCCGGGCAGGCGGTGCGGGTGGTGGTGGAATCCCCCCGGGAGGGCGAGGTGACGTCGTGGGAGACCGTGGATGTCTTCGTGCGGGCGGAAAATTACGCGATCGGGGACGGGGGTAACCGGCTTCATGTGATCGTCGACAACGGCTCCCCCCTGGAGCATTCCCATGAGCTCAAGCCGGTGGTCCTGCACGGTCTGGCACCGGGCGCGCATGTGCTGCGGATTTATGCGGTCAAGCCGGACGGCAAGATGCTTGCCGGTCCGGAAGCCGGGGCGCGGCTGGATTTTTTTGTTCGGCGGCAGGACTTTTCCAACTTCCAACCCCTGGACAAGCCGTATCTGACCGTGAATCTCCCGAAAGACGGAATGGCCTTTCCCGATGCCGAGGGAAAGGTGTGGTTCGATTTTCGGGCCCACAATGTCAACCTGGCCAAGCAAGGGTACCGGGTGAGACTTCTGCTGAACGGAGTGGAGACAGTTTTGTCCTCGCCGGAGCCTTATGCGTGGACCGGTTTGCATGAGGGGAGACATCGCCTGGTGGTTGAGCTGATGGACGAGGATGGAGATCCCGTCTCAGAGATTTTTGCGAGAGTGGAGCGGACGTTCGAGATCCCCAGAATGGTGAAGGCGGTGAATCCGAGCCAAGTGGACGAGGCGAACCTTTGGCTGCGGAGGGAAAGGTAGCCGACACCCGGCCCCGCAACTTTTACCGGCCGCTAGCGGGGGCGGGTTTTCGGGGTGTGGCGGAGCTTGGCTTGCAATCTACGCATGGAGAGAGCCCCGGAACGGGTGGAGTCGCGAAAGCCGGCGAGGTGAAGGATCCCGTGAAGGACGTAGGTGAGGAGTTCATCGCGGAGGCTAAGCCCGTGGCCCTTGCCCAACTGCGCAGCGACATCGGGACAGACGACGATTTCCCCGTAGGGGAAGGCGAGGACATCGGCGGGGCAGGGATCGCCGAGATGACGTTGATGCAGCCGTCCGCTTTCCCGTGCGGACACAAGGATGACGCTGAGTTCCGCGGGCAGGCGCCTGAGCCTGGTCGCCGGCAGGCGCCCCAAGGCCTCCGCCACCTTACGCCGCAGGTAGGCCAGGTTCGGCGGATGCCGTCTTTGACGGTTGATCCACCGCAGGGTCGGTTTTTTTGGGTCCACGCCGGTCCTTGGGGTAGCGGATACGGGGGCGAAGGAGGTTTTCCACAGCCTCGGCAAGCGCCTTGCGGGCGGCCTGCCACTGGGATGCGCTGAGTCCGCATTCCGCCCAGTGGCCTTCGTTTTCCCGTTCCTGGAAAAGTTGGTCGACAAGCCTGGCGGCATCGCCCGGCATCGGTTTTCCCAATGCCCGGGAGGCGGACTCGGCGGCGTCGGCAAGGGAAAGGATGGCGGTTTCGGGAGACTGGGGATGGGGCCCCGGATAGCGGAAGGAGGATTCCTCGACCTCGGGAATGTCCTCCTCACGGAGACGGAGGATCTTGCCACCGGAGCGGGCGTCTTTTTCCTGCTGAAGAGCCCGCTGGTAAAAATACCACACCAGGGTGCGTCCGTGATGTTCCCGAATGGCCTCGCGGATGCGCCGGGGCAGGTGGTTTTGCCGGGCGAGGGCGACCCCGTCCTTGACGTGGGCGAGGATGATCAGCGAACTCATGGAAGGGGGAAGCGAGGCGTGGGGGTTGGGGTGGGCCGCGGTGAAATTTTCCGTGAAATACTCCGGGTTTTTGAGTTTGCCGATGTCGTGAAAGAGGGCCATGGCCCGGCAGGCGCGGGGATTGGCGGCGCCGGAGGCGGCGGCGGCGGCCTCGGCGAGATGGCCGACGAGCACGCTGTGAAGGTAGGTCCCTGGCGCCTCGAGGGCGAGACGCCGAAGGATGGGGCGGTCCGGGCTCATCAACTCAAGCCAAGAGAGGTCGGTGGTGCGGTCGAAGGCCGATTCGAGGACGGGGAGCAGGGCACCCACAAGAATGGCGCCAAGGAGACCGAGGGCTGCGGCCGAGATGGCCTCGGTGAGAATCACCTGCCAGGTCGCGGTAAAGGAGAGACCTGCGCCGAGGACGGTGGAGAAAAGGGCAACCAAGCCGATGCCGGCGCCGGCCTTGAGGAGGTCGGAGCGCCGATGGATGTGCCGGGAAAGAATCACGGCACCCAGGCCGGTGGTGACGGAGGCGACCAGGTACCGCTGGTCGGTGTGGAGCAGGAAAAGTTCCGCCAACCCGACCAACACGACGAGCAGCGAGCCCGCCCGGGGGCCCACCAAGGTGGTGAGGGTGAGGGCGGCCAGCGCAGGCGGAAGAAGATAGATACCGGCACTCAGGGCGTAGTGGTGAGCCAGGCGAAGAAGGAGAAGGATAAAGGCGAAGTTACCGATCAGGGTGAGCAGAAAAAGGCCCAGCAGGCGGTTCCGGACAAAGGCTTCCGGGATGACAATGGAGAGAACCAAGGGAAGGACGAAGGCGGTGAAGAAAACGGCGATCCAGGCGGCGGGAGTGTGGGCTGCGGGGGTGAGCAGGGACAGGCCATAGGCAAACAGGGCGGAGAGCGCGAAAAGGCAGGCGCGGAGCCGCTGGTCGGATTCGAGCCGGTTTTCCGCCACGACCCGCCCGAGGAGCGGCGCCGGCGGGTTCACAGCGTGAGACTGGTCTGGCGGACGCCGCGGTGTTCCTTGTAGGCGCGGACAATTTTCCCGACGAGCTCGTGGCGGATCACATCGGTGTCCTCGAAGCGGACGAAGCCGATGCCGTCGATGGGGGTGAGGGCCTGGACGGCCTCGACGAGGCCGGATTTGCGGTGGTGGGGGAGGTCAACCTGGGTGGGATCACCGGTGACGATGCACTTGGAATCCGGACCGAGGCGGGTGAGGAACATGAACATCTGCTCCGTGGTGGCGTTCTGGCCCTCGTCGAGGATAACGAAGGCTCCGGTAAGGGTGCGTCCCCGCATGTAGGCGAGAGGGGCGATCTCGAGGATGCCCTTGTCCATCATCTTCTGGATCTCCTCGACATCGAGCATGTCGTAGAGGGCGTCATAAAGGGGGCGCAGGTAGGGAAAGATTTTTTCCTGAAGATCGCCGGGTAGAAAGCCGAGTGCCTCGCCGGCCTCGACAGCCGGACGGGTAAGGATAATGCGGTTGATTTTGTCGGTTTTGAGGTAGGAAACGGCCATGGCCATGGCTAGGTAGGTCTTGCCGGTGCCGGCGGGACCCAGGCCGAAGACCAGGTCGTGCCGGCGGATTTCGTCGACGTAGGCCTTTTGCAGGAAGGTTTTCGGGATGATGACGGGTTTTTTTCCGGAGACCTGGATGCGGGTGGACCAGATGCTTTCCAGCTGTTTGCCTTCGCCCCGCTGGACGGCCTTGAGGGCGTAAAGAAACTCATGCCGGCGGATGCGGAGACCGTGCTGGTGGGCGAGGTGAAGCTGGCGGAACAATTCCTGGGCGGAGGTAACGGAACCGTTGGCTCCGTCGATTTTCAGCTGGGCGTCCCGGGCGGTGAGTTTGACTCCCAGGGTGGATTCGGTTTCGCGGAGGAGGCTTTCGTCGGCCGCATACAGTTCCGACAGGGCGTGGGCGTTCTCGAAGGTAAGTGTCTGGGCTTGCGGGGCGTTCAAGATTCTTGAGTTTCTTTAGGGCAAGGAGGGCGGGTGGGAAGAAAAGATATTGGGCGTCATAGAAGCGTCACCGGAGCGGCGAATCCAGCGCGGAGGCCCTTTTTTTCAGGGTGGCGAGGGTTTCCCCCGCGGATCGGGAGGCTCCTTTGGAATCCAGGGGCAGGCCGGGGCCGGGAGTAAGGGAGGGAACAAGGGCGCAAAAGTGGTCGTTGATCATGACCCCGAGAAATTCGCCATTGAGGGAAAGGACGATGTCACCGGCCTCCGGGGCGTACTCGCCCTGAAGCCGGTTGAGGAAGCGGGAATCCATTTCCAGGTACCCGGGGAAGGATGGATCCAGCTTGAAGGAACACTCGCCGTAACCCTTGCCGGAGGGGGAGATGAGGAGGGCTTTGGGGAAGCGGAACGGGTCGGAGGCGATGCGGTAGGCGAGTTCCGGATGTTTTTCGACCAGCGCAAGGGGAACCGGTGCCAGCAGCAAACGGGGATCGGAACCTGAAAGGGATTCCAGATTGGGAAGAGGTTGGGGAAAATTGGAGGGAGGGGGCAGCGTGAGGGTGCCGGTGAGGGAGTCCCAGGAGCCTTCGGCATCGCCCAAATCAAAGGGTGTTTGGCTAAGCGGAACCAGGGCGGCGGTGCGGGTACCGTCCGTGAGGAGGATGGCGCGGGATTCGGTCCGCCGGACGCGCTGGCCCTGGGCGGAGGGGCGCTCGGCCATCAGGCGAACCGTGGCGCGACGGTCTAGATAGCCGGCGTAAAGGGCGTTGGGGGCGACCGGGCGGTATTCGCGGATTTCCTGGGTCATTTGGCCGGACTTTTCGGCCAGCTGGGTGACGCCCTGGGAGAGCGACTGGTTTTGTTCGATCAGCTTTTTCTTTTCCTCCTCGGCTTGGCGGAGGGTGGCGGTGGTGAGCTTCATCTTTTCCTCGGCGGATTTGGCCTGGACCTCGGCGACGGTGAGCTGGGAGCGGAGGGCGTCCGCCTCGGTGCGGAGCTTTTCCTTGGCCTGGCGGAGGCTTTCGGTTTCGGCTTTGGCGGCCTCGAGGGCAGCGCGGGAACGCTCGGTCTCGACCTGCGACTGCTGGGCGAGGCGGGCGGCTTCCTGTTCCGTTTTTTGCAGGCGTTCGGAGAGTTCCGTGGTGCGGGTGCGGGCCTGGTCAAGCACGGCGGCGCGGGAGCGGGATTCGTCCCGGGTGGTGGCGAGGTCCCGTGCGAGTTTTTCCCGGTTGGCTTTTTCCTCCTCGAGGCTGAGGCGGAGGGCGGCAACGACATCGTCCTGGGCGGAGGCGGAACGGGCCGCGACCGCGGGCGCGGTGGGCGGTTCCGTCCTGTCCCAGCGGGAGAGGGCAAGGAGGTTGAGGAGAAGAAAGTCGCAGAGGATGAGGAGAAGGGTTTTGTTCACGTCATCGGGCGGGGTTCAGGCCCGTTTTTCCCGTTAGGTTTTGGCGGGGGGAAGGAGCAACCGCTGTTTGCAGGCGCGGACATGGAAGATTTTGATGACGGCAACGCAGGTGATGCCGAACAGGTTGGAGGAGTAGGCGGCGAGCAGGCTGGGCTGGATGACGCCCAGAACCTGGAGGACCAGGGCGATGGCAGTACCGCCGATGCCGACGTAGAGGCCGGAATCGAAAAGGTTATCGTCGTTTTCCAGGAGGCGGAGCTTGAGGGCGGGGTCGCCGGGGCCGGTCTCAATCTGGCGGATGCGACGGACGCAGATCCGGTAGACCGCGATCTGGGTAGCCAGAAAGAGGATCAGGGCGATGAGGTTGGTCGGTTCCATGGAGAAGCGGGGACTCCCTTCTATTTTAACGGGGGAGCCGGGCAGGGCGAGACTCAATCGGTAGTTGGGAAGGGGTTTCGGTTGGGTGACGGAAGGTTCCGGCAGCGTGCCGAGCAAAAGAGCCAACAAGATTGCCTGGGCGAAAACGGGTGCGGGACGCCAGGGGCCCGGGGTTTGCGGGGAGGTGGCGTGCAGGATGCTCCAGAGGGCTTTCACCAAAAACCAGGAGGCGAGGAGAAAAAGCAGCGCACGAAGGAGAAGAAGGGGTTTTTCCCAAAGAAGCAGCCAGGGCAACAGGGCTGGGGGGACGGAGACCGGGTTGGAGAAGACAGGGCAACGGCGTTGGATGAGGAGCTCGAGAGAGCCACGACCGGCCGCCAGCGATGAGGAGAGGACGGCCCAGGGGTTCTTGGCCGATTCGGGGAGCCGGGTGAAGCGGTCGGCCGGGCCGGCCCAGAGGGTGGCCGCCAGGAGGAGGTCGCCTGGTTCGGCGGGGGAGCGGACTTGACCGGCGAGCCAGTCGAGCGTGGCGAGGCTCTCCACCCCGGCAACGAGCTCGCGCAGGGAGTCGTAGTCGAAACGGCGGGCGAGGGAGAGCAGGCAGAGCAGGGCCGGTTGGAGAGGGCGGAGAGATCTTTCTTCGTTGGCGGCATAGGCGGAGGTTTTCAGCTCGCTGGCGAGTGCGGGGGAGAAGGCGGCGGTGTCGAGCAGATGGGCGGCGAGGAGAGTGACGGCCTCGAGGGGTTGGCCGCCCGGCTGGTTGGCAGGAAGCAGAGGGGGAAGAGGCCTGAGATCGAGCGTGTTGAGCAGGGACTGCACTCCCGGGGAAGGATTCGCTTTGAGGGTTTGGCGCAGACGGATCCGGACGGGCTCGCGGAGAAGCAGCGTGAGGATGGCGGGTGGCGCGGTGACATTTTTTTCAAAAGCGAGCCCGGAGGTGGCGAGAACCTGTTCGAGGCGGGGATCCCGGGTGCCCAGCCAGGCGAGATCGCGCCGGGAAGAGAGAATCGCCTGGGCCGAGGCGGTGGTTCCGGATCCTCCGGGAATGTCCATGGATTGGGCGAGGAGGGCGATGCGCAGTCCCGCTCCGAGGTGTTCCGAATTGAGGAGGGATGCGGCCATTTCCGGTAAAGAGGGGGTTCCCTTGCCGGCGGCCAGCAGGACTTTTTCCTCCAAGGCGTGAAAACGGACGGGAAGAAGAAGGGCGATGGCCAGTGTGGCGGCGCCGGCGACCGTTAGGGTCAGGGGGGAAGTTTTCAGGAGTAGAGGCGCGGGATGCGTGGGGCGATCCGGGTGAAGATTTCCCACGGGATGGTGCCAGCCTCGCGGGCCAGGTCGGAAGCGGTGCGGATTTTTTTGCCGGAACGACCGATCCAGACGACCTCGTCCCCCCGGCGGGCGCGGGGGAGGCGGGAGACATCCAGCAGGGTCATATCCATGGTGACGCGGCCGAGAATCGGACAGAGCCGGCCGCGGATGAGGGCGTGGCCCCGGTTGCCGAGAGAAAAGGGAAGGCCGTCGGCGTAGCCGGTTGCCACGACGGCGACCTGCAAATCCCGCGGGGCACGAAAGGTGGCTCCGTAGCTGACGGTTTCCCCGCGGCCCACCCGGCGGACCAAAAGGATCCGGGATCTCCAGGAGAGCACCGGGCGGAGGGTCGCGCGACCGCCGGTGCGGGGATCGACGCCGTACAATCCGAGCCCCGGGCGGATGTGGGTCATGGGATTTCGATGGCGGGATAGGCTGGCGGCGGTGTTGGCGTAATGCCGGCGGCCCGTCATGGGGAGCAGGAAGGATTGCTCTAGCTGGCGGCGGGTAAATTTTGGGTCCGATCCGGCGCAAGCCAGGTGGGTGAAGGTTCCGGTGAGTTCAAGCCGGGGGTGGCGGGTGAGATACGCGACAAGCCTTTGGAATTCGGCCGGCTTGGCCCCGAGGCGGTTCATGCCGGTATCGAGCTTCGCCTGGACCAGGGCGGTGGTGCGGGCTTTTTGTGCAGCCTGCGCGAGTTCCCGCGCCTCCTGCAGGGAGGAAAGGGTTACGGTGAGGCGATGAGCGAGGGCGACGGGAAATTCCGGGGGCAGGGAGGAACCAAGCAGAAGAATCGGTTCGCGGATGCCGGCTTGGCGCAGTTCCGTCCCCTCCGAGGCGAAGGCGACGCCGAATTCCTCGCAACCGGCCCGGGAGAGGGCGTGGGCCACCGGGACCAAGCCGTGTCCGTAGGCGTTGTCCTTGACGACGGCGAGAATGCGGGTGCCGCGGGGGGCGGCGGCGCGGAGGATGCGCAGGTTGGAGCGCAGGGCCGAAAAGGAAACCGTGCACCAGGTGCGGAGCGGGGTGGGCATAAGACGATCCTAGAAAAGACTGCGGACGCGCGAAAACTGTTCGTTTTCGTTGACGTGGACGTTTACGGGGGCGGAAGCAAAAAAAATCAAGTTGGTTTCAGGGCGGGGCGGAGATGAATGGGTTCGAGGGGGAGGCCGGGTTCGAGACCGTGGTCATGCAGGTAGGCGGCGAGGGTCGCGGCGTCGGGGGTGGCGGTCTGGCCGACACCAGGCAATCCGTCCGGGGTGACGGCCAAACTGCAACGGGAGAGAAGGTGCGGGAGCTCCGCGGCGGGGTGGACCGCGGTGGGGCGTTCCAGTTTTCCGCGGGCGTAAAAGGTCGCAAAAATGTCGCCCCGGCGGGCGTCCGAAAAAACACCCAAAAGGGTGACCTTGGGAAACTGCCAGGCGAGCGAGCCGGTGCTGCGGATCGGCAGGACGGGGCAGTGCCAGACCGCGGCCAATCCTTCCGCCGAGGCGATCGCCGAACGGATGCCGGAAAAGGAGCCGGGCCCCACCCCGACGAGGATCTGATCCGGCCGGGCAGGGTTGGGGAACCCCTTTTCGAGGGAAGAGATCAGGTTGGCGGCGACGGTTCCGGAAAGTTTTCCGGAGGAAAGGATTTCGCCCTGCCGGCTGAAGACCCAGGTTGCGGGAGTGGCGGAGGCTTCGAGAATCAGACGGGTCATGCGGCGGGGAGCCAACGGATTTGGCGCGTGCCGTCAGGTTGCGGGACGATGACGAGGTCCACGACCGTGTCAGGCCATTTTCCGGGAAAGCGGTTGGGCCACTCGACGGCGACGAATCCGGAAGTCACCAGACAACCGGGCCAGCCGAGGGAGTCCCAGTCGCGCGCCTGTTCCAAGCGGTAGAGGTCCCAGTGGTCAAGGGGCAACCGGCCGCCGCGAAGCGGTTGGCAGAGGGTAAAAGTGGGACTGGGGACCTGTCCAGGGATGCCAAGGGCGGCGGCGAGCCCGCGGACCCATTCCGATTTTCCCGCCCCGAGCGGGCCATGCAGGCGGATAATGGTGCCGGGCTTGAGACGGGAAAGGGAGTGGGCGGCATGGGCGCGGGTGGCCTCCGTGTCCCTGCAGATTTCAGCGGAGATGGTCATAGCCTTGGAGGGCAAGTCCGCCGGTTTGAAAACCGGAACCGCTGGGAAGACAGACGCCGATCTCGGTGAGACGGGTGGTGAACGGCCAGGTTTTCCGTAGCCGGGCGGCCTTGTTCCTGGGAACAGTGAAGAGGAGTTCGTAATCCTCGCCGCGGGAAAGGGCCTGCCGGGCGTCCGTACCCGGGGCGAGGGGAAGTTTTTGAGGGTGGAGGCGGAAGCCGACGCGGGACATGCGGGCAAGCCGCGGGAGATCGGCACCCAGCCCGTCGCTGAGATCCATCATGGCGGAGGGGAAATTTTTCCTGGCCAGCCATTGGCCCTCCTTGAGGCGTGGGCTGAAGGTGAGATGCCGGAGGGGCCAGGAACCGCCCAGCTTGCCGGTCACAAAAATAAGATGGCCCGGGTGGGCGCCGCTGCGATGGGGGGATTGGCCGCGCGGAACGGTGCCGAGGAGTGAGACGGACAAAAGGAGTTGCTGGGTGCGGACGGTTTCCCCCCCCACGATGGAGATGTTCCAGCGGCGGGCGGCCCGGGCCAGTCCATGATAAACGGCCTGCAGGCGGGTCGCGGATTTTTTTCCGGGACATCCGGCGGTGATCAGGGCGGCGCGGGGGGTGGCACCGGCGGCGGCGAGGTCACTCAGGGGGCGGGCGATGGCTTTTCGCCCGACGAGCGGGGCCGGGGTGGAGCCGAGAAAGTGGACGCCTTCGACGACCGCATCGGTTTTCAGGACGAGATCCATTTTTCCCGAGGGAGGGGCGAGCACGGCGCAATCGTGGCCGGGACCGTGGCGGAGTCCCGCCAATCTGGGGGAGCGCAGCGCGCGCGTCCATTGGGCGATCCAGAAATCCTCGCGGGAGCGGCGCGGCCTCATGCGGTGGCGGCCCGGCCGAGCAAAAGAAGGATGCAGGTGTTTGCGTTGAAGAAAGCATGAACAAGGATGGAAGGCACCAAGCTGCCGCTGGTCCGATAGATCCCGGCCAGCAGGGCGCCAAAGACGGTGAGTGGGATCAGGGTGGGTCCGTGAAGGTGGACGGCGCCGAAAGCAAGGGCGGAGAGCCATTGGGCCTGGTGGACCGGCAGGCGGCCGGCCAGCCAGGGAAAAAGGGTGCCGCGGAAAAAAACCTCCTCCCAGACGGGGGCGAGGACCAGGGCGTAGGCGAGGAACGGCAACATTTGGCCAAGTTCCCTGGCCTCGAGAAATTTCAAAAGGGCGGGTTGGGGTTCCAGGGGGAGGCGGAGGGCCAGGTAGAGGCTCGAGCTCAGGAGGAGGAGAAAGAGGACCGGCCAGAGGAGAATGAGAAGGTTTCGCAGACTTTGTCCAAGGTCCTTGGCGGGATTTCTGTCCTGCAGCCCCCAAAACTTTCCGGGCCGCAAGCCGGAGAAGGAAGTGAGCAGGAGTCCGGCGGCCAAGCCTGCTCCGGGAAGTAGGGCGGGGGCGATCCAGGCGGCGCTCCCCAGAAGAGAAAGTGCCATCACCATGGGCCAGGGACCGAAGGACAGGGTGACCGTCAGGGCTGGAGGTTGGAGCCAGGTGAGCAGGCGTCGCCATCCCCCGGAAAGGAGAAAACAAAGGGCACCGCCGAAAACGAGGGTGAGGTAGCAGAGGAACCAGAAGGAAAAATTCAAGGGAGGGAACATGACAGCACCCTAGCAACGGGTGTGAAGCGAGGGGAGAGGGAAGTCGGGGGGGCCCCGTCAGGCTGGCGTGAGCAGAGCGTCGATGTCGGCGAGCGCGTCCTGATCGGGCATCCAAGGGCCGAAGTTGCGTTCAAAGTGGGCCACGACACCGTCCACGCCGGCGGCCAGCAGGCTAAAGCGGCGGCGGATGGAACGGACCAGAAAGGGATTGAAGCTGTAAAAACCGGAAAAGATTTTGCGGGAGAAATGGGGGGATTCGTTGGCCTGCTTGCAGAACAGGACGGCGTGGACCTCGGCGCTTTCAAAGAGGACGACCCAGTAGCGGGTAAGAAGAGGATGGAAGATGGGGATGAAGTCAATCGCGGGGGTGCGGCCGGGGGGTTCGCCTTCGGCCCAGACGCGAACGGCGTCGATTTCTCCGGCGATCTGCAGATAACGGTCCCGTTGGGGGGTGAAGTTCTCGATCCTTTGGAAGGTGGCGATGAGCTCGCCGCAGCCGGTGTCGTGGGCCAGGTCCTCGATGGCGTGGCTGGCGGCGAGCATGGCATCGTGGTTGAACAGGTGGGTGACGTCGGCAACCGGGAGGACTGCGATTTCCGAATGGTTTTCGGCGCGGGCTTTGGGAGAAGCGGGGACCGTCCGGGTTTTTTTTATTTTGAGGTAGGGGCGAAGGCGGGAACGGAAGAGCTTTTCCGACCTTTTTTCCCCTGGAGTCCGGCAAATCATATCAGCGATGCCGAGGTTGCCACGCCAGGGCTTGCGTGCAAAGGGGGAACCGCAGGTATCAGGCAGGCTTAAGAAGACCGGCCAGGGGCTGGGATGACGCGGTCGAGCAGTTTGGCCGAGGAAAGGACGCCTGGAACGCCGGCCCCTGGATGGGTGCCGGCCCCGCAAAGATAAAAGCCTTTCACGTCCTCCGAGACATTGTGGGGCCGGAACCAGGCGCTTTGGGTGAGGATGGGCTCGAACTGGAAGGCGGATCCGAGATGGGCGTCGAGCCGGGTTTCAAAATCGGCCGGGGTGAAGAGAATTTTGCTGACCAGGTGCTTTCTCAGGCCCGGGATGAGCGATTTTTCCAGTGTGGCGAGGATCCGGTCGGCGTACTCCTCCTTCACCTTGTCCCAATCGATTCTATCACCGGGTGCGCCGCGGTGGGGGACCGGGGAAAGAACGTAAAAGCATTCGTGCCCGGGAGGGGCGAGGGAAGGATCGGTACGGGTGGGGGCGTGCAGGTAAAGGGAGAAGTCCTCCGCGAGGATCCGGTGGTGGAAAATATCGTTGAGTAGACCCTTGTAACGGGGCCCGAGCCAGATGGTGTGGTGGGCGAGTTCGGGGTAGGTCCGGTTGGTGCCGAAATAAATCAGAAACAGGGACATGCTGTAACGCATCCGGCGGAGGCGGCCGTCGGTCCATTTGCGCCGATGTCCGGAAGCAACGCGTTTTTGGTAGAAATTGGATACATCGGCGTTGGAGACAACAACCTTGGCGCGGAGCACCTCTCCGGAACGGAGGCGGACGCCGGCTGCCGCGCCGTTTTCCACGAGAAGTTCCTCGACGGGGGAGTTTAGCCGGAGTTTTCCGCCGAGATCCTCGAGGAGTTTGACGAGGGCCTGGACGAGGGCGCCGGTTCCCCCCATGGCAAAATGGACGCCCCACTCCCGTTCCAGGTAGTGGATCATCGCGTAGATGGAGGAGGATTGGAAAGGGTTCCCCCCGACCAGAAGGGGATGAAAGGAGAGCACCTCGCGGATGCGCTGGTTTTTGACGTGGCGGCAGGCCATCTGCCAGACGGAGCGGTCGGAGCGCAGGCGAATCAAATCGGGTGCGACCCGCAGCATGTCGGTAAAATGGGTGAAGGGCTGGTCGGCCAGTTCGAGAAAAGCACGTTGAAAGATGGCGTGGGTTTCCCCGACAAATTTGCGGTAGCCGTCCAGGTCTTCCGGGGCAATGCGCCGGACCTGTTCTTCCATCTCTTCCTGCCGGCCCGTGTATTCAAAGGAAACACCGTCGTGCCAGGCGATCCGGTAAAAAGGTTTACAAGGGACGATGCGCAGGTAGTCGGAAGTTTTTTTTCCGGAAAGGGCGAAGAGTTCGTCGAGAAGGAACGGGGCGGTGAGGATGGTGGGACCGGCGTCGTAGGTGAAACCTTTGTCGCGGAAGACCGAGGCGCGACCTCCGGGTTGTTCGAGTGCCTCCAGCAGGGTGACGTCGTAACCGCGGGCTTGAAGGCGGGCGGCGGCAGCAAGCCCTCCGAAACCCGAGCCAATGACGATTGCGGGAGGTTTCAAGCGAGATTACCCCGACTACTGGTTCGCGAACATCGGGGCGGTTGGATGCTTAAATCAGAGAAAAAAAATACCGGCACAGTTGGAGAATGCACGATAGGTAGCAGGGATCAAGCGGGGTTGATTTTTTGAAAGCTCAACAATTCGTTGAAGCTAAGTGTCTTATAACTTGAACTAAAATTATGGAAACTTGTCCGACCCATGATGTTACGCATTTTTGACAACCCGGTAAAATTTCAAGCGCGCCTATTGAAATTTCCAATTTGGGGGGTAAGGTTAAAACAGATGAAGGTAGTTTCCGAGCGTAAAGGATGGTCCGTGTTTCTGGTCGTTATTTTGGGTTGGGGCTTGGCCCACACCGCGGAATCGGCCCCCGAGTTCAAGATCCGTTACAATCCCTCCTTTCCTTGTCTGGAAGTGATGGATGGAAAGGCCGCAAAGATCACCGATATCAGCGAGGGCGCCAAGGGGGAGGTTGTCACCTCGGGGAAATCCTCCCTCCGGGTGAGTTTTGGAAAAAATCCCCAAGGTCAGCCCGAGGTTCTTTTGAGTGATGCCCAGGGGGCTTTGTCGGAAATGGAGGTGGAAGCCTTTGGCCTCTCCCTGGGGATGAAGTCGGGTGGCACCGTCACGGTGCGTTTCGATTCCGCCAACAAACCCCAATTTGAGTTGGCCAAGACCGGAGGGGCCCGTTTCCTGATGGCCGATCTGGGGAATCTGGACACGGCCGCAGGAAAGGAAGTAGCCGCCAGCGCCAATACTCCCCCCAAGGGCTTGCTTCGGTTCCGGGAGAGGCTGGAAGCCTGGAAAACCAGTGCGGGGAAGGGCGGATGGAGCAATCGCCCCGGCAAAATTCTTTCCTGTGGCGCCGATGCCAAGGTGACCTATGTGGGGCAACCGGAGAGAAAACTTCTGGATGGCGAAGCGGTGCAAGCCGGTGCCGTTGTTGCGGCTGGTGCTACCCCGATCGGTCTGCAGAGCGGTCCGGGGATTTATCATCAGCTTCTTGCGGGAGGGCGGATCCAGATTGCCCCCCTTGAGGCAGGCCAAAAGGACGTGAAGATCACCCTGTTGGAGGGGACGCTCCTGACCCAGATCGTGCAGCCCATGGTCGCCCCCCGGCTCCATGTTTGCGGCCTCGGGGACGGGGTCGTCATCCAGAGCTCCGACGGTCTTTTTCAGGTGACCAAAGCCACCGGAACCGGAGCCCGTCTGGTGGTCGCGGAAGGTGGCATTCGTCTGGTCGAGGAAGCCGGAGCCGCACAGGTGGCCGAGGCAAAAGCGGGTTCGTCCCTTTCCTGGCCCGGGGAAAAGCAGGCGAAGAAAATGGCTTCCGGCTCCCCCGAGATGGCCACCCTGGAAAAAATCAAACGGGATTCCCGGGCCGATTTTCTTGTGGATATGGCGGAGGATGCCATCAAGGCCGCCTCGGCGGAGGCCGAGGAAATCGTACGATCCGCCTGTGCCGCGGAGCCGGGCCAAGCCAGGCAGATTGCCTTGGATGCTCTGGAAATCCGTCCGGATCTCCGTGATCTGATTTCCGCCGCCTCCGGCATCACCGATCTGCCCCAGGTTGCCGCGGGGGGATCGGAGGCGGAAGTTTTCGCCAAAAGAGTCTCCCCATGGCTCCGCGCCGAACCGGGGCCGACCAGTTGCGTGGGCAGAATTCTTTGGATGGAAGGCAAGGCCACGTATGACAACGGGCTGGAACTGCGCCGGGGAATGGTCCTGAAGGAAGGCACCGTGGTGAAAACGGCTGGGGATGGACTGGTGATCCTGATGGCCTCCCCGGGGGTGATCGCCGAGATTCAACCCGGCAGCGTCGTGCGTTTGGTTGAGATGTCCGGAAAATTCGAAGCGAGCCGTCTGCAAAGCTCCAAAGCTGTGCTCGATGCCACCCAGGGTAAGGCATTGGTTTCGATTGCCGGGGGTTTTGGCGAGAAGGTTCAGGCTGAACTAAGAACCCCGCAGGGGGTGACGCGGGGACAGAGTGACCCCAAGAAGGACGCCACTCTATGAACAACGAACTCCGGAGCCTTTTTCTCGCCGTCACCGGCCTCTTCCTGATCGGGCAGGTGCACGATGCCAGGGCGGATCGGGAATTTTCCCAAGGGGAATTTCTGACGGTCGTCAATCAGGTCACCACGGGGGAAGGAGCCGCTGCCAAGTCCTCCGACAAGCTTGCGGAAAAAAGCCTTGTGGCCACGGGGGTGGGTTCGCTCGCCGAGCTTCGTTTCGGGGATTCCTCGACCCTGCGAATTGCCCCGAACACCAAACTGAGCTTTCTTTCCAAGGAGCGTGCCGTGAATCTCCAGTCGGGATCCCTGTTATTGAATATTCCCAGCGGAAACGGTGCCACCCGGGTGGAGGCGGACGGCATCAGCGGGGAAGTCACGGGAACCACCTTGATGGCCAGCCGCGATCCTGAGGGGAACTTTTCCTTTGTGATCCTGGAAACCGCGGGGACGGCCAAGGTCAGTTCCCACACCGGAAAATCCTCCATCCTTCTTCCTGGGCAAATCGCCTTGGTGCGCCGTTCCGACGGGTCCATCCGCATCTTTGAGCTCAACCTGGATGCGGTCGTCCAGTTTTCCCCTCTTTTCGTCTCTTTTGCCTCGGCCATGCCGGGCTTGGAAAAAGTCATGGAGGTGGCCGGAGGCCAGGCCGCCGATGTGAAGAGCCAGACCAAATCCCTCCTTTCCTATTTTGAGGTTGGGTTGAAGGCGGAGGATCCGGACAAGGAGCCTTTGTCGATCCTTTTTGGCAAGTCAGCCGATGAAATACTGGCCTCTAAGAATCCCTTCCTGGGGGAATTGGCCACCGCTGCGGGAAGCGAAGAGAACAAGGACAGTTCCTATGCGGCAAACGTGCTTGGTACTGACTCCAAGGGGGGTGGAATTACCGATGCGCGGCAACCTGAGGGCGAGGCCCTCGCTGCCAAAAGTAACCCTCCTACCGATCCTGGGTTGGCGGGAACCGACACGGCGGCCGGCGGAGGGGATCTTTCGTCCACGGACACAGCAGCCGGCGGAGGCGGGGGAGGAGCGGACACCCAGGCGCCCACACCGCCCGTCAACGGCGGAGTCGCCTCCAACTTTAGCCCCGCCACGCCTTTTTAAGGGCCCTTCTTCCTTAAGCCTTTCCGCCTCCTGGGCTCCTTCCCGGGTGAAAAGCGGTTTCCTTTCGATTTTTTCAGATTCGTTCCCTAAGGTGCGCCATGGATTATCGGGACACGGTTCTTCTTCCCAAAACCGAGTTTCCCATGCGCGGCGATCTTCCCAAGCGGGAGCCGGCGTGGGTGCAGGGATGGCTTCAGGAAATGACCTACCAAAAGCTTTTGGAGGAAAGAAGCCGAGCCCCTGAATTTCACCTTCACGACGGCCCACCCTTTGCCAACGGGGAC
>DFCD01000105.1:0-423 GCA_002366885.1 Verrucomicrobia bacterium UBA3063
CCGACCAGGTCGGCTACGTCAATGCCCACGGCACCTCCACCCCGCAGGGCGACATCTGTGAAACCCAGGCCATCAAGTCCGTCCTGGGCGACCACGCCAAGAAGGCCATGGTCAGCTCCACCAAGTCCCACCTCGGCCACCTCCTCGGCGCCGCCGGCTCCGTCGAGATGGCCATCTGCCTCAAGGCGCTCGAAACGGGCATCCTTCCGCCCACCATCAACCTCGATGAGCCCGACCCGGAGTGCGACCTGGACTACATTCCGCACAAGCCCCGAGAGAAGAAGGTGGACGTGGTGATGAACAACTCCTTCGGCTTCGGGGGGCACAATGCTTGCCTCATCGCCAAGCGTCTGGTTTAATCACCACCCTCATGAAGACCGAAATTCATCCGAAATACGAGGAGACGACCATCTCCTGCGCCTG
>DFCD01000105.1:539-5774 GCA_002366885.1 Verrucomicrobia bacterium UBA3063
AAGTTCCGCCGTCGCTTCACCGACGCCTCCGCCCCCTCCAAGGCCGTCAAGGCCAAGAAGCGCTCCTAGGTTCCCGCGCGGACCCGGCCTTCCGCCGCCCGGCGGCGGGACGCGCCGTCCGCCCATGCCCCCATGGATCCCGCCGACCAGCTTGCCCGCCTCGAGAAACGGCTTGCGGAACTCGACCGCGAAATGGCCGACCCGAACCTCTATCGCCAGGCCAGCCGTGCCCGCGACCTCGCCCGGGAACACGCCCGGATCCGGGGAGGCGCGGAGGCCGGCCGCAAATTGCGGTCCCTGCTGGCCCAAAAGGAGGAAAACGCAAAGCTGCTCGCCGCCACCACCGATGCGGACATGCGCCAACTGGCGGAGGAAGAGGCGGCCCAGATCGCCAAGGATGAGTTGGCCGCACGGGACCAGGTTCTGCAGGCCCTTCTGCCGCCGGACCCGGACGAGCACCGCGACACCATCGTGGAAATCCGCGCCGGCACGGGAGGAACCGAGGCCGCGCTGTTTGCCGGCGACCTCTTCCGCATGTACAGCCGCTACGCCGAAACCCGGGGATGGAAACTAGAGCCCATGGCCTCCAGTCCTTCCGACCTGGGCGGCCTCAAGGAAATCATCTTCGAACTCAGCGGTCCTGGAGTTTTCGCCGCCATGCGCCACGAAAGCGGGGTCCACCGCGTCCAGCGCGTGCCCGCCACCGAGGCCCAGGGACGCATCCACACCTCCACCGCCACCGTCGCCGTCCTGCCCGAAGCCGAGGAGGTCGATGTCCAGCTCAAGCCGGAGGAGATCCGTGTGGAAGTCTGTCGCGCCGGCGGCCCGGGCGGCCAGGGCGTGAACACGACCGATTCCGCCGTCCAGGTCCTCCACATTCCCACCGGCCTGATCGTCCGCTGCCAGGACGGCCGCTCCCAGCTGAAGAACCGCGAAAAGGCCATGAAGGTGCTCGCCGCCCGCCTGCTCGAACGCCGACGCGAGGAAGAGCGCAACAAACTCGACAGCGCCCGGCGCCAACAGGTCGGCACCGGCGAGCGCAATGAGAAGATCCGCACTTACAACTTTCCCCAGAACCGCCTGACCGACCACCGCATCGGCTTCACCTCGCACGACCTCGCGCAGGTCATGGAAGGCAAGCTGGGCGACCTCGTGGAAGCCCTCGCCGCCGACCACCTCCAAGCAAGGCTTCGAGCCGGCCAGGCTTGAAGTGCGTTTTGATGAGTATGGGTTTTTAATTGAGTTTTGCTTTTAATAAATTATCTACCCTTGGAAGAAAGGTCATGAAGTCCAACCCATCCAGCGCCAAGTGCCCCAAAAAGGGTCTGCCATATGTTCTCTTGATCCTAAGTTTTTTCATTTCCCTGATACACGGTTCGGAATCGCCTTCTGGAGAACCGCCCCCCGGAGACTCCAATTCTCACAATGTTTCCCTACCCCGGGAATCCGTGCAGAGGGAAAAGGCCCCTTCGCTTGAGGAAATTCTAAAAACGGAAGTCCCTGAGTTGGCGAGGGAAAATTCCGCGACCAATGACAACTGGAGACGGCTTGTGGAAGCTCTCGCAAAGAATGAATTCGACGCCGCCAACGGCTATGCCCGCACTCTCATCAATACCAGGGAGGTTTTGTCACCAATGCGCCTGGAATACTGCATTGTTTATCAAGAAATAACAAAAACCGAGGATGCAAACACCCAAGGTTTTTCTCCCACCCTCAATCAGATCCTAGAGATCGATAGAAAACTGGAAAATCTTAGCTCCGAAAATCAGGCCCTTCTCGAGGAGCGACCAAAAGTGTATAAAAAGATAGAGGATAAAAACAGGGCCAAAGCTACTTCCGCCCTAATTGGCTCCCTGATTGGTGCCGGACTTGGGGCAGGGCTAGGAGCAGCCGCGGGAGGAGGAGATGCCGCGGCATTAGGAGCTGGTGCGGGGGCAGCCTTAGGTGCTGCCGGAGGATACGGCTACGCCGCCGCTGACTCGCCGGAGGTACGGCTTCAGTACATTGAAAGAAGGCTTCAAGAAATCTCCATAGAGAAACCCTCCGCAGAAGCCCAAAAAACTCAATTGCGCCTTCAGCTAAACGCGGAAGAAAAACAGCGGGAAATGGATTCTGACCGGGCCAGACTAGCCCTACGAGAGCGGGTGCTTCGTTTAATGGACCGTCTTTCAAGCGAAAACGAATTTCAACCCAGCGTAGCCATTGCCAATGCATTCCTCAAACTTCGAGGAATGGACTCCGCCGTAAGTCTCAAATCCTCAGAGATTTACCAGGAACAGTCTAGAGTTGCGAAGGTCGTCAAAATCGCAAAAGCAATCGAGCGCGAGGTAGAGGAAGTACTTGGTCGTGGATCCAAAACACCCAAGCCTTGGACAGCCTCGAGCGAACTTGGCAAAAAACTCCAGATGGCCAAACAGTCCATCCAAGACGAAAAGTATGTCCGACTGCTAGAGAAAGAACTTTTTAGCCTGCGGGAAGAACTAGAAACCATCAAGACAACTGCCGATAAACAAAGAAATGATCTGCTTTCCCTCGGAGAGAGAAATGCCGAGGAGGCCTTTCCCCAGCTGGAATCATACGGGGCTTTCTATCAGGATGACCCAAATTATAACACTGCATGGCTAAAGATGAAGGATCTGCGCCAGAAACAAGCGGAGGCAAGGGTGGAGTATTATATGCAAGCGGTGACCGAAACCCTTGAGAATGACCCTGAAAAGGCCAAAATTCTTCTGATCAGTCTTCTGGGAAAAGAGGTTCCTCCGATCGAAAAAGTTATTTTGGAATCAAAGATTTCCGCAGCCTTCCGAAGAATCCATCAAAAAGAAATCCGCATGATCCGAAAGGACTTGGACGAAGCCCAAGGCTATCTCACGAAATACTCCCTCCAAACAGGCTCAAGCTTAGCCGAAGTCAATCTGAGCTCTCTTCAGGGGCAGGTTCGTGCCGACACCTACGAGGACCTAGAAAATTCAAAAACCACCCTGCAGGGAGGAGCCCAGAGCCCAATCCTCCCTGTTACGGCAAATATCGATTACCAAGATACCGCCAACCAGAAAACTTCCATACGCCAGGTTGCAGGGGATATCGATGACCAAAAACGGGTTTTTTCCTTCGCCGGAAGGCTTTTTGTGGGTGTCGAAAATGTGGAACGTTGCCTGAGTCTTCTGGAGGGTGCCAATGTCAGAGCTAAGCATCTACAAAAGGACGAAAACTTGGACAAAGTCCTGGCGGGTCGTTTGGATGGACTAGCGAAATCGATAGAAGTCTCTTTGGAGCAGGTGAAGGGCTTTCGAGATAAAGAAATCGGTGCAAGAAAACTTACCTGGACCTTAGTGACCTCGGGGGTCTGTCTTACCGCTCTGGCAGGGACCGGGGGAGCCATTACATTGGCCCGCCGCAAAAGCTGAACAAGGCCCCACCATCCGATTCAAAATGAGTACCTAGGACGGCTAGATTTGAATGTACTCTCCGTCCTCGAGGCAACCACCGGACATTTCACCAAACACGGGGTTCCCTCGCCACGGCTGCAGGCCGAACTCCTCCTCGCCCACGCCCTCTCGCTCCCGCGCCTCGGGCTGTATCTCCAGTTTGAGCGGGAACTCAACGCCACGGAGTTGGAATCGCTCCGCCACCTTGTCCGCCGGCGGGCCGCCCGGGAACCGCTTCAACATGTCACCGGCTTCTCCGGTTTTTGCGGCCTGACGCTGAAGTGCACCCCGGCTGCGCTGATCCCCCGGCCGGAGACGGAGATTCTGGTGGAACACGCGGCCCGGATCATGGGCGAGCTTCAGCCGGGATTGGTCATCGATGTCGGCACAGGCACGGGAGCCATCCCCCTTGCCCTGGCCAGAAAACAGCCGGCTTTTCAGTACCTCGGGATCGATCTCTCGGAAGAGGCCTTGGCCTTGGCAACCCAAAACGCGACTGCTCCTGCCGCGACGCCGCCGACTGGAACCTCGGTCAAATGGACAAAGGGGGATCTTTTACAAGGCATCACGGAGACGGCGGTCCTGATCACGGCAAACCTTCCTTACCTGACGCCTGCCGAAATCGAATCTGCGGAGCCGGAGGTTCGGCACGATCCACGCTTGGCGCTGGAAGGCGGTGGGGACGGGTTGGATCTCATCCGCCGCCTGATCCCTCAAGCCTTCCGCCTCGCCCCGGCACTACTTCTGGAATGCGGGCCCGAGCAGGCGCCAAAAGTTGCCGCGCTGGCCCGGGAAGCGGGATTTCCCCAGGTCGCCGTCCACCCGGATCTGACTTCGCGGCCCCGCGTGGTGGAGGCACAGCGGTCCTGAGGCTCCGCAGCCGGTCAAAAAGCCCTTTGCGTCACCGGACTCTTTCCCCGAAAATCATCCCGCGATGAAGCGCGCTGTTTATCCCGGCACTTTCGATCCGATTACCCTGGGCCATCTGGACGTCTTGGCCCGCGCCGTCCGTATTTTTGACGAGGTGGTCATCGCGGTGGCGGAGGACAGCGGCAAGGACGCCTCCTTCTCCGTGGACGAGCGCACCAAGCTGATCCGGGAGTGCCTCGGTTCGGAGCCATGGGTCGATCGCGTTCGTGTGGCCTCCTTCCGCGGCCTGCTTGTCGAGTTTGCCCGCAAGGAAAAGGCCGTTGCCGTCATCCGCGGCCTGCGGGCGGTGTCGGACTTTGAGTACGAGTTCCAACTGGCCCTGACCAACCGGCGCCTGCATCCGGAGCTGGAGTCGGTCTTTCTCATGCCGCGGGAGACCCTGGCCTTTCTCAGCTCCAACCTCGTGCGCGAACTGGCCAGACTGGGCGCGCCGCTGGAGGAGTTCGTCCCGCCGGCTGTGGTCAAGGCACTGCGGAAAAAGTTCCCCGCAAAGTGAGGATTGATCCCCGCACGATTCCGGAAAGCGGGCTCGATCTGCAGGGATCGTTGCCGGTGGCGGATTACGGGATCCCGATGGAGGGCATCACCGGTTGGAACACCATCGACTATCGCCTCCATGCGGTCCGCACGGGACCGGAAATCACCGTGACGGGCACTTTGGGGGCATCGTTCGGAATCCAGTGCGCCCGCTGCCTTGATCCAATCCCTTGGAATCTGGAAATCAACGACTTCTGCCAGATTTTAAGCGTTCCCGAAGAGGCGGTGGCTGACTTGACTCCCCTCATCCGGGAGGACATCATCCTAGCCCTTCCGCTCGCACCCCGCTGCGAGTTGGACAGCGCCGGTCGGTGCCCGCGCTCGGGGCGAGTCTTCGCCC
>DFCD01000045.1:0-1364 GCA_002366885.1 Verrucomicrobia bacterium UBA3063
ACCACGCCGGAGGCGGCGGCCCGGGCGCGGGAACTGCTGGTGGCAGCCCGCCGGTTGGCATGATCCAGTCGTTTGCGGATCCGGAAACCGAGCTTTTATTTCGTGAGGAAAAAAGCCGTCGTTACGCCTCGATTGCCCGCGCCGCCCTGCGGAAATTGATTCAGCTCAACCAAGCGGGGAGTCTCAAGGATTTAGCCGTGCCACCCGGAAACCGGCTGGAGCCCCTGCAGGGAAAGCGGAAGGGAGAGCACTCCATTCGGATCAACCAGCAGTGGAGGCTGGTCTTCGTTTGGGGATCGCGGGGCCCGGAGCAGGTGGAAATCGAAGACTACCATTGACGACCGGTTATAACGCAGTACGTTATAGCCATGGCCGACCCCATCACCCCGGGAGAAATCCTGCTGGAGGAGTATCTCCAGCCGATGGGAATTTCCCAAAACGCGATGGCGAGGGCCTTGGGGGTGCCGCCGCGGGCGATCAATGAGATCGTGCTCGGAAAAAGGGCGATCTCCCCGGTGATGTCGATCCGCTTCGGCAAGTTTTTCAACCAGTCCGAACACTTTTGGCACGGCATCCAGGTGGAGTGTGATTTCCGGGCGCTAGCCAAGCGGCGGAAGCAGATCGTGGCCAAAGTCCGCCCCGCAAAAGAACTGTTGGCCGCTTGAGCCACGATGAGACTGGTCATAGCCGTGACGGGGGCGAGCGGTTCGATCTATGCCCAGCGGCTGCTGGCGGAGTTGGCCCAGGCGAAGGAGGTGGAGGAGTGTCATCTGGTGTTGAGCGGTTACGCCAAGCAGGTGGCGGCGGCGGAGCTCGGGGCCAAAGGTTTGGCGATTCCGAAAAAAATCAAAGTGCACGGGGACAAGACCATGGAGGTGCCGTTTGTCAGCGGATCGGCCCCGTTCCAGGCGATGGTGATTGCACCGTGTTCGATGGGAACGCTGGGCAGGATCGCGCATGGGTACAGCGACAGCACGATCACGCGGGCGGCGGACGTCTTTCTCAAGGAAAAGCGAAAGCTGATCGTGGTGCCGCGGGAGACTCCCTGGAACCTGGTGCAGGCACGGAATGTGGTGACCCTGCTGGAGGCCGGGGCGACGGTGATTCCGGCGGTTCCATCCTTTTACGGGAAGCCCAGGACGGTGGAGCAGGTGGCGGACACGGTGGTGGCGCGCATTCTGGACCATCTGGGTATCCGTAATGATTTGGTGAAGAGGTGGAAAACGCCGGTGGCGGGGGATTGAGGCAAAACTTCCCGCTTAAACTTCCACTTAAACTGGGCATCCTTACCGTATGCCGTACGCCCAAGTGGAAACGATCGCCGGGGTTCCGGTGGCGTTCCGGGCGGGGACGGATGCCCCGGG
>DFCD01000045.1:1434-5740 GCA_002366885.1 Verrucomicrobia bacterium UBA3063
AAAAGGAGCTGCAAGGAGCTGAGCCGGGAAGTGGAGGGTCGCGGGGGGGATCTGAACGCCTACACCAGTGAAGAGGCCATGTGCCTGCATGGGCGGGTGCCCGCCGGGCATGGGTCCCAGCTGGTTTCCCTTTTGGCGGAGATGGCGTTGGAGTCGGTCTTTCCCGCGGACGAGGTGGAGAGGGAGCGCGGGGTGATTACCGAGGAGATCCGGATGATGGAGGATCAGCCGGCAGCGGTGGCGGGCGAAGCCTTGAATTCGATTCTTTGGCCGGGGCAGGGAATTGGCCGGCCGATTGCGGGGACCATGCAGTCGGTGGGGTCGATTCCGCGCCAAGGGTTGATGGGCTATTGGAAAAGAAGGGTGCGGGGATTGCGGCCGGTGCTGGTGGTGGCGGGCGGGATTCCGGAAAAGGAGGCGAGGGAGACGGCGCGGAAGGCCCTGAGCCGGGTGGGGCGAACCCCTTCGCAGGCTCCGGTCCGCGCCAAGCGGGTGAAAGTGCGTGAGCTCCGGGTGAAGGCGGTGGCCAAACCGGTGCAACAGGTGAATCTGGCGGTGGGGATGTACGCGTTTGGAAGAATGGATCCCCGGCGGCATGCCTTGCGGATCTACAGTGTGATTTTGGGGGAGGCGATGAGCTCCCGGCTGTTTCAGCGTCTGCGGGAAGAAGAAGGGTTGGTCTATTCCGTCTCGAGCGGGGCCCATCTGCAGGTCGATGACGGGGCGTTCTACATCTCGGCCGGACTGGAGCCGGCAAATGTCGGCAAGGCCCTGGGGATCATCGCGGGGGAGATGAGGGAGTTGGCGGCCAAAGGGCCTGGGGCGGCGGAGCTGAAGCGGGCCAAGGATTATGCGATGGGCCAGTTTGCCCTTGGGCTGGAAGGAACGACCCAGCAGATGTTTTGGGTGGGGGATGCGCTGATGACCCGCGGTCGGGTGGTGGAGCCGGCCGAGACCCTGGAAAAATTCAAGGCGGTCGATGCCAAGGCGGTGCAGGCCGTGGCCAAGGAGATTTTTCAGCCCGGCAAGATTTGCGTGGCCGCGGCCGGACCGGAACTGCAGACGGAGACGCTGACCGCCGCAGCACGACCCCTGGGGGGAGCTTGAATCCCCTGGAACGGCTGGCGGCGGGGATTCCCAAAGCGGAACTTCATCTTCATTTGGAGGGCACCCTCGAGCCGGAGATGGTCTTTGCCCTGGCAAGGAAGCACGGGGCAAAGCTGAAGTTTGCCGATGCGGAAGCGCTGCGGCGGGCCTACCAGTTCCAGGATCTGCAGTCGTTCCTCGACTTGTATTATGAAGGAGCGGGGGTGCTGCGGGACGAGGAGGACTTTCATTCCCTGACGGCGGCGTATCTGGAGAAGGCGCGCCGGGACGGCATCTGGCATGTGGAGCCCTTTTTCGATCCCCAGACCCACACGGCCCGCGGAATTTCCGTGAAAACGGTGGTGGACGGGATCGTCGGGGCTTTGCGGGATTCAGAAAAAAGGCACGGCATCTCCTGGAGGCTGATCCCCTGTTTTCTCCGCCACCTGAGCGAGGAGGATGCCCGGAAGATCTGGGAGGAGTTAAAGCCGTTCCAGAAGTTTTTCACCGCGGTGGGGCTCGACTCGTCCGAAAAGGGCAACCCGCCCTCCAAGTTCAAGCGGGTTTTCGCCGAAGTCCGGGAGGCGGGTTTGCGGGTGGTGGCCCATGCGGGGGAGGAGGGCCCCCCNNTCCCGCTGACCACCTGTCCGCTTTCCAACGTGCGCCTGCACGTTTACCCGAGGCTGGAGGAGCATCCGCTCAAGAGGCTTTTGGACGCCGGGGTGAGCGTCACGGCCAACGCGGACGACCCGCCTTACTTCGGCGGATATCTGCTGAAAAACTGGACGGAATGCATCCGGGCGCTGGCGCTGGAGGCCAGGCATGTGGTGCAGCTTTCCAAAAACTCCTTCGAAGGCAGTTTCCTTTCCGAGGCCGAAAAGAAAAAGTGGATCGGCGAGGCCGAGAATTTCGCCGTCAGGGCCGGGGCCTAGGAGCCGATGAGATTTCCGGAGCCGGTCGCCGCGGTGGTGCGGGGGGACTATGGGGGCGGGGTGGTTTATCTGGGGAGAGAGCCGGAGCGGGTGATCTCCGGGCCCGCCGGGGAAACCGGGGAACTGGAGCGGGCCTTGGCGGAGCGGCGCCGGGAAATGGGGGGCTGGGATCAGCCTCATCCGCCGGGGGCGGCGATCGGGGCGTTTGACTTTGAGGGAAACTGGCATTTCTCCCTTTTTCGGGAACTGGAGGTCCGGCCGGTTTCGGACCTGTGGCCGGACGGCGGTCCGGTGACGGGGCCGTGGGACGGGGAGAGAGGATGGCGGTGTGGAACGGACCGGGCGGGCTATGCGGCCATGGTCCGCGCCGCCCAGGAAGAAATCCGGGCGGGTCAGATTTACCAGGTCAACCTTGCCCGGTTTTTGCGCCGGGAGGTGGAGGGGCTGGAACCGTGGGAATTTTTCCGGTGGCTTTGGCGGTTGGGGCAGGCGCCGCGGAGTTTTTTTTACCGGGCCGGAGAAAAAACCCTGGCGGGGGCCTCGATGGAGCTGTTTTTGGGCATCGAGGGGAACCGGATCGTGACGCAGCCCATCAAGGGGACCCGGGGCCGGGAGACGAACCGGGAGGGGGATGAGCGGGTGGCGCTGGAACTGGGGACGAACCCGAAGGAGGTGGCGGAGCTGATCATGATCACCGACCTGTTGAGGAACGATCTCGGGGCCGTCTGCGAGTATGGCAGCGTGCAGGCGCGGGATCTGGTGCGGCGCCGCAGCTATTCCCATGTCCACCATCTTTATTCCACGGTGGAGGGACGATTGCGGCCGGGGATCGGGGCGGTGCAGGCCGTCCGCGAGTGTCTTCCGGGCGGATCCGTCACCGGGGCGCCGAAGCGGAGGGCGGTGGAGATTCTGCGGAAGCTGGAGGCGGAGCCGCGGGGGCATTACACCGGGGCGGTGGGGTATTTCGGTTACGACGGGACGGCACGGTTTGCGATGGGCATCCGCATGGCGGAGATTGAGGGAAACGACGTGCGATGCGGAGTGGGCAGCGGGATCACGGCGGCCTCGGACCCGGAGGGGGAATATGAGGAAACCAGGATCAAGGCGCGGGTGCTGACGGAGGCGATGGCGGCCTATCTGGCCGCGCGCACGGCGCGGGTGTGAGCGGTGCGGGAACGGTGCCGGTCTCCGATGCCGGATTCCGGCACGGGGTCGGGGTGTTTGAAACGGTGCGGGTGCAGGGAGGCAAGGCGCGTTGGCGGAGTTGGCATCTCGATTCCCTCCGGGAATCGGCCCGGGCCCTGGGGTTGAAGGTGGAGGAAAAGGAGTTGGTCAAAACCCCGGGCGGGCACGGGATTTGGCGGTGGTTTGTGACGGAAACGGGAACGAGGACGTGGTGGAGCGAGGGGATTGAGCTGCCGCCGGCGGCCTACGATCTGGATCCGGCGGCCACGGGCATCTGGTCGACCTCGTGGGAGGCGCGTTACAAGACCCTGAGTTATCTGAGCCGGATTCAGGCGAGGCGGGAGTTGGTCCAGCCGGACGGGGAAAGGGTGATGTTGAATGAGAAGGGCGAGATTGCCTCGGCCACGATGGCGAACCTGTTTTGGATCAGGGACGGAAAACTGAGGACGCCGTCCCGGGAATGCGGGTGCCGGGCGGGGACGGTGCGGAGGTGGGTCATCGAGCGGAGCGGGAAAAAGGTGGAGGAGGGGAGTTGGGGTCAGGAGGAGTTGGCGCAGGCGGAGGAGATTTTTCTGACCAACGCGCGGATCGGAATCCAGCCGGCGCGTTCCTGGCGGGGCCGAAAGATGGCGGGGTCCAGGGTGGCCGGGGAGTTGGCGGAGGCGTTTTGGAAGGATGGGGAGCAGGTCGGGGATTGAGGCGGGGAGAAAGTTTCCTTAGCGTGTGGTTTCCATGCGTTGGACCCAAGCCCTGGTAAACACCCTTCGGGAAGCTCCGGCCGAGGCGGAAATCGCCAGTCACCGGCTGATGCTGCGGGCCGGGCTGATCCGGAAGCTGGGGGCGGGTCTTTACACCTTCCTGCCACTGGGGCTGCGGGCCCTGCGGAAGGTGGAGAAGATCGTCCGGGAGGAGATGGACCGGGCGGGGGCGCTGGAGGTGTTGATGCCCGGGCTGCAGCCGCCGGAGCTTTGGGAAAAGAGCGGAAGGATCACGGCGGCTGCGGATGTGCTCTTCCATGTGAAAGATCACCAGGACCGGCGCTGGGTGCTGGGGCCGACCCATGAGGAGGTGGTGACGGATCTGATGGCCGGGGAGGTGCAGAG
>DFCD01000045.1:5807-6178 GCA_002366885.1 Verrucomicrobia bacterium UBA3063
AAGGAGTTCCTGATGAAGGACGCCTACAGCTTTGACGCCGACGAGGCGGGGGCGAAGAAAAGCTATGAGGCGATGGTGGGGGCGTACCGGAGGATTTTTGAGCGGACGGGTCTGAAGGCGTTGCAGGTGGAGGCGGACACGGGGGTGATGGGCGGGGCGAGTTCCCACGAGTTCAACGTGCCGGCGGAGATCGGGGAGGGGGAGGTGGTGACGGAGGAGGGAGGTTCCTATGTTGCCACGATTGAGAAGGCGGAGGGCAAGGCGGCGGCGCGAAAGGGAGGGGCGGGAAACCTGGAAAAGTTTCCGACTCCCGGGGTGCGTACGATTGCCGATCTGGAGAAGAAGCATGGGGTGGCGGCGATGGACCAGGT
>DFCD01000045.1:6227-7291 GCA_002366885.1 Verrucomicrobia bacterium UBA3063
GTTGGGGTCGGGCCATCGGGCGGCTGCGGATGCGGAGATCAAGGAGGCTTTGGGAGCCTCTCCGGGGAGCCTGGGGGCGGTGGCCAGCACGCTGGCCGGGAAGAAAGTGACGGTGGTGGCGGATCTGGCGCTGAAGGGGCAGACGGGGATGGCCACGGGAGCCAATGAAAACGGGTTTCATTTCCGGGGGGTGGAGGTGGAGCGCGATCTCAAGATCGATCGTTGGGCGGATGTGCGGACGGTGCGGGAGGGGGATCTCTCGGCGTCCGGAAAAAAGCTGAAGGTGAGCCGGGGGATCGAGGTGGGGCACGCGTTTTTGCTGGGGACGAAGTACAGCATCGCGCTGGGGGCAAAGTTTCTGGATCCGCACGGCAAGGAGCAGCCGGCGGTGATGGGTTGCTACGGGATCGGGGTGACGCGGACGCTGCAGGCGGTGATCGAGGTGCATCACGACAAGGACGGGATCCGCTGGCCGGCGGCGGTGGCTCCCTACACGGTGATGGTGGTGACGCTGGATTTGGCGGATGCGGCCGTGAAGAAAGCGGCAGACGAAGTGATTGCCTCGCTGGAAAAGGCGGGGGTCGATTACCTGTGGGACGACCGGGACGAGCGGCCGGGGGTGAAGTTCAAGGATGCGGATCTGCTGGGTTTTCCCTGGCGAATCACGCTGGGGGCGAAGTCGCTGGCGGCGGGCGGGGCGGAGATCAAGAGCCGGGAGACCGGTGCGATGGAAGTTGTGCCATCCGCGCAGGTGGGCGGCTGGTTGGAAAACAGACTGAAGGGTTAAAGCCGCGGCGGCGGGGTTATTCCGAGCGTTTGCGCTTGGTGTGATCGAGAATCTTTTTTCGGAACCGGAGATTCTTGGGTGTGACCTCGAGGTATTCGTCCTCGGCCAAATACTCCAGTCCCCGTTCCAGGCTGTGTTTCAACGGGGNNTCGAGGGCGTAGGCGGTGGAGGTGCCGGGTTCCAGGGCGACGAGGACACCGTTGATCCGGGCGGGGATCTCCCCGCGGAACGGGCCGTATTCGCGGAACAGGTGGGAAATGACCCCCATGCCCTTGGT
>DFCD01000045.1:7395-7588 GCA_002366885.1 Verrucomicrobia bacterium UBA3063
TGTCCCCGTTGGGCTTCATGTCCTCGATTTCGGCTTTGCGGCCGGCCAGGTTGCCCATGATGTCGCCCAGGGCGAAGGAGGGGATTTCGGCGTAAAGGGTCTCGATCGGCTCGAGCACCGAGCCGTCCGCCGCTTTCTGGAAAATGACCTCCGGACGGGAGACGAGAACCTCGAAGCCCTCCCGGCGCATCTG
>DFCD01000015.1:0-1819 GCA_002366885.1 Verrucomicrobia bacterium UBA3063
TCGAGGAAGTACTCCATCTTCCCGGAGGGCTCCGTCCAGGTCTTTCCGTTCTGGGGCAGTAGGCCGAGGTGGCAACAGGCCTGCCGCAGGCGCATCAGCACCGTCAGCACCGCGATCCGGTCACGCCCGCCGGACTCCTTTCCGGACAGCTCGCTGACCTGTTTGCGCCCCTCCTCCAAAATCTGCCGGTAGACGCCCTTTTGCTCGTCGGTCATCTCGCACCACGCCACCTGCTCGATCTTGGCGGGAAGATCCTTGGCCACTTCGGACTTCGTCCGGCGCAGGAGGAAGGGCCGCACCCGTTGCCGCAGCCGGTGCTGGGCGCGCTCGTCGCCAAGTTTCGCCACCGGAATCTCGTAGCGGTCGCGGAAATCCGTCGCCGTGCCGAGGTAGCCCGGCATGAGGAAGTCGAAGATGGACCAGAGATCCAAAAGCGAGTTTTCCAGCGGCGTGCCGGTCAGCACCATCCGGTGCTCCCCGACCAGTTTTTTCACGGAAACCGCCGTCTGGCTCGCCCGGTTTTTGATGCTCTGGGCCTCGTCCAGGACGATGGTGTCGAACTCCAGCTTCTCGTACTCCGCGATATCCCGCCGCAGAAGGGCATAGCTGGTGACGATCAGATCGTGCTCGGGAATCCTGGCAAAGAGACCCTTCCGGCCGGCCCCATAGAGCGCCAGCATTTTCAGCCCCGGCGCGAACTTTTTCCCCTCATCCATCCAGTTCATCACCAGGCTGGTCGGGCACAGCACCAGGCAGGGCAGCTTGGACCTCGTCTCCGCCCGGCGCAGCTCCAGAAAAGCCAGGGTTTGCAGGGTTTTTCCAAGACCCATCTCGTCCGCCAGCACGCCGCCAAAATGGTTGCGGGCAAGGTACTGGAGCCAGCCGATTCCCTCCCTCTGGTAGGGCCGGGCGATTTTTTCCAGGCGCGCGGGAAGCTTGGCCTCCTCAAAATGCACCAGCTCCTCCGGCGGCTTCCAGTTGGAACGGCCGTTGANNGGTTGCCGTCCTGCCGGACCTGGCAGTCCCGCAGCACTTCACCAAATTCGGCCACCTCATCCGTGGGGACCAGAGCGATCCTTCCCCCGGCAAGCCGGTGATGGCTCAGCCCCGTCTGCAGCAACCGCTGCACCTCGGCCTGGCTGAGGGATTCGCTGCCGCTGCCCGCCCTGAAATCGACCTCCACCGTCAGCCAGGATCCCCCGGTGTCGCGCAGGGTGATCTCCGGGGCAATGTAGTCGCAGCGGCCCAGCAGCGATTCCATCCGGGGAGTCAGCTTCACCTCCCATTTTTTTCTCCAACGGGGAAGAACGTTCGCCAAAAAGGCGCCCACCTTCCCCTCGCCGGCCAAGGTGTACCGCTCGGCCGCCCTTTGGCCGGGTAGGAAACCCGCCGCGAGCAGTTCCCGTTGGGCAACGCGCTCGGCCTCGCGGCCGCGCACGCGGTATCGCCGGGGATCGGAAACGTCCGGAACCCAGGAATCCATCCCTTCGTTTTGTCCCGGCATCCCCGTGAGGATGTGCTTCTCCTCCCCGTAGATGGCTTCCAATTGGCAGCTGATCCCCGAGAGAAGTCCGTCCAGTTCGACCCGGAACTTGGGCAGCATGGTTTCAAACTGCAGCTGGCGGAGCCTGTCGCCGGCCTCAAGAAGCACATGACGCTCCAGTACCGGCAATTCGCGCTGTAGGAAGTTGGCCAGCCCCTCACGCGCCACCGAGCGCGGCCCCTTGCGAAGCCCCTCGTAGGCCTGCGGAAGACTGTCCAGCAGTTCCAGATGATCCCCCGCCAGCAACCAGCGTCCCGGGGAGGCTTCCAGAATCTC
>DFCD01000015.1:1978-3015 GCA_002366885.1 Verrucomicrobia bacterium UBA3063
AAAAACAGGTCCCGCGCCGCCGCCTGAAGCTCCGCTTCCCCGTGGACCGAGGCCCCCTCCATCTTCTCCAGCATCGAGAGAAGGGCCGCATCGGATTCATCGACGATGTAGGGCTCCACCTTGTCGATGGGGACCGCATCGAGGCTTTTGGTCGGCCCCCCGTCGACGGAAGCCTCCACCGTCAGGGGAATTTTTCCCGCCCGCCACGCCTTGCCCAGATCCAGCGGCAGGTGAACTTCCAGGGCCAGGGGCTTGGATCCCTTTCCCGCCAGTTGTCCCAGGACCCTCGGGAATCTCGGCGCCAACGCCCGGGCCGCCGCCGCCACCGGGCCGGCAATGTGCCCGTTTGCGCGGGGAGCGGGAGCGGTGGCGGCTTTTCCGTTCCGCTCAAGATACTTGAGGCTCAGGGCGATGACGTGCGGGCAGACCGTTCCGTACTCCCTCGCCTGGCGGCAGCTACAGAGATTCTCCACGTCCGCCAGGCGTTTCCCCAGCTTCAGCCGGGCGTTCACCGTGCCCGTCCCCGCCTGCACCACGCCGCCCAGCACCGGGTCGACCCAGTCCACGGACATCACCTTTCCCGCCTCCCAAAGGGAGCGTCCTTCCTGCATGGCGCGCCATCCACCGATCTCCAAGAGCATCTCCTTGGACAGCACGGACGGGATCGGATTATTTTCCGACATACTCTTAAATCGTATGGGATTCCGACAAGGGGGGGCAACCCTCCTCAGCGGCCCCTGTTTTCAGCTTGGGAACAACTTTTCCCCGCCCCAGCTGGCCGCCCGTCGCACGGCCACCCCGATCAGATCCTCGGGCACCATCCCGGCGAAACCGGCCCGCATCGCTTCGGCCACCCGATCCGCCATCGCCTCCGACTCTTTCTCCGCCACCTCGACGATCAGCTCGTCATGCACGGTGCTGACCAAGGGAACATCGGCCAGCGCCACCATCGCCCGCTTGATGGCATCCCCGCAGGTTCCCTGCACCGGCGTGTTCACCAGGGCGGTGAACCGCGCCCAGTCCATTCTCCCGCCGGG
>DFCD01000015.1:3158-5255 GCA_002366885.1 Verrucomicrobia bacterium UBA3063
TTCTCCGAAAGCTTCAGGCCGAAGGAAATTCTCCCGTATTCGGCCAATCCCCGGGCCGACATCCCGTAAAGCAGCCCGAAGTTCACCGCTTTCGCCAGCTTGCGCTTTTCCTCCCCCACCCTGTCAGCCGCCTTGCCGGCCAGCTTGCCGGCGGTGAGCGCGTGGATGTCCTGCCCGCAACGGAACGCGGCCAGCATCGCCTCCTCCTTGGCCAAAAACGCCGCCACCCGCAGCTCGATCTGGGAGTAGTCGGCAATCACTAGGACTTGCTTTGGTCCCGCCACAAAACAGGAGCGCATCCCGGCGTCCCGGCCCACGTTCTGGAGGTTCGGTTCCCGGCAGGAAAAGCGCCCCGTCGCCGTGCCCAGCGGGTCAAACTCCGCATGGATTCTTTCGTCCTTTCCCACCGCTTCCCGGTAGGTCGCAATCATCTGCGCCCGCTTTTCCGCCGCCCGGCTCTTCAGCACCAGCTCCGCCGCCGCATCCCCGCACATCACCAGGGAAACCTCGTCGGTGGATTTCAACTTCAGGCCGCGCTTCTCGAGGGCCTCCTTGACCTGCTTCGGACTTCGGGGATTCAACCCCTCGCCCAGCGCCTCCTGGACCTTTTTCTCGGCCTCCGCCCGGTTTTTTTCCGTAGTTCGGGCCAAGGACTCCAGCATTTTCATGTCCACCCGGAATCCCCGTTGCCGCATTGCCGAAACCACCGGTGCCAGCCGGCACTCCAGCTGCCACACCTTCTCCAAACCGGCTGCGCGGAGCTCCCCGGACCAGTCCCACCTCCTCTCCGGTGCTGCCGGCAGTTCCTCCTGGGAGCCCCCCCGGCCCGCCTCCAGAATCCGCCTTGCCAGCACCTGCTCCTCGGGGCTCATGGACCGATCCTACCCCACCGCAGGCGCGGTAGAACGGCCAACTTCCGCCTCAACTTGGCCTCCCTGCGGTGGTATCCTTTCGGGATGATCCGCCTCGGCGTGAACATTGACCACGTGGCCACCCTGCGCCAGGCACGCTATCGGAACCATACCGCCGCTTCGGCTCCGGAACCGGACCCCCTGCTGGCGGCCCGGATCTGTATGGGGGCCGGGGCCCATTCCCTCACCGTCCATCTCCGGGAGGACCGGCGCCACATCCAGGACGAGGATGTGCGGCGGATCGCCCGGGAGTTTTCCGACCGGTTGAACCTCGAAATGGCCGCCACCCCCCCCATGGTGGACCTCGCGCTCCGCCTCAGGCCTTCCGAGGTTTGCCTCGTCCCGGAAAACCGCGCCGAGGTCACCACGGAAGGAGGACTGGACGTGGCCGGACAGGAAAAGTCCCTTCTCCCCGTGGTGCAAAAACTCCGGGAAGCGGGAATTCTCGTCAGTTTGTTCATCGACCCGGACCCCCGCCAGGTGGCCGCCTCCGCCTCCGTCCGCGCCCCGGTCATCGAGCTGCACACGGGAAAATTCGCGGATGCCTCCCCGGAGAACCGCAAGGCGGAGCTGGCCCGCCTGGAAAAGGCCGCCCAACAGGCCCACCAGCTCGGGTTGCAGGTCAACGCCGGTCACGGCCTGCGCCTCGCCAATCTTCCCGGGCTCCTGCGTGTGCCCCACCTCCACACGCTGAACATCGGTCACTCGCTGGTGAGCCACGCCCTCTCCGTCGGACTGGAACGGAGCGTGCGGGATTTTCTGGAGGCGATCGCCGCATCATGAGCGCGGAACGCCTGCTCGGTCTGGGCATGGATCTGGTCGAGATCGAACGGATCGAGGAATCGATGCAAAAATTCGGCAGCCGGTTCCTGAAAAAGATTTTTCATCCCGCCGAGGTGGCTTACGCGGAAAGCCAGGCCAGGCCAGCAACCCATCTGGCCGCGCGCTTCGCCGCCAAGGAGGCGGCCTCCAAGGCGTTCGGAACCGGCATCGGCAAATCCCTCCCCTGGCTCGGCATGGAAATCGGCCGTCACTCCTCCGGCGAACCCTTCCTGAGGTTCCATGCCGCCGGGGCGGACCTGGCCAAAAACCGCGGCGTGTCGCGCGCCCTGGTCACCCTCAGTCATACCCGCACCCATTCGGCGGCCACCGTCGCCCTGCTCGGCCAATGATCGTTCTCTCGCCG
>DFCD01000015.1:5316-9359 GCA_002366885.1 Verrucomicrobia bacterium UBA3063
TGGTCGGCCCGGGCCATAACGGGGATGACGCCGTCCTGCTCGCCTGGGAAATGAGGGAACTGGGATGGGAAGTGGAACTTCTTCTCTCGCGGGCCCCGGGTAAGCGGGTTCATCCCGATCCGCGCGTGAAGGCAAAGGTCTGGAAGAAAGCCCTGGTTTGGCCGGCCAAGCCGGAAGGATTCCTAAGGGCCAACGGACCACGGCTGGTGGTGGATGGTCTTCTCGGGCTGGGAGCCGTCCCACCCCCCCGGCCACCGGAAACGGCCATCCTCAACTGGATCGCCCGGGAGCGGCGACCCACGGATCTTTTCGTCGCTTTGGATTTGCCCACGGGTCTCCATCCTTCCGAAGGCCATGCGCCGGGAGCCGTGTTCTCCGCCGATATCACCGTGGCGCTTGGCTCCGTCAAATCCGGTTGCCTGCGGGACCAGGCCCTTCCCCACGTGGGCCGACTGCGCGGGGTTCCGATCGATTTCGGAACGCCGCCTCCCAAATCCAACGCGGACTTTCTGGTTCCTTCCGGGGCCGTGCGCCTCATCCGGCCCCGTCCCGCCAACCTGCACAAGCACTCGGCCGGCATCGTCCATCTTTGGACCGGCTCCACCACCTATCCGGGCGCCGCCCTGCTCGCCTCGGAAGGCGCACTTCGCTCCGGCGCCGGCTATGTGCGCCTTTTCACCGATCGGCCGCTCACCACCGCCATTCCCGGCCGGCTCCCGGAACTCCTGCTTTCCCCGCATCCCGAAGGGACAGCCCCGGATCTCCCCCCGTTTCAAAATCAGGCAACGGCCCTGGTCGTCGGGCCGGGCCTGCCCCCTTCGGAGGCCCTCGCCGACTTTCTGGCTCGCCTGCTGCCAAGCTCCACCGTTCCCATCGTCCTGGATGCGGGGGCGCTCGATCTTGTCGCCTCTCATCCCGAATGGCTGGAAACCGCCAAGGCCCCGGTGATCCTGACTCCCCATGCCGGCGAGTTGGCCCGCCTGCTCGGACAAAAGGTCACGGAGCGCGCGGAAGCTGCCCGCGTTTGGCTGGACCGCCACCCGCACACGATCCTGGTGGCGAAAGGCCCCCACACGCTGGTCGCGTCGGCCGATCATCCCCTCAGCCATAACGGCTCCGGCAACCCCGCCCAGGCCACCGCCGGGACGGGGGACGTCCTCGCGGGATTGATCGGGGGCCTCCTGGCGGCCGGATATCCGCCCTTTGATGCCGCCCGCCTGGCCGCGGTTTGGCACGGATTGGCCGCCGACCTTGCCGCATCCGGGGGAGGCCCTTCCGTGCTGGCCACGGATCTGATCCGTCACCTTCCGGCAGCTTGGCGGATTCTTTCCGGACAGGCAGATTGGACGACGGCATGAATCTCGGTGACGTCCGCCAGATCCGCGTTTGGCTCCAGCTTCTCGATGGACTGCTCGCCGCCGCCGCCATGACCGGGGCCTACTTTCTCCGGGTCCACGTGCTTCCGGAAATCTTCCCGCTGGAGTCGCGGGAGATCGGGGAATTCTCCATTTACATCCCCTACATCGTCCTGATCGGCGTGCTCGCCCCCGTGGTGCTGGGCAGACGGGGCCTTTATCGCAGTTTCTCCAACCGCGGCCGCAAGGGAAACTGGATTCCCCTGGTCGAGGCGGGGCTGGTTCTTTTTCTCGTGGGCATCTCCGTGATTTTCTTCTTCAAGCAAACCCCCAGCCGTCTGGTCTTCATCTTTTTCGTTCCTCTTTTTTTCCTGATCCTGCTGGCCCGGGAGGAGTTGCTGTACCGCTTCCAGAACCTCCGGCGGCACGCGGACCGGTACACGGTCCGCCTGCTTCTTGCCTCCGATTCCCAGGATCACTCGGAGCGGTGGCTCAACCTGCTTTCCGACTGTCCTGCGGGTATCCGCATCACCCGGACCTTCCCGGCGGGAACGGGTTCGGTGGACGACTTTACCCAAGCCCTCCACGACGATTCCGCGGGCATCGTGTTGTTCGACGTCACCTCCCGCCACATGGATTGGACCGCCCAGGCCATCAAGGCCTGCGAGGAAGAGGGCGTGGAGGCCTGGCTGAGCACCGATTTCGTCGGCACCCGCCTCGCACGGGCACGCTTCGAGGAGATCATGGACCGCAACCTCCTCGTCTTCCGGTCCACCCGGGCCGGCACCTGGCAATCGCTCGCCAAGATTCTTTTCGACCGGATCGCCTCCGCCCTGCTCCTTCTTTTTTTGGCGCCCGTGCTCCTGGCAATCTGGATTGCCATCCGCCTGGAGTCTCCCGGCCCCGCCCTTTTCCGCCAGCGGCGCAGCGGTCGCCATGGCGACCCCTTCGTCATGTACAAGTTCCGGACCATGCACACGGACGCGGAGATGCGCAAAGACGAGCTGGCCGCCCTCAATGAGATGCAGGGCCCGGTCTTCAAGATCAAGAAGGACCCCCGCGTCACCCGGGTAGGCGCCTTCCTTCGCACCACTTCCCTGGATGAGCTCCCCCAGCTGGTCAACGTGCTGCTGGGGCAAATGAGCCTGGTCGGCCCCCGCCCCCTGCCCACCTACGAAACGCTTGCCATGACCGCCAACGCCCAGCGCCGGCGGCTTAGCGTCACCCCGGGCATGACCTGCCTTTGGCAGATCTCCGGACGCAGCGAGGTGACCGATTTTTCCGACTGGGTCCGCCTCGACCTGGAATACATCGACCAATGGTCCCTCTGGCTCGATTTCCAGATTCTTCTCCGGACGATTCCCGCGGTGCTCTTCGGCCGGGGCGCCCGCTGATCGGGACGGTGAATCCCCTCCTCCTCGACGTTCCCCCGGCGGAATGGAAGCTTCCCCCGGCGGAACCCTGGCGGGAAAAGCAGCTGCGGACATGGGTCTTTGAGCGTTTTGTCTCCTCCTTTCAGGAGATGTCCAATCTGCCCGCCCTGCTTCGGGCCGATCTGGCCGCCCGTTTCCGGATGACGGCGGTGGAGACGGTCAAAATCCAGGGCTCGGCCGACACCACCCGGAAAATCCTCTGGAGGCTCGGCGACGGCTCGCTTCTCGAATCCGTTCTGATCCCCGCCAACCCCGGTCGCGACGGAAATCGTAGCGGTCGCCTCACCCTCTGTGTCTCCAGCCAGGTCGGTTGCGCCTACGGTTGCCGCTTTTGCGCCAGCGGCCTGGAGGGTTGGCGGCGCAACCTCACCGCCGGGGAGATCGTCGGGCAGGTGCTGGGAGCGGCCAAAATCGCCGGGCGCCGGCCCGACAACCTTGTCTTCATGGGCATGGGGGAACCCCTCGCCAACCTGCCCCGCCTGCGCGCCGCCATGGAAATGCTCACCTCTCCCGAAGGCCTCGGCATCGGCGCACGCCACCTGACCGTTTCCACCAGCGGCCTTGCCCCGCAGATCGAGGAACTGGCCAGGGTTCCCGGCCAGTTCCGGCTCGCTCTGTCCCTGCACGCCGGCACCAACGAAACCCGCGACAAAATCATGCCCGTAAACCGCAGATACCCGCTGGAAAAGTTGATTCCCGCCTGCGAGAGCTTTGCCCGGGCCAAGCGAAAGATGATCACCCTCGAGTACATCCTCATCCGGGATCTCAATGACAGCCCGGACGAGGCGCGCGCGGTGGTTCGCCACGCCCGCCGGCTCCACGCCAAGGTAAACCTGATCCCCTACAACACCGTGGAGGGCCTGCCCTACGAGAGACCGGCGGAGCCCGCCATCCGGCGCTTTCAAATGGTGTTCCGGGATGCGGGCGTTGAGGCAACCGTGCGGCGCGAAAAAGGCCACGATATCGACGCCGCCTGCGGCCAACTCCGCCTCCGCGAGGAAAAGGCGGCGTTTCCCTCCTAACCCTTCCCGATCTTCGACTCCTTGCCCACCCCCCCGCGGCTGCGCAGGTGGATGGTTTTCTTTTCCAGATCGTGGACGGCCCGGATGTAGCGGACCGTCTGGCTCTTGGCCCGCATCAGGATGGTGTGGGTGATCGCCTTGTGGCCGATCAGCTTCACGCCGGGCAGCAACGGACTCTCAATGATGCCGGTGGCGGAAAAGATCGCGCTCTCCCCGGTGACAATGTCCTTGGA
>DFCD01000015.1:9458-10163 GCA_002366885.1 Verrucomicrobia bacterium UBA3063
GAAGGCGCCACCGCCGCGGTGATGTCCCCGTCCCCGATGGTGCGGAGCGACGCGCCGCATCGGCGGACCGCGTCAATGAACGCCTGGTTGCGCGGACGGTCCAGCACCAGCACCACCATGTCCGTGATCCGCTTGCTCAAAATCCGGGCCATCCGCGGCAGCGTCTCCTCCAGGGCCGCATCGAGAAAATTGGCCTCGGGATCCTCACGGCGGAGATGATCGGCCACGGCCGGACCGTAGGCCACCTTGTGGGAGTAGTAGCTGGAGAGGTTCCGCATCGCCGGCCGCGTGCCCCCCGAGGGGAGTTCCGCCGCCGCCATCACCGAGATGGCGTTCGGCGATCCCTTGGAGAGGTTGGTGGTCCCGTCAATCGGATCCAGGGCGATGTTGAAAACCGGATCCTGAACACCCCATCGGCCAAGTTTGTCGCCCAGAAATATTCCGGGGGCGTTGTCCTTGATGCCTTCGCCGATCACCACCTCCCCGCGGATGTCCACCAGGTCAAAAACCCCCTGGATGGCATCGCAGGCGGCTGCGTCCGCCTGCTCTTTCTCCCCTTTTCCGATGAAGCGCATCGCGTTGAGGGCGGCATTTTCCGTGGCACGGACAAATTCAAACTCCACGGAGCGCTCCAGGTCGGCCATGGAAAAAATCTAAAGCAGGGATTCCGGCGGACGAGAGGAATTGGCCCCCGCACACCCACCC
>DFCD01000122.1:0-4798 GCA_002366885.1 Verrucomicrobia bacterium UBA3063
TGATTCTGGTTGTTTTGGCCACGCCGTATTCCAGCCGGTTGCTGGCCGGGGATCACTCTTCCGGGTGGAGGAAGGCGGCGGCCGAAGGGGCAAAAGCCTGTCATGTTTGTCTGACCCATCCGGCGGGGGCAGGGGCCGGCTTGCTGCTCAGCCTGACCTCGCAGGCCCTGCTGGTGACCCTTTTCTTCGCCGTGGCTGCAGCAATGGCTTTGCCGGCGGATCTTTGGCAGCTGGCGTCGGTCCTGCCGATGGTGGCGATGGTGACGGTTTTGCCGATCAGTTGGAACGGCTTGGGACTGAGGGAAGCGGCTTTTGTCACCTTCCTCGGGGTGTTCGGCGTTCCGGCCGCACAGGCGGTGGCCATTTCCCTGACGGCTTTTGCGGTGATCCTGGTTTGGAACCTCTTTGGGGGAGTGGTGTATTTGGTGACGGGAGTGGGACGCGTTGAAAGGATGAAGGGATTCAGGGGTTAAGGGGTTTAGGGATTTGGAATTCGGGAATTCGTATTTCGGAAACAGAAAAAAGCGGTACAGTGGTTTCATGACCACGGCGGCTCAACATGCCCCCAAGCTGGCAAACCTGCGGGTGCGGGAGCTGAAGCCTTTATCCTCGCCGAGCAAGCTGAAGAGGGAAATTCCGGTGTCTTCGCTTTGCGAGGAGACGGTGAGGAAAGGCCGGGAGGAGGTGGAGGCGGTTTTGGAGGGTAAGAATCCCCGGCCCCTGATTGTGCTGGGTCCCTGCTCGATCCACGAGCGCGGGGCGGCTTTGGAATATGCGGGGAAGATCGCCAAGATGCGGGAAGAGCTGGGCGATTCCCTGCTACTCGTCATGAGGGTTTATTTTGAGAAACCACGGACCACAGTGGGCTGGAAAGGCCTGATCAACGATCCGCATCTGGACGGAACCCTGGATCTGGAGGGTGGATTGAAGCTGGGGCGGAAACTGCTCGCGGAGATCAATGAAATGGGCGTCCCGGCCGGAACGGAGTTCCTTGATCCGATCGTGCCCCAGTATCTTTCCGACCTGGTGACCTGGGCGGCGATTGGCGCGCGGACCACGGAGAGCCAGACCCACCGGGAGATGGCCAGTGGTCTCTCCATGCCGGTGGGGTTTAAAAACGGCACCGATGGCAGCCTTCAGGTTGCGGTGGACGCAATGCTTTCGGCGCGGACGCCGCACTCGTTTGTGGGTATTGATCCCGAGGGGCTCACTAGCGTGGTGAGGACCACGGGCAACAGCTCGACCCATCTGGTCCTGCGGGGGGGACGGGAGAAGAGCAATTTCGACCCGGAAAGCCTGGCGGCGGCGCGGGAGTCCCTCAAAAAACACCAGCTTCCGGTGAGGTTGATGGTGGACTGCAGTCACGCGAACTCCGGCAAGGAGGCAACCCGGCAGGAGGTGGCCTGGAAGAGTGTGATCGAGCAACGGAGGTCGGGAACTCCAGGTATCCTAGGGCTGATGATGGAAAGCCACCTGTACGAGGGAAGGCAGGACATTCCTGCGGGGGGGCCGAAGGGACTGAAGCACGGGGTTTCCATCACGGACGCCTGCATGGGCTGGGAGCAGACCGAGGCTCTGCTCCGGTGGGCCGCCCGCTGAGCGGGATTGGCCGGAAGCTTCCTTTTTCCTAGAGTTCCTCCCTTGAAAAATCCGCCACTCTTTTCCTCCGCGGAGGTCAGATCGGGTTATGCCCGGAATGTGGTCCCGTCGTATAAACGGGGGGAAACGGCGCCAGTGCTGGTGCGGGGCCAGGGCACGAGGGTCTGGGATGCAGACGGAAAGGAATATCTCGATTTTGGCGGAGGGATCGCAGTGAACTGCCTGGGGCACTCCCACCCGGCCCTGGTTCGGGCATTACAGGAACAGTCCTCCCAACTCATCCATGTTTCCAATCTCTTCTTTCACCCGAAGCAGGCGGAATTGGCGGAGGAACTGGTTCAGCGGACCGGGCCCGGGAAGGTGTTTTTCTGCAACAGCGGGGCGGAGGCCAATGAGGCCATGGTGAAGGCGGCCCGAAAAGCGGGGGCGGCCCAGGGTCGGTTTGAGGTCATCACCACGCTCAACTCCTTTCACGGCCGGACCTTGGGGATGATCGCGGCGTCCGGACAGGAGCGGCTGCGGGAGGGGTTTGGTCCCGGGATGCCGGGCTTTGTGCATGTTTCCTATAACGATTTGGCCATCGTGGAGAAGGCAATCGGGCCCAAGACGATCGCGGTGATGGTGGAGGGGATCCAGGGGGAGGGTGGAGTGATCCCGGCTACGGCCGAATATCTGCTGGGTCTACGGAAACTGACCCGGGACAAGGGTATCTTCCTGCTGATGGACTCCGTGCAGTGCGGGCATTACCGGACCGGCTGTTTCCAGAGTTACGAGAAGATCTTAAGGGAAGCGGGCGGGAAAGAACTGTTTCTACCGGACGCGGTCTCCATGGCGAAGAGTTTGGGCGCGGGATTTCCCATCGGGGCGGTTTGGTTTGGGGAGGGGCTGATGGATGCTCTGGCGCCAGGGAGCCATGGGACCACTTACGGGGGCACGGCTTTGGCCTGTGCCGTGGCTTTGGAGGTGTTGCGGATCATTGAGGAAGAAAAGCTGGCGGAAAATGTGGCGGTGCGGGGTGAGGATTTAAAGCAGGGGCTGGCCAAGCTGACGGGTCGGGGCTGGGTGGGGGAGGTGCGGGGATTCGGTGGGATGGTTGGGCTGACGGTAAAGGGACGGCCCCATGCGGAGGTGGCGGGGCAGTTGGCGGCGGCGGGACTGCTGGTGGTGCCCGCAGGTTCGGATGTTCTGCGGTTCCTGCCGCCGTATAATGTTTCCAAGCAGGAGGTCGCGGAGGCCCTGCGGAAAGTGGAAACCACTCTATGAGACATCTTTTGAAGCTGGAGGGCATGAACGAGGCCGAGGCCCGACCGATCCTCTCCATGGCGAAAAAGGCCAAGAAGGCTCGGGGAAAAACTTCCGGAGCCAAGGGGCCGCTTGCCGGTCAGATCTGGGCGCTGATTTTCACGAAGGCCTCCACGAGAACCCGGGTATCCTTTGAGGTGGCTATCCGGGAGATGGGGGGTGTGCCCAGTTTTCTCAGCGCGGCAGAGATCCAGCTCGGCCGTGGGGAACTGGTACGGGACACTGCGCGGGTGATGGGACGGATGGTGCATGGAGCGGTCATCCGGACCTTTGCGCAGGGGGATGTGGAGGAGTTTGCCTCCTATGCGCGGATCCCGACGATCAATGCGCTGACCGACGACGAGCATCCCTGCCAGATCCTCAGCGACATCTTCACCTTTGAGGAGAAGAGGGGCCCGATCCGGGGCAAGCGGGTGGCGTTTATTGGGGATGCGGCCTGCAACGTTCCTCGGTCCTGGGCGGCGGCGGCCAAGATCTTCGGCTTTCACCTGGCCTGCGCGGCGCCCAGGGAGTTCCGACCTCCCCAGACCGGAAAACACGTTAGTTGGACGGAGGATCCTGCGGAGGCGGCCAAGGCGGCGGACGTCCTGTACACCGATGTGTGGGTTTCGATGGGGAAAGAGGCGGAGGCGGCGGCACGGGAAAAGGCCTTCGGTCCCTACCAGATCAACCAGAAGCTTGTGGCCAAAGCCAAGCCGAACGTCCTGGTGATGCACTGCCTGCCAGCTTACCGGGGCAAGGAGATCACCGCCGATGTTTTGGAATCCAGGGCAGTCGACATTTTCGATCAGGCAGAGAACCGGTTGCACACCCAGAAGGGAATTTTGGAGTGGATCCTCTCCAAACCGCTGAGGAAGAAGGGCTAAGAGAAGAACCCTTTGGCTCGACCCGGAGACGATTCGGGTTAATTTCAATCCATGTCGGCAACTTCCGCTCCCGCGACCAAAAAAGTAAACCTGCGCACCCCTGAAGTGATGGAGGCGGTGCAGGCCCAGGTGGAAAAGCATTACCGCAGCCATGCGGTCGAGTACGTGAGGGCTACCGGGCAACCCCTTGTGGCCAAGGACATGACGGTGGTGTTGGCAAAGGCTTTTGGTTTTTGTTACGGGGTGGAGCGGGCCATCGATCTGGCTTACGCCGCGGCGAAGGTTTTCAAGGACAAGCGGATCTTTTTGTTGGGGGAGATCATCCACAACCCTGAGGTGAATGAGCAGTTGCGAGAGATGGGGATTCATTCCCTCAAGCGGGGCCAGAAGGGATATGATCTATCCGGCCTGACTGCGGAGGATGTGGTGATTGTGCCGGCGTTCGGAGCCGAAGTGGAAACGATGGATCACCTGAAAAAGTTGGGATGCCAAACGGTGGACACCACCTGCGGGGACGTGATGAGCGTGTGGAAACGGGTGCGCCAGTACAACAAGGAGCGGGTGACCTCCATCATTCACGGCAAGGCCTCCCATGAGGAGACGATGGCGACGAGTTCCCGGGCTTTGAGCGGGGACGGTCTCGGGCACTATTTGGTGGTCTACAACCTGGCCGAAACGGATTACGTCTGTGACTACATTCGGAACGGTGGCAACCGCGAGGATTTTTTGCAGAAATTCGCGGGCGCGCATTCGCCGGGTTTTGACCCCGATCTACATTTGCAGGCCGTGGGGGTGGCCAACCAGACAACGATGATGCGCGGGGAGACCGAGGAGGTGCAGCGGAGGATCAAAAAAGCCATCGAGGATCGTTTCGGAGGACCCAAGCTGGGTGAGCATTTCCGCTTTTTTGACACGATTTGCGGGGCCACCCAGGAACGGCAGGACGCCCTGCGCGACCTGCTCGTGAACAAGATGGACCTGCTCATCGTGGTGGGGGGTTACAACAGCAGTAACACCAGTCATTTGGCCGA
>DFCD01000122.1:4829-5801 GCA_002366885.1 Verrucomicrobia bacterium UBA3063
GAGCATTACGACCAGCACGCCCATAAGGAAAAGAGGACACAAAACTGGCTGCCCTCCGGCAGGGTGACCGTGGGGGTGACGGCGGGAGCCTCCTGCCCCAACAACGTCATCGAGGAGACGATTGCGAAGTTATTCCAGTTCCGCGGTGTCGACGTGAAAAGCCTGGTTCCAGCGGTCAGCTGACAGCGAAAGCCACGTTTTTTAGAGTTTTTTCAGGGCTTCGGCCAGCTTGGGAACGAGGCCCCCAAAGCTTCCGTTGGTGAAGACGGCCACCACATCGCCGGATTTTAGGCGCGGGAACAGATCTTCCCTGATGGCCTCGCCGTCGGCGAGGAAATGGGCCTCCTTCCCTGCAGCCTTGATGTCCTGAACGATTTTGGCGGGATCGAGCCGGGTGAGGGGGTCGAGCTGCTCCTTGCGGGCGATTTCGGCGATGTAAACGCCATCGGCAGCCGAAAGCGAGTGGGCCAGCTCCTTTTGAAAGATGCCCCGGCGAGTGGTGTTGGAGCGGGGCTCGAATAGGGCCCAGAGGCGCCGACCCGGGTAGCGGGTGCGCAAGGCGGCGATGGATTCGCGCAGGGCCGAAGGATGGTGGCCAAAGTCATCGACCAGGGTAATGCCTTTAGCCTCGGCCCGGACCTCAAGCCGGCGGCGGACCCCGTGAAACTCCGGCAAAATCGAGGCGAGTTTGTCGAGGGAAAGGCCAAGGGTGTGGGCGGCGGAGATAGCCATGGAAGCGTTGTGGACGTTGTGCTTTCCGGCGAGGCGGAGGTGGAACTTTTGACCATGAAGGGTGAAATCGCTGCCGTCCGGCCCGCTGGCCTGAATCTGGTAGCGGGCGGCAGCCTGCGGGCCTCCGCCCACCTCAAGAATCTCGCAGGGAGCGTCCTTGGCCACCTCCACGGCCTTGGGATCGTCCGCATTAATCAGGGCGAGACCGTTCTTGGGGACGACATTGAGCAGTTGGCGGAA
>DFCD01000122.1:5897-8584 GCA_002366885.1 Verrucomicrobia bacterium UBA3063
TGGAGGAACTTGCTGCGCTTGTCGGCAAAGGAGGTGTCGTACTCGTCACCCTCCAACACCCAGAAGCTGCCTTTGCCGTGGTGGCAGCCGCCCGGAAGATCGACCGGCACCCCGCCGATGAACCAGCTGGGCTGGAGGCCGCCTTTTTCCAATAGAAAAGCCAGCATGGTGGAGGTGGTGGTCTTGCCGTGGGTGCCGGTGACGACAAGGTTTCGGCTGCGATAGAGGAACCACCCGCGGAGTAGTTCCGGCAGGGAGACGAAGGGAATCCGATGGGTGAGAATCGCTTCAAGTTCGGGATTGCTGCGGGAGATAACGTTGCCGACGACAGCGAGGTCGGGCTTGGGACTGAGGTTTTCCTCCCGGTAACCCTCGTGGAAGACGATGCCGCGTTCGCGCAGGAAGTCGGACATGGGGGGGTAAACGGCTTGGTCGGTGCCGGTGACCTGCAGGCCGAGTTCCCGGAACATGGCGGCCACCGTGCCCATGCCGGTACCGGCGATGCCGAGGAAGTGGAGGTGCTTAAGTTTGGCGCGGTCGAGCATGGACAATCTCTCGGATGGCGGAGAAGGGCGGATCAGTCGAGCGGAAAACCTAAAACCGGAGAACCAAATCCGCCTCTTTGGCCAGCATTTCCGGGTCCGCCAACTTTTCCGTTTTGGGGGCTCCCGCGGGACTCGTGTAGCTGGGCGGCACCAAAATCCGGCTGTCCGGGGAAAGCAAGGATTCCCAGGTGAGGGCTGATCCGCTGAATTCCGGCATCAAAAGAAGGAGCCCCCCTTCCAGAAGAACCAAGTCGACCCGAAGTCGGCCCGTGGCGGCCAGTCCGGCAGCCAGGCGCATGGCTTCCTCGGCGAGACGGCGCTTTGACCCGGGGGCCGAGCGGCAAATGACGGCGACCCTTTTCATGCGGCGTTAAACGAGCGGAAGGCCGCGGCACGCTCAATCAGCTCCGCCAGGAGGCCGGGGCCGCCCAGGGTTGCCAAGGGTGATTCGCTTCCCCCAAAGGTTTCCGCAGCGCGCGGACAGGAAAAAAGGCGCAGTCCCCGGTTGAGGAGGGTACTGAGGCGGGGGTCCTGCAGGGCCGTCGCACCCTCATGGAAAAGATAGGCGGAGACGGTCAGCTCCTCCTGCAGGGCGGTGTCTGTTTCCGACCAGAACGACTCCGCTGCCGGGGATCCGGCGGGAGCGGAAAGGAAGTGGAGGACGTTCATCACGGACACCCGGGCCTACTTCGCCGCGCTAGGCGTGGCTACGAAGGCCAAGGCCGGTGCCCGGAACGGGCCTCAGATCACGCCGGCGCGCTTGAGGGTCGAGTAAGCTCCTCGCTTGTCGATCGTCTTGAGGGCCCGGGCGGTGAGGCGGACGGTCACATGACGGCCGAGTTCGGGGACGTAGAGCTTCTTGCGGCGCAGGTTGGGGCGGAACTTGCGGGGGGTATTGGCGGTGACGTGGGTGCCGATACCGCCGGACTTTTTGGATTTACCGCTTCGGATGATGCGGTGGCCGAGCACGGGAACGGCCCCGGTGATTTCGCAGCGGCGGCTCATTTCAGGAGAAGGGCGTTGCGCGCCCTTTTGATGGCCTGGTTGAGCTTGCGGTGCAGTCGGGCCGGCATGCCCGTGACGCGCCGGGGCAGGATCTTGCCGCGTTCAGTGATGAACTTGCGGAGCAGCTCCGTGTTGCGGAAATCGATGGCGTCCGCGTTGATGTCGATCCGGCGGCGGGGGGCCGACCGGTTCATCCGGCGGGGACGGCGTGGTTTTTTCGTCAGCATGGCGGTTACTCCTTGGCTTTGGTCTTTTCCTCTTCCTCGGAATCCTCGCCACCCTCTTCGTCGGAGGTTTCGGCGGTTTCGAGGAAGGGTTGGGCGCTTTCCCATCGGTTGCGGCCCTTGTTTTCCTGTTCGAAGCGGGATTGGCAGTCGACGGTGAAACGGGCGAAAGGGATGGCCTCAAGGCGGTTCACGGGAATAGGCTGCCCGGACATTTCGCAGACGCCGTAGGTTCCTGCCTCGATCCGCTTGAGGGCCTCTTCGATCTCGTAAAGCGCATCCTGTTCCTGGCTGAGCAGGCTGAGGGCAAAATCCTTTTCGTAAGCATCACTGCCGGCATCCGCCTGGTGCATCCCGAAAGCGGAGCCGCCGCCGGAGGCCGGCTCGCGGAGGCTGTCCTGTGCCACGCCCTGCATCTGGTCGAGAATATGGTCCCGCAATTCGGCCAGCTTGGTTTTCTGCTTTTCCAGAAATGAGGCGGAAAACTTTGGAGGCTTGGCCGGTTTGGTGTTTTCGTCCAAGGGACGAAGGAAACGGGCGGGGGTTTTAATGGGGAAAGGGGGGCCGGAGGGTTTTTTCGGCACAACTGCCTTGGCCGCAGGCTTTTTGGACTTGGACAAAGAGCGGGTCGCCGCCTTCTTTTTTGATGCCTTGGGGGCCTTGCGAGAGGGGGCTTTTGCCTTCTTTTTTGCTTTGGACTTCTTAGCCATGAAATTTCGATCCTAGCTGAGCCCCAAGGGCTTGCCAACCGCAAAAGGCGGTCTGATTCAGGGGTTTTCTAGGCTGAGGTAAGTGGGGTGGGACAGGCCTTTCTCGTAGGAGTCCAGGAGGTCCATGCCCTCGGTCGCCTTCATTTTGTCCTGTTTGATGGCCTCGTCGATCTGGCCCTTGATCATGCGGGAAAGTTGGCTGG
>DFCD01000134.1:0-10157 GCA_002366885.1 Verrucomicrobia bacterium UBA3063
CAGTTCCGAGGAAAAGCGCTGGGACATGCAGCCGGCCACGATGAGACGTTGGCTGGCCCGGCGTCGGTGGAGACCGCGGTCGCGGTGGGCCTCCAGGATGGCCTGGATGCTTTCGGTCTTGGCGGAGTCGATGAAGGCGCAGGTGTTGACGATCAGGACATCGGCCTCGCCGCAATCGGCGGTGAGATCCATGCCGGCAGAGCGGAGGTGGCCAAGCATGATCTCGGAATCGACGAGATTCTTGGCACAACCTAGGGAGATGAGGCCGACTTTGGCCGCCATGGAAGGGATGAAGTTGGCCGGTCCCGCCTAGCGGGCGGGCAGGCGGAAGGTCTGGGGGCCGGGCTTCTCGAAGGTTCCGAAGTTGGAACCATTGAAGATGATTTCGGCATCGGCGGCTTCCCGGGTGGTGACGACAAACGAGTCCGCGGTCCATGCCTCGTCCTTCTGGCGGGGCATGATTTCCTCCTCATCGATGGTGTCCTCGAAAAGGACTTCTTCCTTGCCGTCACGGACGGCAACGATGCGCACCCAGGTGTCCTTCTTGGCGTAAACCCGTAACTGATGCGGGACGGAGGGCTTGGGCGGCAGATCCGAACTTTGCACCGGCGGGAGGCGGTTGTTTTCCTGTGTCTCGCCGGCGGCGCGTTCCGAGGGCTTCAGAGGGACAGCGGCCTTGACGGGGGTTTCGTCCGGTCCGGCGGCCGCGGGTTGCGGGGAGGGTGGGTTTACATCCTTTCCGTGGACTGCGCCGATCGGCGCCAGGCTGGAGGGGTCCTTGGGGGATTTCACCGGCCAAACCCGGTACATTTGGATGCCGGCAACGGCAAAAACGAAGACGGCCACGGCGGAAAGAACGCCGAAACCGAGCCGGCGGGAGGTAAGGATGGGTTCGGCGGCCCGGGTGGGGAGGGATTCGAGCATTTCGGGGCGGAGGTCGAGGATGGAGTCCTCCACCTCGGCGTGGCTGGGCTGGAATTCCCGGAGGATGGATTTGGGGTCCAGGCCGAGTTCCCGAGAATAAATCCGCAGAAAACCGCGGATGTAGGCAAGGCTGGGGAGTTTGTCGAAGCGGTCGCCCTCGAGGTTGCGGATGACGTTGAGATGAAGCCGGGTGCGGGCGGCGGCTTCCTCCACAGTCCAGCCGTGGCGAAGCCTAGCCATGCTCAACTGGGAACCGATGGAGGCGTTTTCGCTTTTTTCGGGCTTCGGGGCTTCCTTGGTTTTCATAATTGGACCGTATCAAGGTCGACGAGGATCTCCCGATCCTTGGCGCCGTCCTTTGGTCCAATCATACCCCTGGATTCGAATTGATCAATCACCCACGCCGCGCGGCCGTAGCCAAGGCCTAACCTTCTCTGCAGCAACGAGGTGGAAGCCCTTTTCTCCTGTTTGATGACCTCGAGGGACCGGGACATCAATTCCTCGTCTTTTTCGGAAAGTTCCGAATCCCCGGTGGAGGGTTTGGTCATCTTGGCGTGAATTTCCTGCTCGTAGTAGGGCTTGGCCTGGGCGGCGATGAAGTCGATCACGCGCGCCACCTCCTCCTCGGTGACAAAGGCGCCCTGGGCCCGGATCAGTTTGCTGGCTCCGGGGCGCAGATAAAGCAGGTCACCTTTGCCGAGCAGGTTTTCGGCTCCGGATTCGTCGAGAATGACGCGGGAGTCGACCCCGGAGGGCACCTGGAAGGCGATGCGGGCGGGGACGTTGGTCTTGATGACCCCGGTGATGACGGCGGCGCGGGGCGTCTGCGTGGCGATGACCAGGTGGATGCCGGCGGCGCGGGCCTTGGCGGAGAGAAGGGCGATGGCGTTTTCGACCTCGGCCGGGGCGACCTGCATGAGGTTGGCGAGCTCGTCGATGATCACGACGATGAAGGGGAGGCGGTCCGGCAGGGGTTCCTCGGCGCTCGGCGCGGGGGGCTCTTCCCCCGCGAGGCGCGGGGCCAGGTCGAGCTCCTCGACGTTTTTGGAGCCACGGGAGCGGGAGTTGTAGGTGCCGATGTTGCGGACGCCGGCCTTGGCCATGTAGCGGTAGCGCTTTTCCATTTCGTTGATCGTCCATTTGAGGGCGAGGAGAACTTTTTTTGGCTCGGTGACGACGGGGACGACGAGGTGGGGAAGGCGGTTGTAGACCTGGAGTTCCACGACCTTGGGATCGATGAGGATAAGGCGAAGGTCGTCGGGGCCGAAGCGGTAGAGGAGGCTGAGGAGAAGCGTATTGATGCAGACCGATTTTCCGGAACCGGTGGTGCCGGCGATGAGAACGTGGGGGAGGTCGGCGAGGTCGTCGACCAGGGTGGCGCCGTAGACGTCCTTGCCCAGGGAGACGGGCAGGTGGGCGCTGGATCCGGACCATTCGCCGGACTCGAGCAGGTCGCGGAGGAGGACCTTGATCTTGGCGGAGTTGGCGACCTCGATAGCGACGGTGTCGCGACCGGGGACGGGGGCGAGGATGTTGATGCGCTCGGCTTTCATGGTGCGGGCCAGGTCGCGTTCCAGGTTGACGATGCGTTCCACGCGGACGCCGGGGGCGGGATAGAGTTCGTATCGGGTGATGGTGGAACCGCGGGTGATGTCGCCGGGACTGACCTCGATGTCGAAGTGGGCGAGGGCCTCGACGATGCGCTGTTGGTTGGCCTTGAGTTCCTCCTCGCTGTAGGTGGGGCGTGCCTCTTTCTCGGATTTCTGCAGCAGATCGATGGAGGGCAGCTTGTAGGCGTCGTAGGAGGGGCGGACGGCGGCGGGTGTGGGCGGTTTTGCGGGCTTGGGACGGGGTGTCGAGGTCGCTTCCGCGGGGGTTTCGGTGGCAAGGGCGGTGAGGGGGGAGACGGGTTTGCCGAGATCCTTGATCTTGGTTTCGGCCTTATCGGGCTTTTCGCTTTTCTCCGCCTTGGCCGGAGTGGTTTTTGCCTTGGGGGCGGTGGCGCCGGGGAGATCGGAGGGCAGTGGGTTGACGGTGGTGTCGAAGATTTTGACGGGGGGGCGTTGGGTGGTTGGGGTGGTTTGGGCGACCGGCGGGGCCTTTTTGGCGGCCTCGGCTTTCTCTTTGGCGAGGCGGTTGCGCAGGCGCTTCTGTTCGACCTCGAGTTTCTTTTGTTCGAGTTCGATCCGTTCATCGGGGGCTGCCTTGCGGATCCGGTAGTCCCAGTACTGGTCGACGATGGCGCGGCCGGCCTCGCCAAAGGCGCGGGCGAGTTCCGCAGGCCGGAACTCGAAAAGAAGGATCAGGGCGACCAGATAGGCTATGCCGGAAACAAGCACGGCCCCGACCGTGCCGAGCACGGGGCTGAGAAACTTGTCATTGAGGAAATAGCCCAGATAACCGCCGGGAGCGCGACCGGCCGGAGAGAGGGGAAGATCCAGGCCCCGGCCTCCGGTGAAGAAAGGGTTGGCCAGCGAGGGGCCCACCAGCGGGGCGGCGAGCTGGAGCAGGCATGCCCCGCTGACCAGGAGAACCCCGAGCAGGAGGAATTTCTGGCTGTACCTGACTTCCTTGGCAAAGAAGAGAAGAAGCCCTCCGGCAATCAGGCAGGCGGGGAAAATATAGGACCCGAGCCCGAGCAGGAGGATAAGAATGCCGCCGAGGTAGGCCCCGGATGGGCCGACGAGGTTGTGCACCGGGTCATTGGGGGTGTCCGTGTAGAAGCGGATATCCCGGGGCTCGAAGGAAAAGAGGGCCAGAAGGAGAAGGATTCCGAACCCCAGAATCGCGATGGCCACGATTTCCTGGCCGAGGCTGGGTCCGATCCGGGTGGGTTTTGGTTTCGCCATGGAAAATGAGTTCCCTTAATGAAGCGGACGGATGGGTTTTTCCAAGGCAAGTTTCTGGGGGGTGGGGCTGCTGCTGGGGGCAATTTGTCTCCCAGGCTGCGGTCCGGATCCGCGTGCCCGGTTCATCCTGGAGGTGGAGGGGATGATTGACCGGGCAAACGAGGGAAGGCATGGGGAGCTGGAGGGGGTGTTGTCGGCCCCCCTCACGGAAAAAATCCGGGCGGAAGGCTGGGAGCCGAAGGCGGTGCTGGTGATGGTGGCGCAAAAGGACCGGCAAGAGGCGGCCAGTTACCGGCTGAGCGATGTGCCAAGATTTGAGGCGCGGAGTTATGCCGAGGCGGAAGTGATCCGTGCCGACCGTGCCGGCGAGCGCAGAATCACCGTGCCCTTTTTTTGGGAGGAGGGGAAATGGAGGGCGGGAGCGGCGTACAAGGACGGAAGAAGCTGGGAGGAGGAATATTAAGATTCTCGTTTCGGTTTACGCTTAAGTTTAGGAGGAGCTTTCAACAGGGAGTCGAAAGGCATAAGGTTTCTGCATGGCCATTTGGGAATTTGAACCGCTTCCGCAGGAGCGGATCTGGGGCGGGAGAAATCTGGCGGAGAATTTCGGACGGAAACTTCCCGAGGGGAAAAAGATCGGCGAGACTTGGGAGCTGGTGGACCGGGAGGAGGCGCAGTCGCGCGAGAAGGAGTCCGGAAAAACCCTCCATGACCTGTGGAGCGGGTCGGACCGGAAAAAGATTTTCGGCACCAAAGCCCCGGCGGTTTCCCGTTTTCCGGTCCTGATCAAGCTGCTGGATGCGCAGGACAAGCTGTCCCTGCAGGTCCATCCTCCGGCCGAGCGGGCGAAGGAATTGGGCGGGGAGCCCAAGACGGAAATGTGGTTCTTCCTTGAGACCCGGCCGGAAGCGGAAATCCTCGCCGGTCTCAAGGATGGTGTGGGTAAGGCCGAGTTTGAAAAGGCACTGACGGCCGGAACCGTGGCGGACTGTTTCCACCGGCTGAAAACCGAGCCGGGGGCGGCGATGTTTCTGCCTTCCGGCCGGGTGCACGCGATCGGCGCCGGCAACGTGATCCTGGAGATTCAGCAGAACTCCGACACAACCTTCCGGGTGTATGACTGGGACCGGAAGGACGACTCCGGCAAGCCGCGCGCCCTTCACGTGAAGGAGGCGCTGGCCTCGATCCGCTGGGAGGATCATGAGCCGGCTTTCGTCCAGCCCCGCGGCGAACGAATGCTGGTGTGCGACCATTTCCGGATCACCCGCTGGTGGCTGACGCCGGGAGAGCTGCGGGAGCTGATGCCGGATCCGAAAAGTTTCCGCTACCTGTTCGTGGCGGCGGGAAAGATCCGGGAGAAGGAGAGCGGCCGGGAGTGGCCGAAGGGAACGGCACGGATGATCACCGCCGACCACGAATCCCTTTTGTTGGAAGGTGTCGAGGAGGCGACGGTGGTGCAGGTGGAGTTCCCTTAGCTTTGTGGGGTAGCGAGCTTCGGGTGAGTGTGTCGCAACGCGGATTAGGATTAAGATGAAGATGAAGGAAGGCACGAAGTTCGACGGAAAGCCGTGGTAGGGACGCCTGGCCCAGGCGTCCGAAAATTCAAAACGTGAGTTAGCAAGAATTTCGCAGACGGGTCGGCGACCCCTCCCTACCAAGAGATTCAGGCGGGCCGAAAATCGACCTGGCGTTTGGGGAGGTCGATGCGGAGAACGGCGACGCGGAGGCGGGAGCCGGCCTTGTAGGTTTGGCCGCTGCGCCGGCCGCGGAGATGTCGCCGGACGGGGTCAAAGGAGAAGAAGTCGTCCTTCAGCGCCGAGACATGGATCAGGCCGGAAATCAGGAAGTCAGGCAGTTCCACGAGGAGCCCGAAATTGGTCGCTTCGGTGACGATGGCCTCAAAGGTCTGGGTGGCGTTGGGGCCGGCCTGGGCTTCGAGGTATTCGAGAAGCTTCAGCTTTTTGGACTCCTGTTCGGCGTCGGCCGCGGTCCGTTCCTGACGGGATAAGTGCTGGGCCAATTTGTTCAGGGCCTCGGTTTCCGCACGGGGAGCGCCGCGGGTGTGGGCGAGGGAGCGGTGGACGAGCAGGTCGGCGTAGCGCCGGATGGGGGAGGTGAAGTGGGTGTAGTGGGATTTGGCGAGGCCGTAGTGGCCGAGGCTTTTGGGGGAGTAGACGGCCCGCTTGAGGGAGCGAAGAAGGGCGATCTTGAGGGCATAGCCGTCGGGCCGGCCGGGAAGCAGTTTGAGGATTTTCTGGATCTCCCCGCGCTGGGTGAGATCGCCGGCCTTGATGCCGTGGGCGATCAGGAGTTGGCGGTACTCCTGTAGGCGGGATTCCTCCGGCACCTCGTGGATCCGATAGAGGGAGGGGCGATGTTCCCGGTTGAGGTGGCGGGCGACGGCCTCGTTGGCAAGGAGCATGAACTCCTCGATGAGCTGATGGGACTCGTCCGACGACTCCTTTTCGATCCGGTCGGGGCGGCCCTGCCGGTCGAGAAGCACCCGTAGTTCCGGAAAGTCCAGGTCGAGCGCCCCCGAAGCGAAGCGTCTTTTGCGAAGGGCGGATGCGTAGGTCCAGGCCTTTTGCAGAAACCGGTCGAGATCGTCCGTGGCGGGCCGATGAAGGCGGAGCAGGGCCTCCTGATAGGTGAGGCGGTGGCGGGAAAAGATGACGGTGCGGGCGAAGCGGGCGTTGCCGATCCGGCCGTCCGGGCTGATGCGGACGAAGGCGGAGTAGGTGAGGCGCTGTTCGCGCGGCCGCAGGGAACAGAGGTCGTCGGAAAGGCGGGGCGGAAGCATGGGGATGACGCCGTTGACGAGGTAGACGCTGTTGGCGCGGCGGCGGGCCTCCTCGTCGAGGACCGAGCCCGGGCGGACATAATGGGAGACGTCGGCAATGTGGATGCCGATCTCGGCATGACCCCCGGGGAGTTCCCGCAGGGAGATGGCGTCGTCAAAGTCGCGGGCTGTGTCGGGATCGATGGTGATGACGAATTCGCCGCGAAGGTCTTCCCGGTCGGCGGGCTTGTCGGGGAGTTCCACCGGGGCGAAGGAGGAGGCCTCCGCGAGGGCTTGGGCGGGGAATTCGGTGGGGAGATCGAATTTTCGGACGATGGAAAGGATGTCGACACCGGGATCCTCGCGGCGACCCAGGCGCTCGATGACCACCCCTTCGGGGTTGGTGTGGCGGTTTTTCCATTCGGTGAGGCGGGCGACGACCTTGTCGCCTGGGGTGGCGGTGGGAGAGCCGCCGGAGCCGGGCTCGGGGACGTAAAGGTTGTGCTGGAGGCGGGGATCGTCGGGAATGACGATGAAGAAGCGGGCGGTTTTCTGGAGGGTGCCGACGATCTTGTCGTTGCGCCGTTCGAGGATGCGGATGACGCGGCCGCGGGGGCGTTCCGGTTCGGCGCGCCGGCCGCGGCTGGCGAAGGAGGGTTGATGGAGTCGGGCGACGACGAGATCGCCGTGGAGGGCGGTGGCAGTGTCCTCGGCGTCGATGCGCAGGTCGGAGCCCTCGCCCTCGGCGGGGGTGACGAAGGCAAAGCCCTTGGGATGAAACTGGATGGTGCCGGTGACGAGATCGGCTGAGCCGGCGGAGATCCAGTGGTCGTGGCGAACCCGGGCGACTTGGCCCTGTTTTTCCAGCTGGGTGAGGGTGCGGCTGACGGCGGCGGGAGGAACACGGAGGCGGCGGGCGAGGGCGGGGAGGTCGAGCGGGGTGGCCTTTTTGCCCTTGAGAAGCGCAAGAATCCGGTCCGGCAAGCGGCTGGCGGCAGGCATGGGTAGTAGGGCATAATGGAAGTTTCCACGCATGAACATCCTATTCGTGGCGGCTGAGCTGGCTCCCCATGGCAAGGTGGGGGGGTTGGCGGACGTGGCGGCGGCGCTTCCCGGGGCGCTGGCGGAGGCGGGCCATTTGGTCAGCGTGGTGGTGCCCCTGCACCGAGGGCTCAAAAAATCCGGCGAGTTCCGGAGCACCCATCTGGAGCTGCAGGTTCCGGTGGCGCACGGCACCTGGCTCACGAGGGTTTGGCAGGGGCGGCGGGGCGCGGTGAGCCTGTTTGCGATCGAGCGGGATGAATATTTCGACCGGCCCCACCCGTACGGGGAAGGCGGGGGGGACTATCCGGATTCCCTGGACCGTTTCGTCTTTTTTTCCCGCGCGGCGGTGGAGCTGGCGCGGCACATCGAGCCGGTGCCGGAGATCCTGCATGCGAACGACTGGCATACCGCGCTGATTCCGGCCTTGGCCTCGGTGGCCCGGTTGCCGATGCGCACCGTCTTCACGATCCATAACTTGCGGTACCAAGGGGAGTTTCCGGCTGCGGACTTCGCGAGGTTGGGGCTGCCCGCGGAGATGTTCCGTCCGGAGACGCTGGAATTCTACGGGCGGGTGAACCTGCTCAAGGGGGCGGTGCTGCTTGCCGATGAGGTCACCACGGTCAGCCCGAGCTACGCCCGGGAGATTCAGACGGAGGATTTCGGCCACGGCCTGCACGAGGTGCTTAAGGGAAGGTCGGAACATCTCACGGGGATTCTGAACGGCATCGACGAGGAGGCGTGGAATCCGGCCTCCGACCCGGCGTTGCCAAGCCATTTCCGGTCCGGAGCGCTGTCGGGGCGGGAGGAGTGCCGTGCGGCGCTGGAGGCGGAGCTGGGACTGGAGGCGGCCAACGGCCGGCCGATTTTCGGCATGGTCACCCGGCTGACACCCGACAAGGGCGTCGACCTTGCCCTGGAGGCGGCGGAGCGACTGGTGGGCCAAGGGGGGAGGTTGGCGATTCTGGGCACGGGGGAACCCGGGTTGGAGCAGGCGGCCCGGGATTTGGCGAAGCGTCTGCCGGGCCGGGTGTCGGTTCGTCTGGAGCACCATGAGGAGCTGGCCCGGCGGATTTTCGGCGGCGCGGACTTTTTCCTGATGCCCTCGCGCACGGAGCCCTGCGGGCTGACCCAGATGTATGCGATGCGGTACGGCGCCATCCCGGTGGTGGCCGACACGGGCGGACTGCATGACAGCGTCGAGCCCTGGGAAGGCTCCAAAAAAACGGGGTGTGGGATCCGGTTTCCGGCGGGCTCTGGGGCAGGGCTGGGGGAGGGGTTGGATCAGGCCTTGGCGTTGTGGGACGAACCCGCAATGATGAAGTCGGCCCGCCTTCACGGGATGAAACGGGACTGGAGTTGGGGCGCGGCGGTGCCGGCCTACGACCATGTCTACCGTTCGTCCGCCGGGCTTTCCTCCTCCGGGAGGAAGCACAAGACGAAAGGAACCTTGGCATGCCGGAATTAAGAAAAGACCCCGTGGTGGGGCGCTGGATCGTGTTCAGCCCGGAGCGGCAGATCCGCCCCGAAAGGTACCGTTGCGAGGAAATGCCCCCGACAAAACCGGAGGAGGATCCTTTCCTGGAGGGCCACGAGGCCTACACGCCACCGGAGCTTTATGCGATCCGTCCCAACGGCGGGTCGGCCAACGGCCCCGGTTGGCAGGTGCGGGTGGTGCCGAACCGTTTTCCCGCCCTCCGGGTGGAGGGGGACCTCGAAAAGGAGGCGGTGGGATTTTACGACCGCATGAACGGGGTGGGCGCGCATGAGGTGATTGTCGAGACTCCGCATCCCAAACTGCCGCTGGAAAAACAAAGCCTGCACGGAATCGTGCGGGTGCTGGAAGCCTGCCGCTCCCGGATTCTCGATTTGTCCAAGGACATCCGGATGCACTACATCCTGATCTTCAAAAACCAGGGGGCGAGGGCGGGTGCCACCATGCCCCATGCGCACACCCAGCTGATTGCGCTTCCGGTCACGCCGATCGTGCTCAAGGAAAAACTCAATGCGGCCCGGGCCTACTACCTCGAAAAAGACCGTAGTTTATTCGATGATATCCTCAAGGCGGAGCGGAAGGCGGGAGACCGCGTCGTTTTTGAAAACGACGGCTTCACCGTGTTCTGCCCGTTTGCCAGCCGGTTCCCTTTCGAGACCTGCATCATGCCGCGGCGCCAGCAGGCGGATTTTCAGGCGGCCAGCGATGCGGACCTCGTGCACCTGGCGGAGGCGCTGCAAAAAACCCTCTCGGCCTACGCCGGCGGGCTGGATCAACCCGACTACAATCTCATCCTGCACACGGCCCCGTTTCGCCGGAGCCGCCGGCCGGATTCCTGGACCACCATCGACGCGGACTTCCGCTGGCACATTGAGATCCTTCCCCGCCTGACCGGGGTGGCCGGCTTCGAGTTCGGGACGGGCTTTTACATCAATCCGACCCTGCCTGAGGAAGCGGCCAACGTCCTCCGCGAGGCGACCCAGCATGGCTGACGCCGTCATCCTCTGGCATTTTCACCAGCCGTCCTACGTCGACGCGCAGACGGGCGAGGTGTTGATGCCGTGGGTGC
>DFCD01000134.1:10202-11064 GCA_002366885.1 Verrucomicrobia bacterium UBA3063
TGGTGCAGCAGATCGAGCAGATGGCGGCGGGGACGGTGAGGGACCGCTGGGGGGAATTGGCCGCCAAGCCGGCCAAGGAACTGGATGAAAAGGAGCGGGCGGAGCTGCTTGAGCACTTTTTCAAGATCAACTGGCACACCTGTATCGACCCGCACCCGCGGTACCGGCAGCTCCTCGATTTGCGCGGGCGCCGGCCCGGATCCTCCTGGAACCTCAGGCGGTTCCGGGAGGCCGACCTTCGCGACCTGCAGGTGTGGTTCAATCTCGGATGGTGCGGGTTCGCCGCGCGTCAACGGTATCCGGAGCTGGGGGAACTGGTCCGCAAGGGGCGGGATTTCACGGAGGAGGAAAAAAAGCGGGTGCTGGAGATTCACCGGGAGATGCTGCAGGGAATTCTCGGGGAATACCGGGCGCTGGTGGAGAGCGGGCAGGCCGAACTGACCACCACGCCGTTTTATCATCCGATCCTGCCGCTGTTGGCGGACACGGACGCGGCCAAGCGGGCCATGCCGTGGGCGCGCCTTCCGGACCGGATGCAGGCGCCGGAGGATGCCTTGGCCCACCTGCAGCGGGCGCAGGAGTCCCACACCCGGGTTTTCGGGCGAAAGGCGCGGGGGTTGTGGCCCTCGGAGGGCTCGGTGAGCCCGGAGGTGATTCCGCTGATGGCGCGGGCCGGTTTTGAATATTTTGTCACGGACGAGGCGGTCCTCTTCCGCGGACTGGAGGAGCAGGGTCGCAAGGTGGATCATGTGGAATTATTCCAGGCATGGCGGGTGGAGGAACAGGGGGCCTCGCTCAAAACCCTGTTCCGGGAGCGGCCCCTTTCCGACTACATCGGTTTCACCGCGGCGCGGACCGAGCC
>DFCD01000134.1:11204-22574 GCA_002366885.1 Verrucomicrobia bacterium UBA3063
CGAATCCATTCCGGCTCGTGGATCGGCGGTAATTTCGATATCTGGATCGGGGACCCGGAGGAGAACCGGGCCTGGGACTGGATCCGGCGCACCCGCGATTTTCTCCGGCAGGCGGAGAGCCGCAATGTCCTGCCTGAGGAAACCAGGAGGGCCGCCTGGGAGGATCTCTATGCGGCCGAGGGGAGCGACTGGTTCTGGTGGTATGGGCCGGACTTCCAGACGGACAGCGATTTGATTTTTGACTCCCTGTTCCGGTCCCGGCTGCAAAATGTCTACCGGAGGCTGGGGGCCACGCCGCCGCCTGCACTGAGCGTGCCGATCTGTGCGGCGGAGATCCGGTTGGGGCATCCTCCCCTCCGTTCGATCGAGCCCAAGCTGGGAGTGAGGCCGAGTTATCTCGACTGGTCGGGGGCTGGAAAATACGATGCCTGGCGGGATCAGGGGGCGATGGCGCAGGGGGACCGCAGGGTGCGCACGATTCTCTACGGATTTGGGGAGAAGGATTTCTATTTCCGTCTTGATGGCGCGGCGCCGCTGGGCGAGGAGATCTCGGTCGATTTCAACCAGCCGATCCACGTGAAGGTGCGGGCGGTGCCCCAAAACGGGGGCTGGACCGTGGAAGTCAGCCGGGCCAAGGACGGCATCCATTTTGAACCGGTGGCCAGCGAAGTGGAGGTCGTCGCGGAGAGGGGCCTGCAGTGGAGGATTCCTTTCGCGAGCCTGGGATGGAGGAACGACGGCGCGGAGGTGAGCTGTCTGGTGCGGGTGATGCGGGGAGGGACGGAGGCCGAACGGTATCCGGAGCGTGGACTGATTGAGTTTGCCGGTCCCAACAAAACCCATGACCTGAAAAACTGGTTCGTCTGATCCTGCCATGAAAAACGTCAACCTTGTCCTTTGCCTGCACCTGCACCAACCGCCCGGGAATTTTCCGGCGGTGGTGGATCAGATTGTCCGGGAGACGTATCGGCCGGTGCTGGAGGTGATCCGGAGGCATCCCGGGGTTTCCCTCAACCTGCATGTCAGCGGAGTTCTCCTCGAGATGCTGGCGGAGCGGCATACGGACCTGGTGACCCAGCTGAAGGATCTGGAGGCCACGGGTCGCCTGGAGATGATGACGGGAGGATTTTACGAGCCGGTGCTGGTGGAGTGGTCCGAGGAGGACCGCGATGGACAGCTTGCCATGATGGCTGCTTGGCTGAAGAGCCGCCTGGGAGCAGAACCGTCCGGGGCCTGGCTGGCAGAGGGCGTGTGGGGACCGTCCCTTTGCGGCTCCTTCGGCCGGGCCGGCATCCAGTATGCTGCAGTTGACGGCTCCTTTTTCCTGCAGGCGGGAATCACGCCGGCGAAACTGAACGGCCACTATGTCACCGACCAAGCGGGCGATTTGCTGACGGTCTTCCCGACCTGTCCCGACCTGGCACGGCTGATTCCCCACGCCTCCTGGGACGAACTGTCCGGTCATTTGCGCCGGATTGCCAACCGGGGCGAGGACATCACGCTCACCCTGGCGGCCAATCTCGAGACCTGGCCGTCCCTGTCCGGAGGGCTGGCCGCCTACCTCGACACGCTCTTTACAAAAATCGAGGAATCCTCCGGCTGGATTCACACGCTAACCGGTCGCGCGCAGATGGCCAGACAGGCTCCGAAAGGGCGGGTGGCGTTGCCACCGGGAACGCCGGCCGAACTGGGGGGATGGTCGCTGCCGGGCTCGGCGCGCCGGGAATTTTTCCGGGAGCGGGCCCACCTGGGGCAGCGCTATGACGCCGCCCGTATCCTCCCCTTTTTCCGCGGCGGATCCTGGGCCTCCTTCCGGGTCCGTTACGGGGAGGTCAACCTGATCTACCGGAAAAACCTGATGTTGGGGCGGAAGCTGCGGGCCCGGGGAAAGTCGCCCCGGACGCGTGCCATCCAGGAAAAGCTTTGGCGGGCCCAATCCTCCACCGTCCTCTGGCATGGAACCCGCGGGGGGCTGCATCTGCCCCACCTGCGGGAGGCGGTTTGGAAAGATCTGATGCAGGCCGAGGCCGAACTGAGGGAGGGGCAAACCGATTCCGAGCTGCTCCGGGAGGATTTCAACGCCGACGGCCAGCTGGAGATTTCCGCGGCGCATCCCGGGCTGACGCTGCTGGTGGCGCCCCACCAGGGCGGATGCTGCCTGGAGCTGGGGGTTCCTTCCCTCGGCCGCAATCTGGGCAACGTCCTCACGCGGCGCGACGAAGGCATTAACAGCGTGCCTCCGGCGGTTGTCGACTGGTATGAACGGAACCTTTTTCAGGACCACTTTTTCGCCCGGGGCACATCCGTGGAACAACTGATGTCGGGAAGCTATCCCGAACTGGGCGATTTCATCCTGCAGCCGTTCCAGCTGAAACAAATGCGCCAGACCGGGAGCCGGGTGACCCTGGAGCTCTGCCGGGACGGGGGGCTCTACCGGATGGGGTTGCGGCAGCCCTGTCAGCTCGACAAGGTTTACGCGATCGACGCCTCCGGGGGCCTGGTGGAAGTCTCCTACCAGCTGACCAATACGGGAGCGCTACCCTTGGAGGCCGTTTTTGCGAGCGAACTTAACCTGAACCTTGGGCCGGACCAAAGCGGGCGTGGGATCCTCAAGGCAGGGGACGTGCAGAAGACGGACCGGGAAAGCTGGCAGAAGGCGGATCTGCGCAGCTTGGTTGCCCGGGATGCGGCCGGAACGGAGGTCCGGGTGATGACGGAAAACCTGCCCTTGGCCTGGGGTTATCCCCTCCTCGACAGCGAGCTGGGCCCGGAAGGACCCATCCGGCAGGGCAATTGCCTCCTTTTCGGGCAACATTTCGACCTAAAACCCAGAGAGCGGGCGGAATTCCGGATCAAAATCTCCTTTTTCCCGGGCCAAGGCGGGATTGCGGCTTAAGGGGGCATCCGTTATTCTTGCGGGTTGATGAAAGCGGCACTCCATTTTCCCATCCTGATCTCCGGGGCGATTCTGCTCGCCGGGTGCACCATCCCGGAGGATGCCTCGGATGTGACCACCACCTACGGGGACACCACCGCCACGGAGTCCTCGGCGCAGCATCAACCCGGGGAAGAGAAGGACAAGCCAGTGGCCGCGCCGGACGACGAGAAGAGACCATGGTCCTCTTCCGGCGATTCGGAAAAACCGGTGCCGGCCAAGGCCAAGTATCCGAAAGGGGAAAAAGTATCCGGGAAAGCCGGGATGGTGCGAAGCCCTTACGCCCCTTATGCCGGGTGGGTGGATGTGACCGGTTTTTCCCCGGGAGCGGAAGTCAAATGCCCGTACACGGGCAAAATCTTCCTGGTTCCGTAAGTCGGTCCCTCGGCGAACCCCTTTCCCCGTCCCATGGACGCCCTGCTCCAGATCCTCAAGGAAAAAGGCCGAGCCACCCTCGCCGAGTTGGCCCGGATGACCGGAAAAAAGGAAAAGGAGGTGGAGGCGGCCCTGGCCCGATACGAGGCGGAAAGGGTGATCCTCGGCTATCGCGCCATCCTGGATCCCGAAAAAACCGGGGACGGCGGGGTTCGTGCGGTCATTGAAGCCCGCATCACGCCGGAAAGGGACGGGGGATTCGACCGGATTGCCGCCCGGGTGGCCCGCTATCCCGAGGTGGTCTCCTGTCAGCTGATGAGCGGCGGATACGACCTTCTCCTTGTGGTCGAGGGAAAAGACCTGCGCCAAGTGGCCAGCTTTGTGGCGGAAAAGCTTTCCACCATCCAGGGGGTGGTCTCAACGGCTACCCACTTCCAGCTCAAGACCTACAAGGAGGCGGGGGTTCTCTTTCTGGCGGACGAAAAGGCGGAGAGGCTCTCCGTTTCCCCGTGAAAAAGCCGGGGGATTTCCTCGCCGGGCATGTCCGGGAAATTCCACGTTCCGGGATCCGGGATTTTTTCGAGCTGGTCCAAAAGCGGGGCGACGTCATTTCCCTGGGGATCGGCGAACCGGACTCCTCCGCCCCCTGGGGGGTGCGCGAGGCGGCCATCTACGCCCTGGAGCACGGGCGGACCGGCTACACATCGAATCTCGGCTCCCTGAAGTTGCGCGAGGAAATTTCCCGATATGTGGAGAGGATGTTCGGGGAAAAATACCGCCCCGAGGACGAGATCCTGGTTTCCGTGGGGGTGAGCGAGGCGATCGATCTGGCCCTCCGGGCGGTCCTCAATCCGGGCGAGACGGTCCTTTATCATGAGCCCTGCTATGTCTCGTACGCACCCTCGATCACGCTGGCTTTTGGAAAGGCCAAGGCCATCCCGACCAGGCCGGAGAGCGGTTTCCGCTTGGATCCCGTCGCGGTGGCACGGGCGGCCGAAGGGGCCAAGGTTTTGCTGCTGAATTTTCCGACCAATCCCACGGGAGCCGTGCTTGGCGGGAAGGAGCTCGATGCCCTCGCCAAGGTTTGCGTGGAAAAAGATCTGCTGGTGATCAGCGACGAGATCTATGCCGAGTTGACCTATCAGGGCAGGCACGAGTCCATCGTCACTCGTCCCGGGATGCGCGACCGGACGATCCTCCTGCACGGCTTGAGCAAGGCCTTTGCGATGACGGGATTCCGGATCGGCTATGCCTGTGCTCCCGCCGCGCTGATCGAGGCGATGATGAAAATCCACCAGTACTCGATTCTTTGCGCCCCCACGCCCAGCCAGGAGGCGGCCATCGAGGCGCTGAAACGGGCGGAGACCATCACCAGCGAGGCCCGGGAGACCTACCGGATCCGTCGGGATTTCCTTTGCCGGCGGCTTGAGGAGGCGGGGTTGCCCGTCGCCAATCCCGCGGGCGCCTTTTATCTTTTCGCCGATGTGCGGGGCACCGGGCTGAGCTCGAAGGATTTCGCCCTTCGTTTGCTCGAGGAAGAGCAGGTGGCGGTGGTTCCGGGCGGCGCTTTCGGTCCGGGCGGGGAGGGTTTTGTGCGTTGTAGCTACGCGACGGCGCTGGACCGGCTCGAGGTGGCGGCGGAGCGGATCGAGCGGTTTGTCGGCAGGCTGCGGGGGTCGGCCAAGGGTCCCCGCCTGGCCGTGGTGAGGTAGGCGGATTTTGCGCTACGACGCGGTGATCGTCGGGGCCGGTCACAACGGCCTGGTCTGTGCCTGCTATCTGGCCAAGGCCGGGCTGAAGGTGGCCGTGGTGGAAAAAAGGGATCTGCCCGGGGGTGCGGTTTGCACGAGGGACGATCTGGTTCCGGGATTCCGTTTCGACGTCGGTTCCTCGGTGCACATCATGATCCACCAGACGCCGGTGGTGGCGGAGCTGGAGCTGGAGAGGGAAGGGTTGGAATACATCGAGATGGATCCGTGGGCCCATTATCCCGTGCCCGGCTCCGCGGAGGGCATTTCCTTTTACCGGTCGGTTGAAAAAACCTGCGAAAGCATCGCGCGGCTGAGCCCGCGGGATGCCGAAGCCTACCGGCGTTACGTGGAGAGGTGGACCGAGCTGAACGAGGGGGTTTTCGAAACCTTCCTGGCGCCGCCTTCCCCGGGAAGGCTGTTCGGCACGATCCTGAAACGGAATCTGTTCCGGCCGAAATCACGCCGTCTTTGGTCGAGCCTGGACACCGCGCGGCAGTTGATGGCGCCCTACGGCGAGGTGATCAAGGAGACCTTTGCCAACGAGCATCTGCGCACCGCCATGCTCTGGCTTTCCGCGCAAAGCGGCCCCGCCCCGGCGGAGGTGGCCAGCGGCGACATGTTTGGCTGGAACGCGATGATTCACCGGGGAGGAGCCAAGCGGGCCAAGGGCGGGAGCGGTTCCCTGGCGACCGCGCTGGTGCGGTGCCTGCAGCGGCATGGCGGGGAGATCCACCTGGGCGTCCCCGTGCGAAAAGTCCGGCCGAGCGGCTCGGGCTGGGTGGTGGAGGCGGGGGAAAAAACGTGGGAAGCGGCGCGGGTGGTGGCGGCCTGCCATTTGCAGACCTTTTTTGTGGACTTGCTGGAGGGCGGCCCGCCCGAGCTGCGGGAACGAATGGGGAAGGCAAGAATCGGCAACGGATTCGGCATGGTGGTGCGGCATGCGGTGGAAGAGTTGCCGGTTTACGGGCCCACCGTGCAAAACGGAAAACAGCCGCGGGGATACCACTCGGCCATGCAGCTGCTTTGCCGGGACCAGGCGATGCTGGAAAGCAGCTATCAAGATTATCTGGCCGGCCGCCCCCCGGCCAGGCCGAGCGTGGTGGCGATGACTTTTTCCGGAATCGACCCGACGCTGGCTCCGCCGGGAAAACACACCCTGTTTACCTGGGCGCAGTACCACACCTACGACCTGCGTAATGGCGAAAACTGGGACGCGATCCGGGAGCGGGAGGCGGACAAGCTGTACGATCTGGTGTGCGAGTATGCGCCGAACATGCGCGGGAAGATAATCGGGCGCTACATTCAAACGCCCCTGGATCTGGAGAGGGACCTCGGACTGTTGCGCGGGAACGTCATGCATTTTGAGATGAGCCTCGACCAGATGTTCCTGTTCCGGCCGCTACCGGAGATTTCCTGTTACCGGGCACCGAGGAAAAACCTTTATCTGACGGGGGCGAGCACCCATCCAGGCGGGGGGGTGTTCGGGGCGAGCGGACGCAACACCGCCAAGGTGATCCTGGGTTGGCGGGGATGAGAAAGGCGGGCTAAGCTGGCCCCATGGCGACCTCGGTTCCCGCGCGAAAAAAACAGGCCGACCCGGTCCGGCAGTTTTCCATCTTTCTGGCCAACAAGGCCGGCCGGTTGCTGGAGCTGATCCGGATCCTGCAAAGCCGGCACGTTCATGTCGTCGCGCTGACAATCCTCGACACCACGGACAGCGCGATCGTGCGGATGGTGGTGGATGATCCGGAAACGGCCCGGGCGATTTTCCACGAGCAGGCGGTGGCGCACACCGAATCGACGGTGGTGGCGGTGGAGCTGGAGGCCGGCACAGACCTGCCCAGGGTCCTGACCGCCCTGCTCGAGGCTGAGATCAACATCCTGACGACCTACGGCTTTCTCATCCGACCGGAGGGTAGAACCGCGCTTTGCCTGAACCTTGATGACAACGAATTGGGTGCACAAGTCCTCAGCCGCGGGGGCTTCCGCCTGATCGGCCAGGGCGACATCTCGCGCTGAGCTTCGGCGATGAAGGCTGACCTGGAGAAAAAAATCCGGGAGGGGGGCCGGATTTCCCCGGCGGAAGCCCTCGAGATTTACCGATGGCCGTTGGCGCTGGTGGGGGAACTGGCCAACGAACGGAGGAACCAGGCAAAGAGGGAGCACCACGGCGGGCGGGGGGAAGAGGTGGTGACCTATATCGTCGACCGGAACATCAACTACACCAACGTCTGTGATGTTTACTGCAAGTTTTGCGCCTTTTACCGGACGGAGACGGACCCGGACCATTACGTGCTCAGCCACGAGCAGATCGACCGGAAAATCGACGAGCTGGTGGCGGTGGGGGGAAACCAGATCCTGCTGCAGGGGGGACACCATCCCAGGCTGGGGCTGGAGTGGTACCTTGATCTCCTGCGGCATCTACGGGGGAAATATCCCCAGGTGAACATCCACGGGTTTTCCCCTCCCGAGTTCAACCACTTCGCGGAAGTTTTTGGAATGCCCCTTGAGCAGGTGATCGCCAAATTCCGGGAGGCCGGCCTGGGCAGCATTCCCGGCGGCGGGGCCGAAATCCTCGTAGACCGGGTGCGCCAGCGGATCGCCCCGAGAAAATGTGACACCGAAGCCTGGTTGCGGGTGATGGAAACCGGTCACCGGCAGGGGTTGCGCTCCAGCGCCACGATGATGTTCGGCCATGTGGAGACGGTGGCGGAGCGGATCGAGCACCTGGACCGCCTGAGGGAGTTGCAGGACCGGACGGGGGGATTCACGGCGTTCATCTGCTGGACGTTCCAGCCCGAGCACACCGTGCTGAAAGGCGTGAAGGCCGGCTCCCACGAGTATCTGCGGATGCAGGCGCTCTCGCGGATTTATTTGGACAACATCCCCAACGTGCAATCCAGCTGGGTGACGCAGGGGCCCGCCATGGGGCAGGTGGCGCTGAAGTTTGGCGCCAACGATTTTGGCAGCCTGATGATGGAGGAGAACGTGGTTTCGAGCGCCGGGACGAGTTTCCGGCTGACGCTGGAGGAGATGCGGCGGTTGATCCGCGGGGCGGGGTACGAGCCGCGACAGCGGAACAACAACTACGAGCTGATCGACAAGGCAGAAACAGTTTTAACCGCGTAGCAAATTCCTTAGGGCGGAATGATGCGGGACGGTGGGGGCCTGGGCTGCCGCCCCCAAAACCAAACCTTGGTTATTCCTTGTAGCGGATGGCGCGGCCGTTGGCCCCGCCGGCGGGCCCGGTGAAGCGGAAGCTGGTGTCGACGCGGTCGAGAATCACGGCATCCGCCTTCATCTTCCAGGCCTGCTTCTGCATGGATTCCTTCATCGATTCCTCGTCGTCCCAGAGAAAGATCTGGGGGGCGCTGACCAAGCCGACGACCTCGTGCGGTTTTTCCGGGCGGTCGAGAAGCAGGGGGATTTTTTTCCAGGGCTCATCAGCGGGAGCGTCGGAAGCGGTCCGGCGCTTGGTGGATCCCCGCTTGGAGTCCTGGGCGCCGGCATCCGGCAGGATCACAAATGCGGACAGGGCAAGCAGAAGGAGGGCGCGGAAGCATAATGTTTGCATTCCGCTTGATTAAACGGAACAGGGGAAAAGACAAGCCGGATGGACGGCGTTTTCGGCCGACCCTAGCCTAACGAAGTGAGCAAAAAACTTTCCCCGGTGGCTAAGGCGGGCTGGCTGCTGGTGGGTCTGGTGGGCGCAATATCGCTGGGGGTGGTGAGCCTGCGAAGAGGGGAGCCGGTCAATGCGCTCTGGCTGATCGTGGCCACCGCCTGCGTCTACGCCATCGGGTACCGGTTTCACAGCGCCTGGCTGATGGCGACGGTCCTGACTGTCGATCCCCGCCGGAAGACTCCCGCTGACCGGCATGCCGACGGCCATGATTTCGTCAAAACCAACCGCTGGGTTGTCTTCGGCCATCATTTTGCGGCGATCGCCGGTCCCGGCCCCCTCGTCGGGCCCGTGCTGGCCGCCCAATTCGGATATCTGCCCGGCCTCCTTTGGATCCTGATCGGCGCCGTCCTGGGCGGGGCCGTGCATGACAGCATCATCCTTTGGCTGAGTCTGCGGCGGAGGGGCAAGTCGGTGGGGCAAATGCTGCGGGAGGAGGTCGGACCGGTGGCCGGCACTCTCGCGGTGATCGGCTTGCTGGGAATCATCACCATGCTGATGGCGGTGCTGGCCCTGGTGGTGGTAAAGGCGCTGGCGGAAAGTCCCTGGGGGCTTTCCACCATCGTCCTGACGATGCCGCTGGCTCTGGCGATGGGGCTGGGGATGCGGGGGGCGGACGGGCGGCGGACGCTGGTGGTGACGGTTTTGGGTGTGTTGGGGCTGGTGGGATGCGTTTGGGCGGGAAGTTGGGCCGCGGCGTCGCCGGGATTGGCCAGGATGTTCACCTGGCCCTCCACCACGCTGGCCTGGGCGATCATGGGTTACGGGTTGTCGGCGAGTGTCCTCCCGGTGTGGCTGCTCCTGGCTCCGCGGGATTATCTTAGTTCGTTCCTGAAAATCGGCACGGTGGCCGCATTGGGGGTGGTGGTGGCTTTTTTGGCCCCACAACTCGAGATGCCGGCGCTGACGCGGTTCATCGACGGCACCGGCCCGATCTTTGCCGGCCCGGTCTTCCCGTTCTGTTTCATCACCATCGCCTGCGGGGCGATCAGCGGCTTTCACTGTCTGGTGGCCTCCGGCACGACGCCCAAGCTTTTGGCCAACGAGGCGGATATCCGGCTGGTGGGTTACGGGGCCATGATCACGGAAATGTGCGTGGGGGTGTTGGCGCTGATTGCGGCCTGCGCGATGTCCCCGGGGGAGTATTTTGCCATCAATCTGCGCGGGGAGCCGGCCGCGGTGGTACAGCGGGTGACGGAGATGGGTTTCCCGGTGACGGAAAAGCAGATGGAGGATCTGGCCCGGTCGGTGGGGGAGCATTCGATGATCGGGAGAACCGGCGGAGCGCCCACCTTTGCGGTGGGCATGGCGCAGATCTTTTCGCGTTCTCTCGGCGGGCTGGGGCAGGCCGGCATGGCCTTCTGGTACCACTTCGCGATCATGTTTGAGGCATTGTTCATCCTGACGACCATCGACGCGGGCACGCGGATCGGACGATTTCTGGTGCAGGAGGTATTGGGGTGGGTTCATCGCCCCTGGGGGCAGGTCCAGTCCGCCTGGGGAAACATTCTGGGAAGCGTGCTGTTTGTCGGCGGGTGGGGTTGGTTCCTCTACCAGGGCGTGGTGGACCCGGAAGGGGGCATCAACAGTCTCTGGCCGATTTTCGGGGTGGCCAACCAGCTCCTTGCGGTGATGGCGCTGGGATTGGCCACCACCGTCCTCATCAAGATGGGCCGGGCGCGTCTTGCCTGGGTGACGATCCTGCCCCTTGTCTGGCTGGTCGTGGTGACCTTTTCCGCGGGGTGGCTGAAGATTTTCAGCCCGGATCCGCGTCTGGGATTCCTTGCCGGGATGAGCCGGGCGGCGGAGCTTGGCCAAACGAAGCTGGCAACCGCGCAGGCGGTCAATGCCGGGGTGACGGGATTCTTTTTAATCCTGGTGGTGCTGGTGCTGGGGGCCTGCGCCCACGTGTGGTGGCGGAAGCTGAGCGGAAGGAAAGTTCCGGAGCTGTTCGAGGAGCCGGCTTAAAGCGGTCCCCCGATCGGTGGCGGCCCGTCGCTTGATCAGCGGATGGAGAGATCGAAGTAGGCGACGGAAAGGGGCGGCAAGGATGGGAGCCTGATGCCCGGGCCGGAAAGATCCCGACCGGAAGCCTGGAAGGAAGTGGGAGTTTCGGAAAGCAGGTCGGTGCCGGTAAGCGTGCCCGAGGCGGGGAGGGCGAGGAGTTGTGAGGCCTCCTCCGAAAGTTTCAGCTTCGCCTCGGAGGCGGGATTTTTCGGATGCAGGTTGGCGACGACGAGCAGGGAGCGTCGGGAAACCGGATCGTGGCGAAGGAAGGAGTAAAGCCACCGGCCGGGCTCCTTTTTCGCGCCGGTCACCTCGTACGCGGAGTTGCCGGCGTTGGCCGGATTGAGGGGGAGAAAATTCCCCTGGGCGAGAGCGGGATGGGTGAGGCTGTTGAGAAGGCGTCCGTAGAAAGCGCGGAGGTTGCGGTTGAGCTCCGGTAGGCTGCCGCCGTCATATTTTCCGCCATTCATCCACTGGATGAGGGTGGGGACGGACCAGTAGTCGAAGAAAGTGGTTCGCCCCTTGTCCTGTTCAAAGCCGGCGGCGCCGACATCGGCGGGCTCGCCGACTTCCTGGCCGTAGTAGACCATCACGGGGCCCCGGGACATTCCGAAGAGAAT
>DFCD01000134.1:22583-23385 GCA_002366885.1 Verrucomicrobia bacterium UBA3063
TAGCGGACGGAATTGTCGCCGACGAACCCGGCCCGGCCGGCCTGATCCAGGTCGTTGGCCCATGCCTTTTCCTGGTAAATCTCCATGAGGCGGCGGTAGGCGTCGTGGCCGTAGACGGCGTCGAAGCCTGCCTCCAGCAGGCTGGTGGGATTGGAACGGAAGGGGGCGAGGTCGGGATTGGCATCCGGAACCTCCAGGCGCTGGTCCCCCTCGTAGCATTCGGCGTAAAAAAACGTGGCGAGGTTGCGTTCCCGGGCGCGGGCGAGGGCCCAGTGCCAGAATTCCGATGGGATAATGTGGGAGACGTCGCACCGGAAGCCGTCCACGCCCATTTCCTGCCAGTAGGCGAGGACCGCATCCATTTTTTTCCAGAGGTTGGGAACGGGGAGATCGGGCTGGAGGACGGTGGGGTGCTTTCTTTTGCCCTTGGCTCCTTGGGTGAAGTCGTAGCCGTAGTTGAACTTGATGGTTTCGTACCAGCAGTCCTGGTTGGGCAGCCAAGTGTTTTGGTTGTCCCCGGTGACGCGGCCGCGCTGGGATTCGCCCGGAAACAGGCCATCGATTTTTTCCTTTAATCCCGGGAAGCGGTTTTCTTTGTCTTCCCAGATCACCTTGGTGGTGGGGGTCAGGGGCTCCTTCTTTTTCGGATCGAAGGTGGCGAGGCGCAAGGGAGGCCCCTCGGATCCGGCCTTGAGATAGTAGAAGTCATCCGAGGAGAAGAACTCGGTGCCTTGGTCATCCTTGCCGAAGTTTTTGTCCGGATGAACGACGGAATCGTGGCTGCGGGCGACATGGTTCGGCA
>DFCD01000016.1 GCA_002366885.1 Verrucomicrobia bacterium UBA3063
CGGTTGGAGGAATGGCCGGGCTTCCAGGAGCTGTCTGAGGAACAGCGCGCTCGGTTGGTGGAGCGGATAGAGCAGGTGCGGGAGGCGAACCGCAAGCACGCCCTGGAAGTCGCCAGGGAATTTCAACTGCAGGTTCCTGCCGGGCAGGAGGAAGAATTTGTCCAGATGTACTGGCGGGAGCGTGTGGCAATTGATCAGGCGTTGCGGGAGGAAATGTCCTCCAAAAGAAAAAAGTTGGAAAAAGAGTCGGAAGAGCGCCTTCTCAAAAGATTTCCCAAGTCCGTGGCCAAGCCCTGATTTTTCCCGATCAGTATTTGATCTGCAAGCGGGTGAGAAATCCCAGCTCGTTGTGTTCGGCCACGGTGTCCTGCCCCCCGCCGCCGGTGAAAGCGTTGTATTCGACGGTGACCCCTAACCGCACGATCCGATTGATGTGCCAGTTCAGGCCCCAGGTGAATCCGTTCACATCCGTGGCGTTGTCGATGGCGGAGACGCCCAATCCGCCCTGATTGACGGCGCGAAAAGCATTATCCCCGATGGCCATGCCGTCGTAGCGGAGGATCATTTCCCAGGCGCCAAGCTGGCCGTTTTTGAAGTCCACCGGTTCCAGGGGAACAATCCCGTCCAGGGTGGCATCCTCCCCGGTCAGCATGAAGTTCATGGTCACGTTCCAGGCGGTGGTTTCGTAGTTGGTGAAGCCCCCGCCGGCGCCGACACCGGAGGTGTTGACTCCCTGCTTTTCCGCGATGAATTCGCTGAGCAGGCCGAAGGGCCCGTAGGTGTAGTAGAGCTGAGGTGAGATCCGCCAGTGCTCTCCCTGGGTGTTCAGCCCGTTGGGAAAGCTGAAGAAGGTGTTTCCGCCGTCAGTGCTGTAGTTTTGGAACAGCTGGGAGGTCCCGGCGGATGATTGGGCAGCCCAGCCGATGCTGCCGCCCACCCCCAGACGGAGGCCGCGCAAGGCTTCGGGAATCTCTTTTTCCCCCAAGAAGGGTTGTGCGAAGAGCCGGAAATATCCGTCAGGCCCGGTGTCATAGTCCAAGCCGGTGTTGAGCGTGTTGTTACGCGCCCCGGCGCCGACCATGGCGGCCCAGGAGAGCTTCTCGTCAAAAGTTCTGCCGTGAGCCATCACCCCGATGTCGCGGGAAGGGGAGAGGTTGGAGGTGAGTGCCCGTTCGGCGAGGGGGAGGTAGGCATCGTCGGCCAACTGTTCGAGGGCCACCGGGGGTTTGTATTTTCCGGCCTGCACCTGGATGTCCTCCATCGGTTTGTAGTTGATAATGGCATCGGCAATCGTGGTTTGGTAAGAGGTTGCGTTCGGGGAGGAAAGGGCGAACTCGGGGGCGAAACGGAAATTCCAATCGTCGTAAAAGTAGCCCGAGGCGGCGGGTCGGGCACGGCGGATGAGAAACTTGGACTCCTGGGAGGTGGGCGCATCGACAAATTCGCGATCGTCGATTTGCAGCAGGCCCCCGAGGCGGATGGAATGCCGGTTGTCCCTGGACCGAAAAACCAGGCCTTTTTCGGAAACATCCAACTGGGGCAGGGTCTTGTTTCCTTCCTGTTGGGCGGTGGGGGCAGTTTCCGTCGTTCCATCCATGTTTTGCTCCATGGTGGGTTGCTCCGCTGGATCGGAGGACTGGGCCGGGGAAGGTGCAGCAGGGGAAGATGGAGGAGTTGGTGTCGCGGGATCGGTTGCCGGAAGAGGTGGTGTTGTGGCCGGGGTTGTTTCGGGGGGACGTAGTCTTGTTGGCACGTTGTCTTGGCGACTGGAAGCGACCTGATTCTTGAGTTTCTGGACTTCCTCCAAGAGGGATTGGACCTGAGTCTTGAGATCGGCGATGGTTTTCGCGGTTTCCTCATCCATTGCGTGGAGCGCGGAGGGCAGAAAAAGCCAGACGCAGGGCACAGCCCAGCGGAGGGAATTTTGAAAGACCCTGACCATAACAGGATGAATCTGAACGGCTTATTCCCCGGTCCAAGGGGGCATGCCGTCATAAAAAAATGCATCGTGAACAGGGGTGAATAAGTGGGCCTGAGAGGACTCGAACCTCCATGGGTTGCCCCAACAGATCCTAAGTCTGTCGCGTCTGCCAGTTTCGCCACAGGCCCAGCAAACCGAAATTAGCCGTTCAGGAAATACCAGCGAGCGATAAGGTGATGTTGCTTTAAAGAAGGGATCACCTATTCATTTCTAAATCGCTTTCCATTAATTAAATATGCCAAAGAGGATAAAATATAAAAGGGGGTATACTTGGCGCCATTTTTTCGATGAATGGTGGGATCGTCGTCCAGAGGAGTGGAAGATAAAACTTTTTGTTTCCATCGGCCTGCTGGTGCTTGCTGGCTTGTTTGCCGGTGTTTTCATGGGGTTCCACTGGATCGAGCGAAGGGAAATGGTCGGGCAGGCGGAGAACCAAAAGAATCGGGCAATTATGGATTCGGGCGATGCGGCGCCTTCCGGCGAAAAGGGGCGGTTGGAGCCCCCCGTTGCGGCTTTGCGTCAGCCGGACGGGCCGAAAATCCGCGAATCCGAGTGACTTTTGAACGGTTTGGCGGGATGTTTCCGGGCCCGCTGTGTGGAGGATGAATTTTTCGCAAAAAACGCACCTTTTTTGTTTCCGGCGCGTTATCTCCCGTATGTCGGGGAATCTTTCGGTTGCGCCGGCGCTGGTATTTGCGTTGGCGCTGTTGTGTCCGGCCTTGCCGGGGCGCGGGGAGTTGCCCCTGCCTCCCGCAAGCGAAGGCAAGCCGTCCATCGGAAAGCCCGGTGCACTGCCGGACAGTTTAGCCACCTGGAATCTGCAGTGGTTTCCCGGGAACCGGCCCAAGCCGACGGAGGAGGCGCGGCAGCAACATGAAAAGTCCGTCGCGGAAATCCTCCTGCGCCTGGGAGTCGATCTTCTCGTGCTGGAGG
>DFCD01000014.1:0-1777 GCA_002366885.1 Verrucomicrobia bacterium UBA3063
ATGGAGGGGATCTGGATGATTGCGGATTTTGGCCGTGCGGGACTTGATCTCGGTGTGGCTCCGGCTCCGCTTCTTGGAACTGTCCCCGCCGTTTGGATGAATTCCCATTGCCTGGCCTTGCGCCCCGGTTTATCCCCTGAAACTCGCGAGGCGGCATGGAGATTTATCCGATTTCTATCCGACGAGGGACTGGACTGGGCGGGAGCGGGTCAGATTCCGGCCCGGATCAGCCTGCGTCGGACCTCCGTCTTTGAAGCGATGGCGGCCCAATCTGTCTTTGCGACCCAAATTGGGCATGGCGTCTATCCGCCGAGGATTCCCATCAGTTTTGAATTTACCGGTGAATTCGACNNTGGCGGTGGAGCGGGCCCTGCGGGGAGAACTGGATCCGGCGACTGCGTTGCGGGAGGCCACCGTCCGGGTGAATTTGGCCTTGGACCGGGATCGCAAGGCGAATCACGAATTCGGGAAAACCCCATGAAGGCAAACGACATGCAGAACCTCTACGGGTGGGGGATGTTATCTCCTTTCCTGGCGCTGTTTTCCGCTTTTGTGGTGGCTCCCTTGGGGTTCGGACTGGGACTGGGTTTTTTTTCGTGGGACATGTTGGCAGGAACTCCGGCCGCGTGGATTGGTCTGGGTAATTATGCCGAGGCCGCCGCCGACCCCTATTTTTGGAAATCCCTTCGCGTGACGATGGTCTTCGTGCTTTTTACCGTTCCTTTGATGGTGGGGCTGGCCACGGCCTTGGCCTTTCTTCTGGATCGTGCAGGGCGGCGGCAGGGGATTTACCGGGTTGCGCTGATTCTTCCGATGATGATCAACCTCACCGTGATCGGGATTCTCTGGCGTTGGTTCCTCAATCAGGATTTCGGTTTGTTCAATGCCTGGCTGGGCACGGTGGGAATCAAGGTTCCCTGGCTGGGCGAACCGGGTTGGGCCATGACCGCGATTGTGGCCATGACGCTTTGGTGGACGGTGGGGGGTCCCTCCATCATCCTGCTGGCCGGTCTGCAACAAGTCCCCCCGCAACTCCATGAGGCTGCCGCGATCGACGGGGCGGGACCCTGGCGGACATTTTTTTATGTGACGCTTCCGGTGCTTCGACCGGTCTTGTTGTTCGTGGTGGTCACCCAAGTGATCGCCTCGTTTCAGGTGTTCGGACAGACCTTGATGGTCACACGGGGTGGTCCGGCCCTCGGCACCCGGGTTTTGGTGCAATACATCTATGAGACCGCCTTCACCAATTACCGGATGGGGTATGGTGCGGCCATGAGCTGGCTCCTGTTTTTGGTGATTGGGGCCGTGGCCTGGGCCGTCTTTCGTCTGCTGAGGTCGGAATGAAATCCCGGCTCTGGATCGGCGAACTGATCTTGGCGGCGGTGGCCATCAGTCTTCTCTTTCCGGTCCTCCTTCTTTTCCTCACTTCCTTCAAGCCGGAGGGGGAGATTCTTCACTACCGATCTGCCCTGCCGGAGAACTGGACGCTGGACAATTATCATCGGTTGCTTAGCCGCCCGGAGGAGGCCCCGGTTTGGCGCTGGTTTTTCAACAGCCTGCTGGTGGCGGGCGGGGTGACGGTCTTGGTGCTGTCCGTGGCCTCGATGGCGGCTTTTGCCCTGGCGCGGCTCCGTCCCGCCGGAGGGGGATGGTTGTTTGCGGTGATCGTGGCGACCACCATGGTGCCGGCCCAGGTTCTCCTGGTCCCGATGTATCTGATTTTGAACGCGCTGGGATGGATTGATTCGTATGCCGCGTTATGGATCCCGGCGGGAGC
>DFCD01000014.1:1892-3654 GCA_002366885.1 Verrucomicrobia bacterium UBA3063
TGGAACGATTTTGTGGGGCCGTTGATTTACCTGGATTCAAACGACCGGCTCACCATGCCCGTGGGCATCGCCCTCTTTCAAACCAGCTATTACAACGACTACGGCATCACCCTGGCCGCCTCGGTGCTTTGCACCTTGCCGGTTTTGATTCTTTTCTTCTTTTTCCAGAAAGCTCTGGTCCGCGGGATCGCCATGTCGGGCATCAAGGAATAAGGGTTACCGCAACGTTTTTTCCCTCGCCCAAGAGGTCATCCCATGCAAATGGCTGACGCTGACCCAGGGAAGCCAATAGCGATGGAGACCACATCCCCTGGGCGGGGCAAACGACCAGTGCTCCTGCTGCCAACCCGGGCCGGCCAGGTCATGGGGTTGAGCCCGGGTAGCCATCATCGCCTTGGTGTTGTGCAGAAGAATTTCGGCCACCTCCCGGAAGTGGTTGTCCCCGGTGAGCCGATGAAGGCGGAGGTAGTTGCCGGCGTCAAAAGCCATATAGGCATCCACGAGCGAGTGACCGGTGGCAATCAGCTGCATCCCCACGGTGCCGATGTCGGCTAGATAATGGGTAGGCGGAGTGGCCGGCATGGGAAGGTTCCACAGATAAATCCAAGTCTCGGCAAAAGCGGCCGCTGCCCTGGCATATTCCAGAAATCTCGGTTCGCCCGTGCATTCGTGCAGGGCCAAGTAGGCATCCAGGGCGATGGTTCCGGCCTCCTTGTCGACCACATCCGGATTGTCGATGGTGCCCCCCACAAAGCGCCCTTGGTCGTGGCCGTGGGACCAGGCGAAGTCAGCCGCCGCCACGGCGGCGGCCTGGCAATTTTTCATCCCCAGCCGGATGGCACACTCGACCAGAAACCGGACGGCGCACAGGGTGCTTTGCGGCGAGTCATTCGCCTCCCGGGCGGATCCGGCAAAAAATCCACGCGGGAAAGAGCCATCCTTCCTTTGCGTCCGCAAGAGGAACCTGGCCAAATCCTCTGCCCATGTCCGCCAGTGGGTATGTTCCCGTCCGGCCTGTTTCTCCACGGTCCAGGCTTGCAGGGCGGAATTTCCCGCCTCGGCCAGCGACCGAAGATAAAGAATTCCGGAGCGCCCCAAATAAGGCCAAATAAACGGCCGGCCGGCCTCGTCAAACCCCTCGGCCTCGGGCGGGTCCATCCGCAGGGAGCAGAAGGTATCCAGAATGGCGGTTCCCACCTCGCGGAACCGGGCACGATCCGGTTGGGGGAGGTTGGCATCGGAAGCGCCCTCCAAGAGGTGCCAAGCGGCGTCCGTATTCCGACCGGTAAAGCCAAACAAGGCTTTGCGCTCAACAAGTTGACCGGTGGCTGCATCGAGGCTGAGGGGGATGGCCACATGAGTGCCGAACGGCTGGGCGTTTTCGGCCAGGATCCGTAGGGAGGCAAGGCGGATCTCCCCCAAATCGGTTTCTTTTACCCGGGGTTTCAACGTTTCCCAGGCCCAGCGCCATGCGGGCTCGGGGGATCGGCTGATTCCCTCCGGAAAATCAAAGCGGAAGTCGACCTGATAGGACTGGCGCATCCCCTCGGTCCATGGGTGAAAGCGGCGACGCCATTGATGCAGCTGCCCACCGGGAAAAGTATCCCCCGTGTAGGTGACTTCGCCTTCGTCGCCCGGGTAAAGGTAGCCAACCTCCAGTCTCTGCCCGTCCGTTTCGGCAGTCAGGGAGCCGAACCGGAGTTCCGGTTGGGTCAAGGTTACCAGTTGGGAAGTGTCCTCAAAATCTTCACGGGTGGAGCGG
>DFCD01000081.1 GCA_002366885.1 Verrucomicrobia bacterium UBA3063
CCACCTCCGCCCCGAATTTCTGCGCCTGCTCCATCATCTGGCTCATCAGCGCCGTCCCGTCCACGCCCTGGGGAAAACCGGGAAAGTTTTCCACGATGGATGTGGTCGTGAGCAGTCCGCCCGTCTGGGCGCCGGTGAGCACCAAGGGCTTGAGGTTGGCCCGGGCCAGGTAAAGCGCGGCCGTCCAGCCGGCGCATCCGCTTCCCAAAATCACCGCACTCCTCATCAAAACTAGATATCGCCCGCGGGCGGATGCGTCCAAACATCCCTCCGCTCTTTTTCACATTCCGGCCCGGCTTTCCTGCAAAAAAGTCTCCCGCTCCCGCGCCCAAACGCTACGAATCTTTCATGGCCCAAGCCGACAAGCTCGACGAAATCTTCCGCATGCAGGAGGTCCTCAACAAAAAGATCGGGGTCGATCTCGCCCATCTTACCCCCGAGGACAAAACCAAGTGGGCCCTGAACTACTCCCGCGCGATGACCCAGGAGATCGCCGAACTGATCGACAGCTTCCCCTGGAAGTGGTGGGCCAAGTACCAGAAGATCGACGAACAGAATGCCCGCGTCGAGGTGGTCGACCTGTTTCACTTCCTCGTCTCCCTGGCCCAGACCCTCGGAATGACCGCCCAGGACATCTACGACGGCTACGTCAAAAAGAACGAGGTGAACCACAAGCGCCAGGAATCCGGGTACGCTGTCAAAGACCACGCCGACTCCCGCCATATTTAACCCCGATAAGCGCCCAGCTTTCCGTTGTCCGATAATTTTTACTTAAATTTATTTAAGTACATATATTACAATGCTTTGGGATTAGTTTTAATTCCCGTATTGACGCCTTTTCCTCCGATTTGCCTCGAATTTGGCACCGGTTCCGTGCTTTCATAAAGCTTCCGTGAGCAAAACCAAAACAATGCGCAAAGCCAAGCCGTTGACCGGAAAAACCAAACCGGCCAAAACACGTTTGCAACCCCCGAGGATGGGGTGCGACCTGCTGGTCGACTCCCTGGAAAAGGTGGGGGTCGACACCATTTTCGCGTATCCGGGCGGTGCGAGCATGATGCTCCACCAGTCCCTCACCCGCTCGAAACAGATCCGCACCATCCTTCCCCGCCATGAACAGGGCGGCGTTTTCATGGCCGAAGGCTACGCCCGCGCCACCGGCAAGCCCGGTGTGGTCATGGCCACCTCCGGCCCCGGCGCCACCAACCTCGTCACCGGGATTGCCGACGCTTTCATGGATTCCGTTCCCCTTGTCGCCATCACCGGCCAGGTTCCCACCACCGCCATCGGCCGCGGGGCCTTCCAGGAAACCGACGTCTTCGGCGTCACCCTGCCCATTGTCAAACACAGCTATCTGGTGATGAACCCCGCTGACATCCCGCGGATCGTCGCCGAGGCGTTCCACATCGCCAACACCGGGCGGCCCGGACCCGTGGTCATCGACATTCCCAAGGATGTCCAGAAAGCCACTGCCCAAACCTCCTGGCCGCCCGCCCTCGACATCCCCGGCTACCGCACCCCGCCGGCCGCGGACGAACACGCCCTGCACGAGATCCTCGGCCTGATCGACAAGGCCGAGCGCCCGGTCCTTTATGTGGGCGGTGGCATCATCACCTCCGGCGCCGCCGAAGAACTCCAGAAATTCGCCCGCACCACCGGTATTCCCGTCACCACCACGCTGATGGGCATCGGTTGCTTCCCGGAGAACGACCCCCAGTCCCTCAAGTGGCTCGGCATGCACGGCACCGTTTACGCGAACTATGCGGTGGACGAGTGCGACCTGCTCCTCGCCTTCGGCGTGCGCTTTGACGACCGCGTCACCGGCAAGGTCTCCGAGTTCGCCAAGAAGGCCACCATCGTCCACATCGACATCGACAACTCCGAGCTGAACAAGAACAAGGCCGTGCAGCTGCCGATCCTGGCGGATGTCCGCGCCGCCCTGCGCCAGCTCAACCAGTTGCTCGCCCGCCGTTCCACCGCCTCCTTGCCGAAACGCTTCTCCAAGTGGCGGGAAAAGATCGAGGGTTGGCGGAAGAAATACCCGTTCACCTATTCGCCCGTACCGGGCCGGATCATGCCCCAGCAGGTCATTGAGGAGCTCTGCCGCCTGACCAAGGGCGAGGCCATCCTCACCACCGGCGTGGGCCAGCACCAGATGTGGGCGGGGCAGTTCTACGATTTCCACCAGCCCCGCAGTTTCCTCACCTCGGCCGGCCTCGGCGCGATGGGCTTCGGCTATCCGGCCGCGGTCGGAGCCAAGGTGGCCTGCCCGGACCGTGAGGTCATCGACATCGACGGCGACGGCTCCTTCCTCATGAACGTGCAGGAGCTGGCCACGGCGATGGCGGAAAACATCGCCGCCAAGGCGATCGTCATCAACAACCAGTACCTCGGCATGGTCGTGCAGTGGGAGGACCGCTTCTTCTCCAGCAACCGGGGACACACCTTCCTGGGCGACCCCAACAACACCGAAAAAATCTTCCCGGATTATCTCCCCATCTGCCAGGGCTTCGGCGTTCCGGCCGAGCGCATCACCAAGCCCGAGCAGATCCGTCCGGCCCTCGAGCGGCTGCTCGCAGCCAAGACCGCCTACGTTCTCGACGTGATGGTTCCCTACACCGAACACGTGTTGCCGATGATTCCCGCCGGCGGCACGGTCAAGGACATCATCCTCGAGCCGATGCAGCTGGGCGACGCCCCGCTCCAGTCAGAAGTCCCCGGCTAGCCTTCCCTCAGGGATTGTAGGTGGCCCGGAGCCGGAGGAATTTCCGCTCCGAATCCCGCGGGAGCGTGAACACCCTCTTTTCGTGCCCGGCCGGAAGGTTGGTCGGGTTTGCCACCACCGAGTAGGAAGCGACCGGGAGGTTGGTCGCCAGGGAGAAATCCGAGAGGTTGGTCGCCACCTCGGCCCGCACCACCAGCCTGGGGTCGTTTGTGCGAACAACCGTGGTCAGCATCAGACGATTGGTCTCCGCAACCACCGAGGGTTCGCTTCCGGCGGCCCGGGGATTATCCGCCCCGCACCAGGCATACCTCCTCAAAAGATCGCCCGTCTGCACGGCGAGCACCCCTGCCCAGCCTTGCCATCCCGAGGCTCCGACAGAGCCCGGGGTAGAGGGAAAATTCGTGGTCGCAGGAATCTCCCCCCGGATCATCCGGCCTGCCTCGCAGGAAAGGCGCAGATACCAGTCGGACGGCAGGTTGGTGCCATCCGCATCCAGGGTCAGCCAATACCCCTGGTCGGGAATCTGGGTGCGATTTTCGGCGACCTTGTAAAGGGCGGTGGCCTCGTCGACCTCATCGAACATCGCCAAATAGAGAAGCCCGGCACCGGCACTCTTGGCGTTGACGATCTGGCGCCAGAAGAACTTGCCCCCCTTGCGCGGAATCTGGTTGGTCGGACCGTTGTTCAGGTTTTTCCAGGAGAATCCCGGCCAAACCACCGGGGCGTAAATCCTTCCGGCGGTCTGGGCCGAGGCCAGGTCGGGGACAAGGCGGTTGCTTTTCCAGGAATCGGCGCCCGCCTCATCGGGGAAACGACCCACCGTCCATGGGCTGATCACGTCATAGGACCGGTAGACGTTGTCCCAGCCCGACTGGGTGCGGGAATCCCCCGTCTTGGTTCTCCACTCGCCGGGCACGCCGCCCCAGACGGCGGCGCGGTAGTTGACGGGCGCGTTGCTCCGGAACCAGTCGATCAGCGCCTGGGCCTTGGCGGGATCGGCGGGAACGCAGTGCGTGAACCCCGGACCCCAGATCGCCACGAGGGGACGTCCTTGATGGTGCAGATACCTTCCCCCCGAGGTCAGGCCCGCATCCACCAGGGACTTCCAGTCGTCCTGGATGAGGGTGTCCCAACCCTCCGTTTCCAGCATTCCGGAAACATCGTACATCACCGCAAAGACGCGACCGTAATCGGCGCAACTGGAACGGAAGTTCCACAGCACCGCGTTCATCTGGGCCTTGTAATCCGTGTCCCCGTCGTAATGGGTGCGGACAAAACGCTGCAGAAAGGCGCCATCTATGCCGTACTCCATCATCCAGCGGACGTGTCGCCGGACGGTTTTCGGGTGGCGGGCGGCGTAGAGGTGGGCGGTTGCCCCACCTCGCGTCATGCCGGTGGCAATCAGCTCGTCCGGGTCAAACTCCCTCAGGTCGGGGTACATTTCCACGATCAGGTTGTTGGATGCCCCCGTCGGGGTGACGTGGTCGCGGGTCCAGTGGATCCAGCGGGTGGAGTATCCCGTGCCCGGAGCGGTGAACCATCCCTGGTACCCGGTGAGGATTTTGTTGCTGAGGCTGGTCGCGTCCACCACCGTCTGCCCGGCTGCCGGAAAGACCATCCCAATCCATCCCCATAAAAGAAGGCCCACCCCCCACCCCCGCAAAACCGGGCTGAATGGGGACAAGAATTTCATGGAGCGTCCTTGATCGGGGCGGAGATCGCCTTGTACGTGCCGTTATTTTTTACCGCCAGATTCTGCAGGAACTTGGCCTCGGCGCTTTTCGACATGTAGCCCACCGTGTGGATGGAGGGAGTCTCGGCATTCCCCTTTTTATAGACCTCGGTGTAGACCTCCCGGATCCGCTTGATCAGGGTGGTCTCATCGTAGATTTCCCCCGCCGCCTGGACCACCTTGCCCCCTGACTTCGGCTTGGGTGGTTCCGGTTGGCGGGGTTCCACCGGCTGGGAGGGCAGACCGGGAATCCGTACCCCGTAATCGACGCCGTATCCCTCGCGGACTTTTCCCTCCCCCTTCGCCTTGGCCTCCTGGATTTTTTGGTCCCGCTTCGCCAACAGATCCTTGTACTTCTCGCGGTACGCCTTCAGTTCGGCGGTGTATTTTTCATATTGCCGGCGCCACTCCTCCACCTCTTTCTCGTACTTGATTCGCTCCCCCTCGGGAATTTCCGCCTGCTTCATGGCCTCGGCGGCCTCTTTGCGCCGATCCTCCGCCAAAACCGGAGCCTTGCCGTCGGAAATCAGGAAGATGGTGTCCGCCA
>DFCD01000009.1:0-4939 GCA_002366885.1 Verrucomicrobia bacterium UBA3063
TTTTCAGGAGTAGAGGCGCGGGATCCGCGGGGCGATGCGGGTGAAGATTTCCCACGGAATGGTGCCGGCCTCGCGGGCGAGATCGGTCGCAGTGCGAATTTTTGTGCCGGAACGGCCGATCCAAACAACCTCGTCACCCCGTCGTGCGGCCGGGAGGGAAGTAACATCGAGCAAGGTCATGTCCATGGTGACGCGACCCACAATCGGGCAGAGGCGCCCGCGGATCAGGGCGTGGCCGCGATTTCCGAGTGAAAAGGGAAGACCATCGGCGTAGCCGGTGCCCACCGTGGCAAGGTGGAGATCGCGCGGGGCGCGGAAGGTGGCGCCGTAGCTGACGGTTTCCCCGCGGCGCACCTTGCGAACCATGAGAATCCGGGATTTCCAGGAAAGAACCGGTCGGAAAGGGGCGCGACCTCCGTCCCGGGGATCAATGCCGTAAAGGCCAAGACCCGGCCGGATATGCGTCATCGGATGGGGTTGGCGCCCCAGGCTAGCGGCGGTGTTGGCGTAGTGGCGACGGCCCGCCATGGGCAGCAGAAAGGATTCCTCCAACTGGAGCCGGGTGAATTTCGGATCGGAACCGGCGCAAGCGAGATGCGTAAACGAGCCCACGAGGTCGAGGCAGGGGTGGCGGTGAACATAGGCAAGCAGCTGAAGGAACTCGGTGGGTTTTGCCCCAAGCCGGTTCATGCCCGTGTCGAGCTTGGCCTGGACCAAGGCGGTGGAACGGGCTTTTTCCGCCGCACGGGCCAGCTCGCGGGCCTCCTGGAGAGAGGAGATCGTGAGGGTCAACCGGTGGGCCAAGGCGGCGGAAAATTCCGAGCGAAGGGAGGAGCCGAGAAGAAGAATGGGTTCGCGGATTCCGGCTTGGCGCAGCTCCACGCCTTCCGAGGCGAAAGCGACGCCGAATTCCTCACACCCGGCCCGGGACAAGGCCCGGGCCACCGGGACCAGGCCGTGACCGTAAGCATTGTCTTTGACCACCGCCAGAACCCGGATTCCGCGCGGGACGGACCGTCGCAAAACCTTGAGATTATGGCGGAGGGCGGCGAAGGAGATCGTGCACCAGGAGCGAAGGGGTTGGGGCATGGATCGATCCTAGAAAAGACTGCGGACGAGCGAAACCTGTTCGTTTACCCTGACGTTTCTCTTTCCAGGAGCGGGCAGGAAAAAATTCAAGCTGGTTTTAGGGCGGGGCGCAGATGGATGGGCTCAAGAGCGAGGCCGGGCTCGAGTCCGTGGGCGTGTACATGGGCGGCGAGGGTTGCGGCATCCGGGAGGGCCGTCTCACCGACTCCCGTCAAAGCATCCGGGGTGACCGCAAGGGTGCAGCGGGAAAGGAGACGGGGAAGTTCCGAGACAGGGTGGACGGCGGTCGGCCGTTCCAACTTTCCCGAGGCATAAAAGGTGGCGAAAACATCTCCCCGGCGGGCATCGGAAAAAACTCCCAGCAGGGTGACCTGGGAAAACTGCCAAGCGATTGAGCCGGTGCTGCGAACCGGCAGAACCGGACAGCGCCAGACGGCCGCGAGTCCCTCCGCCGAAGCGATGGCGGAGCGGATGCCGGAGAAAGAGCCCGGTCCGACCCCGATGAGGATCTGATCCGGCCGGGTAGGATCAAGAAGCTCCTTTTGGAAGGAGGGAATCAGGCTGGCGGCGACCGTTCCGGAAAGTTTGCCCGAGGCGAGGATTTCCCCTTGTCGGCTAAGAACCCAACTACCCGGATTGGAGGAAGCTTCGAGAATGAGTCGGGTCATGGCTTTTGAATCCAGCACAACCTGCGGGAGCCGTCCGGTTGCGGAATGATTTCGAGATCCAAGGTAGAGGCAGGCCATTTTCCGGGGAAGCGGTCGGGCCACTCAATCGCAACGAGTCCGGGGGTCACAAGACAGTCGGGCCAGCCGAGCGAATCCCAGTCGCGGGCGTCCTGCAACCGGTAAAGGTCCCAGTGATCCAAAGACAGACGGCCGCCGCGAAGGGTCTGGCAAAGGGTGAAGGTGGGACTGGGAACTTGGCCAGGCACGCCCAAGGCAGCCGCCAGGCCGCGCACCCATTCCGATTTTCCGGCGCCGAGCGGGCCATACAGACGAATGACGGTTCCGGGAGCCAGATGGGGCAGGGAACGAGCCGCATGGGCGCGGGTGGCTTCCGCGGTCGGACAAACCTCGGGTGGCAATTCAGGCGAGATGGTCATAACCGCGAAGCGGGATTCCACTGGAATGAAATCCGGAACGGGCGGGAAGACAAATGCCGATCTCGGTCAGGCGGGTGGAAAAAGGCCAACTCCTTCTCAGCCTTTCGACCTTTGCGGAGGGCACGCTGAAAAGAAGTTCGTAATCCTCTCCCTGGGTGATGGCTTGGCGGCGCGTTGCCCCGGAGGCCAGGGGAAGCCGTTCGGGAAAGATCCGAAATCCGATCCGGGAGGCCCGGGCAAGTCGCGGCAAATCCGCGCCGAGACCGTCACTCAGATCCATCATGGCAGAGGGAAAATTTTTTCCGACGAGCCAGCCTCCCTCGCGAAGGCGCGGGGTGAAAGTGAGATGACGGTGAGGCCAGGAACCGCCCAGGGAGCCGGTCACAAACAGCCGGTGACCCGGCCGAGCCCCGGCACGGTGAGGGGATCGTCCGCGTGGAACCGTGCCCAGGAGCGAGACGGAAAGCAGCAGCTGGCGGGTGCGGACCGTTTCACCCCCGACAATGGCGACCTGCCAACGCCGGGCGGCACTCGCCAAGCCCCGGTAAACGGCCTGCAGCCGGGCAGCCGATTTCGGGTTCGGACATCCGGCGGTCACCAAGGCGGCGCGGGGAGTTGCCCCGGCGGCGGCGAGATCGCTGAGGGCCCGGGCGATGGCTTTCCGGCCGACTTGGGGTGCCGGAGTCGAGCGGAGAAAATGAACTCCTTCGATCACGGCGTCGGTTTTTAGAACGAGATCCAAGCGCCGATCTGGCGATGCCAACACGGCGCAGTCATGGCCGATTCCGTGGCGGAGGCCGGGGAGAGGGAGATTGCGGAGGCTCCGGGTCCAGCGCTCCACCCACTCATCTTCTCGGGAGGGGCGCGACTTCATGGAGGGGTGGATCTGGCGAGCAAGAGAAGGATGCAGGTATTCGCGTTAAAGAGGGAGTGAACCAGCATGGCGGGAACCAGACTTCCGGTGGTCCGGTAAATCCCGGCCAGCAGAGCACCAAACACGGTGAGGGGAATCATGGTGGGGCCGTGAAGGTGGACGGCCCCAAAGGCCAGAGCCGAGAGCCACTGGGCCTGGGTCACCGGCATGCGCCCGGCCAACCAGGGAAACAATGTCCCCCGGAAAAAAATCTCCTCCCAGATTGGCGCGATGACCCAGGCGTAGGCGAGGAAGGGGAGGATTTCCCCCAGATCCCTGGCTTCGAGAAATTTCAATAATGCGGGCTGCGGTTTCAGCGGAAGTCCCAGGGCCAGATAAAGTCCGGAACTAAGCAGAAGGAGAAGGAGAATCGGCCAGAGAAGGGTGAGAAGAAGCCGCAGGCTGTCCCCCAGATCGCGAAGTTCGCGGCGCAGTCCCCAAAAAAGGAAGGGATGCGATCCGGCCAAAGAGGCAAGGAGAAGACCGGCGGCCAGTCCGGCCCCCGGAAGCAGGGCTGGTGCCATCAGGCTGGCGGAGGCCAACAGGACAACGGCGGCGGTCATAGGCCCTGGGCCGAAGTTCAGGGAGCGATTCTCCGGAAGGGGGGCAGGCTGGAGCAGTTGCCGAAGCCGTCGCCATCCTCCGGCGAACAAAAAAAAGAGGGAACTCCCGAAAATCAAGGCGACGTAGAGCAGCAAGAAAGTTGAGGTGGGAACCGGGGAAAACACGTGGAAACCCTACCCGCGCCGGGGGACGGAGGGGAGCGGGAAAGTCCGAAACGAAATCAGGCCGGAGCCAGCAGGGCGTCGACGTCCGCGAGGGCGTCCTGGTCCGGCATCAGCGGAGCGAAGTTTCTTTCGAAATGGGCGACCACGCCGTCCACCCCGGCGGCGAGCAGGCTGAAGCGGCGCCGGATGCATCGGACCAGAAAGGGATTGAAGCTGTAAAAGCCGGAAAAGATTTTGCGGGCGAATTCCTGGGTGTGGTTGGCCTGTTTGCAGAAAAGGACGGCGTGAATATCGGGGCTTTCAAACAGCACGACCCAGTAGCGGGCAAGAAGGGGGTGAAAGATGGGGATGAAGTCGATCGTGGAAGTCCGTCGGCTTGGTTCCCCTTCCGCCCAGACGCGGACCGCATCAATTTCTCCCGCGATTTCCAAATAACGATCATGCTGGGGGGCGAAGTTTTCGATTCGCTGGAAGGTGGAAATCAGTTCGCCGCATCCGGTGTCGCGGGCAAGGTCCTCGATGGCATGGCTGGCCGCGAGCATGGCCTCATGGTTGAAGAGATGGGTCACATCGGAAATCGGGAGCACGGCGATTTCCGAACCTTGATGGGCACGGGATTTTCGGGAGGCCGGGAAAACGCGCGGGTTTTTGCTTTTGAGGTAGGGCCGCAAGCGGGAGCGAAAAAGTTTTTCCGAACGCTTTTCTTCCGATGTCCGACAAATCATATGGGAAAAGCTGAAATTGCCATGGAGGGCGGGGCGTGCAAGCGATGTCGGAACGGTATGAGGAAAGCTTAAGGGCGGGTTCCGGGGTTGGGGATCACCCGGTCGAGCAGTTTGGCGGAAGAAAGCACTCCGGGAACGCCCGCTCCCGGATGGGTACCGGCCCCGCACAGATAGAAGCCTTTGACCTCTTCCGAGACATTGTGGGGACGGAACCAGGCGCTCTGGGTGAGAACGGGTTCGAACTGAAAAGCCGAACCGACATAGGCGTCCAACCGGTTTTCAAAGTCGGCCGGGGTGAAGAGCAATTTGCTGACGAGGTGTTTGCGAAGGCCGGGAATCAGGCTTTTTTCGAGCGTGGCAAGGATTCGGTCAGCATATT
>DFCD01000009.1:4961-5731 GCA_002366885.1 Verrucomicrobia bacterium UBA3063
CTCCTTCACCTTGTCCCAATGGATTTGGTCGCCGGGTTTTCCGCGGTGAGGGACGGGGGAGAGGACATAAAAACATTCGTGACCGGGCGGAGCCAGGGAAGGGTCGGTGCGGGTGGGGGCGTGGAGGTAGAGGGAGAAATCCTCCGCCAGGATGCGGTGATGAAAAATGTCGTCCAAAAGACCCTTGTACCTGGGGCCAAGCCAGATGGTGTGATGGGCGAGATCGGGATAGGTCCGGTTGGTCCCAAAATAAATCAGAAAGAGGGACATGCTGTAACGCATGTGCTGAAGGCGGCGATCCGTCCATTTATGCCGATGGCTCGGGGAAACCCTCTTTTGGTAGAAGTTCGAGACATCCGCGTTGGAAACCACGATGGGGGCGCGGAGGATTTCCCCGGAACGGAGACGCACGCCGGCAACAGAACCTTTTTCCACGAGGAGCTCTTCCACGGGTGAGTTCAGGCGGATTTTGCCCCCCAGATCCTGGAGCAGTTTGACCAGGGCCTGAACCAAGGCCCCCGTCCCCCCCATGGCAAAATGGACGCCCCACTCCCGTTCGAGATAGTGAATCATCGCGTAGATGGACGACGACTGAAACGGATTTCCCCCGACGAGAAGAGGATGGAAAGAGAGGACCTCGCGGATGCGCTGGTTTTTCACGTGACGGCAGGCCATCTGCCAGACCGAGCGGTCGGAGCGGAGGCGGATGAGGTCCGGGGCGACCCGGAGCATGTCGCTGAAGCGGGAGAAGGGCTGGTCGGCCAGTTCGA
>DFCD01000056.1:0-1190 GCA_002366885.1 Verrucomicrobia bacterium UBA3063
GCAGGATTTGAACCTGCGGCCTTCAGGTTATGAGCCTGACGAGCTACCTGGCTGCTCCACCCCGCGATCAATAAGTGGAAATAATACTTTTTTTTGGGAGCGTAGTCAACCAAGCCGAGACTTAATGCTAGGATGGACCCGTCCTGATCCCATTCCGGTAACGCGGGGTGCTGTGATAAAACAACGGCAGCATCTCGCTTCCATAGACCATGGTGGTCGTGGTCATTCCGGGAATACCTTCGTTTCGTGCAGGCTACTTCCCTCTTTTCCCAAGCCGAGGGCTCAGGATGAGAATTTTTGTCGCGTTGAAATTGAAAACCTGTGTTTTCGCATCACCGAACCGAGTTCGTGGCGAAGCCAGTCGGCGGAGAGACCGAACTCTCGCAGCGAGTAACGGTGGGAGCTTTTGTATTCGAGGGATTTTTTGGCGGCGCGGGTGATCTGGGCGGAGGCCTTGGGGCTGAGAGGAATCCGGAAGTGGCGGTAAATGGAACGGACGGTTTCTCCGGTCTTCGAGACGAGGTCGCGATATAGAATTCGAAGATATTTGGCGCGGTCCGCCCGGCCATCTTTCTCTTCCAGATGGCGGAACCAGGCGGCGGCCAGCTCGGCGTATTCGAGCGATTCCCGGCATTTTTTGGGGAGGGAGGGGTCGATCCATTTCCACACCGGATAAAAAACGCTGACGTGGGAGGCGATCGACTCCGCGGGGTTTCGGAGAATGGTGATGATGCGGGCGTCCGGAAACTCTTTCCGAAGGCTGAGCACGGATCCGGAGAGCTGGGTGGCTTTGGAGAGAAGGGTTTTGTTTTTGCCGTGAAGATAGAGATGGCGCTGAAGGCAGGAGCGGTAGTAGCGCATCAGCCGCCGGCGCTGGGCCTCGGGGAGGTCGTCGGAAAAGCCGGCTCCCCAAAGGAGACGCACATAAGGAAAAAGCAGATAAATAGCCTCGGTGACGAAGGTGTAGACGAAAAAGCCATCGTCCTCCTCCGGTTGGGCGAGCCGCATTTTGTGCATGTTGTCCCATCCGCCAAAAAAGCGCCGTTCGAACCAGGTGACGAGGAGGCCCAGGAAGCTGTCACGGTCCGAGCCAAGACGGGCGATTCCCAGGATGATTTTCTGGATGGTGATGCTGGGGAAAATGGTCTGGTACATCAGCACAGGCGCAAAGACCTCCCGGTTTTGGGCCA
>DFCD01000056.1:1251-3811 GCA_002366885.1 Verrucomicrobia bacterium UBA3063
CGGCGTATTTCTTGGCGGCGAAATCCAGGGAAGAGGAGATGATCGAGGGCGCGGCCGATGGCGACCACGATCCAGAAGGAGGAAAGCAGCAGCATAAAGAAGGTGGTAATGACCCAGCGGCGAAGCCGGAAAGGCTGTCCCAGGTAGGAATGGAAAAGGGCCCGGGAAGTTAAACCGATATTAAGATACATGGTGGGAAAGAACGGTTTTTCTAGTGGAAAAACAGATGCGGACAATGCAAACCACCCTCCGCAAGGAAGCGTTCCATGGATCTAGACCTTCTGATTCAAGCAGTTAGCCAGTACCGCTACCTGGCCATGTTTGGGATCCTTTTCGTTTCCGCGATGGGGGTGCCGATCCCGGAGGAGCCCTTGCTGGTGGCCAGCGGCCTTTCTGTGGGGTGGGGAAACTCCCAGTACCATTTTTCCGTGCTGGCCTGCCTCGCCGGAATTTTGGCGGGGGATATGTGGGTCTATTTTTTAGGACGCCGGGGCGGCAGGTGGTTCCTGCAAACCCGTCTTGGCTCGCTCGTTTTTTCCGAAAAAAGACAGCAGCGGATCGAGCGCCTTTATGAAAAACACGGCGCCAAGACGGTGTTTCTGGGGCGGTTCATCCCGGCCGTGCGCTTTGGTGTTTTCTTTTTTGCCGGGCGGCACCGGATGCCCATCCCGAAATTCCTGGGACTGAATGCGCTGGGGGCGATGGTCTACGCGCCCCTATGGATCTGGTTAAGCGCACTGGCGGGGGAAAGATTTTCGCGTTCCGCGGCTGCCCAGAAAGCGGCCGAGGCCTGGGTGCAAAAAGGCAGCCTGATTTTAATCGGGACGGTTCTGGTGGTGATTGCGGTGATGATTTGGGGGGCGGGGAAGAGAAAGGCCAGCCATTAGATTCCAAGCGGTAGGTCCCCTGAAGAGGGATTCAGGGGTTCAGGGGGTTTCAGCGCGAAAAATTCCATTCCCGGGTGGAGTAACGATCGTGAAGGAGTTTTTCCGCCAGATCCTTCTCCTCGGCGTTTTTTTCGCCTGGCTTCCAATCGGTCTGAAGCATGCGGCCGAATTCTTTGGCCAAAAGCCCTGACAAGGCAGGGGGAACGGTTCCGGGCAAAAGAATGCTCCCTTGGTGAAGACAGCCTTGCCTGGTGCGGCGTTGGGCGGCTCCGGCCAGCTTGTTTCCTCTTCGATCCAAAACATCCTCAGGGACGGGCTTCAAAAAACAGGAGGGGCTGTCCTGCTTTGGCTGGCTGGTGGCGAGCCGACATTCCACCCCGGCGGCACGAAGTGCATCAGCCACCGCCTCGTGGATGGAGCGATAAGAGGGGATGGTTCCCGCGAGGGTCAGTGGATGTTCGGAAGGAAGGATCAGCGTGTAGGTCAGATCCTTTCCATGTTCGACAAGGCCACCGCCGGTGTAGCGGCGGACAAAGTCGGCCCCCCGGGTGACGACGGAGGCTTTTTGGAAGTAGCCGATGGAGACACAGGGATTTTTCCAGCCATAAATCCGAAGGATCGGGCCGCTGACATGACGGAGAAGGGATTCATCCACGGCCATGTTTTCATAGGCGGAGGATTTTCCATCAAGGAGGAGGCGACCGCTCACGCCATGAGATTAAGATGAAAAAGAAGATGAAGAAAGAGAGGAGCGAGGATTGTGAATTGTCGGCTTGGGCCGCAACCGGATAGGCTCGGGCCATGAGGTTTTTTGCCGGGCTGTGGATGCTGGTGGTGCTCTCGGGATGTGCCGGGACGGGAAACCGGGATGCCTCGATGGCGATCATTCTTACCGATGTGCCGCTGAAGGAAGCGGGTCCGAACCAGGTGACCCCAGCCACCTCGACTTTGCACCGGGGTGACCGGGTGAGCGTCCGGCGGGTGTTGGGGGATTATGCCGAGGTGGAGACCATGGACAGGCGCCGGGGTTACGTCCCGGTGGGCGTGTTGGAAGATCAGTAAGCTCAGTAAGCGCAGGAGTTGACCCAGCCCCGGAGAATTTTAGGATTTGAAAGTCAGGGGAGTCCGGACGGCCGGGCTGAGAGTCGGGAGCCATGGTTCCGAGACCCTAAGAACCTGAAGCGGGTCATGCCGCCGGAGGGAGAGAGCCAATCTTTTTCCTTCCCATGAACCGTCCCAGGAAGGAGGCACCATGATTGCGAAGTCGGACCCCAGGATTGAAGAGTTGGATCCCATGGAAGGCATGCGGCGGGTGTATGTGAAGGGATCCCGGCCCGATCTGCGAGTGCCGTTCCGGGAAATCGAACTTCAGGCCACGCGGATGCCGGATGGGAGTCTTCAGTCCAACGACCCGGTCAGGGTCTACGACACCAGCGGGCCGTGGGGAGACCCGGATTTCGCGGCCGATGTGCGTAACGGATTGCCCACTCCCCGGGCGACGTGGATTCAGGAACGGGGGGACACCGAGATTTACTCGGGGAGACAGGTGCGACCGGAGGACAACGGCCAAAGCAAACGGCCGGTGGCTTCCCAGGAGGAATTTCCAGGGGGCAAAAGGCAACCCCGCCGAGCCAGGCAAGGCTCCGTTTCCCAACTCCACTACGCCCGCAAGG
>DFCD01000056.1:3897-6316 GCA_002366885.1 Verrucomicrobia bacterium UBA3063
CAGTCGGCCCGGGAAGCGGTGGAGATGACGTCGCAGGGGCCGCGGGACCAGCTTAAGTTCCAGCATCCCGGGCAAGCATGGGGGGCAGCGATTCCCAGGGAAATCACCCCCGAGTTCGTGCGGGACGAGGTGGCGCGGGGACGGGCCATCATCCCCGCCAATATCAACCATCCGGAACTCGAGCCGATGATCATCGGCCGGAATTTTCTGGTGAAGATCAACGCCAACATCGGCAACAGCGCCGTGGCCTCCTCCATCGAAGAGGAGGTGGAAAAACTCCGCTGGGCGATTCGCTGGGGTGCCGACACGGTGATGGATCTTTCCACCGGGAAGAACATTCACCGGACGAGGGAATGGATCCTCCGAAATTCCCCGGTGCCGATCGGTACGGTGCCGATTTATCAGGCCCTCGAGAAGGTGGGTGGCAAGGCAGAGGAGCTTACCTGGGAGATCTTCCGTGACACGTTGATCGAACAGGCCGAGCAGGGGGTCGACTACTTCACGATCCATGCGGGAGTTCTGCTTCGCTTCATCCCGCTGACGGCCCGGAGAATGACGGGCATCGTCAGTCGGGGCGGATCGATCATGGCCAAGTGGTGTCTCGCCCATCACCGCGAAAACTTCCTTTGGACCCATTGGGATGACATCTGCGAGATCATGGCCGCCTACGACATCAGTTTCTCGATCGGCGACGGGCTTCGGCCGGGTTCCTTGGCCGACGCCAATGACGAGGCCCAGTTTGGCGAGCTGAAGGCGCAGGGTGACCTGACCAAGCGGGCGTGGGAGCACGGGGTGCAGGTGATGAACGAGGGGCCGGGTCATGTGCCGATGCACCTGATTCAGGAGAACATGGAGAAGCAGCTGGAGTGGTGCCACGAGGCCCCCTTTTACACGCTGGGCCCCCTGACCACGGACATTGCTCCCGGCTATGACCACATCACGTCGGCCATCGGGGCGGCGATGATCGGCTGGTACGGGTGCGCGATGCTTTGCTACGTGACGCCGAAAGAGCACCTTGGTCTACCCAACCGGGACGATGTGAAGGCGGGGGTAATCGCCTACAAAATCGCGGCTCATGCGGCGGACCTGGCCAAAGGGCATCCGGCAGCACAGTACCGCGACAACGCGCTCTCCAAGGCGAGGTTTGAGTTCCGCTGGCGGGACCAGTTCAACCTGGGGTTGGATCCGGTCACGGCAAGGGCCTTTCACGATGAGACGTTGCCGCAGGAAGGGGCGAAAAGCGCCCACTTCTGCTCGATGTGTGGCCCTCAATTCTGCTCGATGAAGATCACCGAGGATGTGCGGAAGTACGCTGCGCAGCAGGGAGTGAAGGAGGAGGAGGCGCTTCGGGCTGGAATGGAGCAAAAGTCGAAGGAGTTCGTGCAAAAAGGGGCCGAGGTCTACGCCAAGGGCTGAATCAACCGCCCATTTTCAGAAGGGCCTGAAATAATTTCGGCGATACCGGCATGACGGAGAGCCGGGACTGGCGGAGGAGCAAAAGATCCCGGAAGCGCGGGTCGGCCTTGAGTTGATCGAGCGTGACGGGATTTTTCAAGGGTCGATCCACGGTTAGCTCCACCGAGGTCCAATCCTCCCCCTGGGGGGCGGTGGGATCGGGAAAAGCGGTGCGGGATACCTTGGCGGTTCCGACCACGGCCCGCTCGTCGACGCTGTGGTAATAGAGAACACGGTCTCCTTTCTTCATCCCTCGAAGAAAGTTGCGGGCCTGATAGTTGCGGACCCCGTCCCAGACGACTTTCTTTTCCTTGAGAAAACGGGAGAAGGGGTAGGTGGAGGGCTCTTGTTTGACCAGCCAAGTATTCATCAATCTCAAAATAGCCAGTGATCGTTTCCGTTTACGATTACGTTTAGGGGCAGATCGGGGATGGAAGATCGGGGGGATTTCATTATTCTATCCGGATGCACCGGATCCAGAGAAAGGGCGGAAAGCTCTGTGTCGAGGGGGTTAGCGTGGAAGCGCTGGCCCAACGGCACGGCACACCTCTGTACGTTTATTCGGCCGGCACGATCCTGGATCATTACCGGCGCCTCCGCGGGGTGCTCCGGGCTCTGGATCCGCTGGTCTGCTACTCCGTCAAGGCCAACAGCAACCTGGCGATCCTGAATTTGCTGGCGAGGGCCGGCAGCGGATTCGATGTAGTCAGCGGCGGGGAGCTGGAGCGGGTGCGCAAGGCGGGTGGCCAGGCCGCAAAGTGCGTCTTTGCCGGCGTGGGCAAGACGGAGGAAGAGATCGAGGCCGGGTTACGTGCCGGAGTGAAGGCTTTCCACGTCGAAAGCGAGGAGGAACTGCAGGCGATCGCCGCAGTGGCGAGTCGGAAGAAGGGACGCTGGGCCCCCGTGGCGCTGCGGGTGAATCCCGACGTGGCTGCCGGGGGACACGCCAAGATCACCACCGGCA
>DFCD01000056.1:6444-8173 GCA_002366885.1 Verrucomicrobia bacterium UBA3063
CGGGCGGCGGTGCGCAAGATGGTGCCCTTGGTGGCCCGGTTGCGCGACCGGTACGGTCTTGATTATTTCGATATCGGGGGCGGGGTGGGGATCGTCTACCAGGACGCCCTCGCCAGTGGGCATCAGGGTTGGTGGAAGACTCCCAAGGCGCAGCGCTTCATGACGCTGAATGAATACGCCACCTCGCTGGTGTCCCTCTTGCGGGACTTAAAGATGCAGATCCTTCTGGAGCCGGGCCGATTTCTTGTCGGCAATGCGGGGGTGTTGGTGACCCAGGTGCTCTACCGGAAGCAGACGGGCAAGAAGCACTTCACCGTGGTGGATGCAGGGATGAACGACCTGATCCGGCCCACCCTTTACGAGGCGTTTCACCAGATTGAGCCCGTGGGCAAGCCCCGGCCGGGGGTGATTACCACCGATGTGGTGGGGCCGGTCTGTGAATCGGGGGATGTGTTTGGCCATGACCGGATCCTGCCACCGGTGGAACGGGGAGACCGGTTGGCCATCCTGAGCGCCGGCGCCTATGGTTTCGCGATGGCCTCCAACTACAACACCCGTCCGCGGCCGGCGGAGATTTTGGTGACGGGGAGCCGTGCCAAGGTGGTACGAGCGCGCGAGCGGCTGGCCGATCTTTGGCAGGGGGAGAGAAGGTCATGAGCCGGGCGGTCCATTTCTGGAAGCTGGAAGGGGCGGGCAATGATTTCCTCGGATTCGACGGCCGCAAGGGTGGTTTGGGACTGAGCCGGGAGCGGATCACCGCCTGGTGCGACCGTCGGCGCGGGGCCGGAGCCGACGGGGTGTTGGTGGTGGAGAAGCCGCGCGGCCGCGGGGCGGATTTTCGGATGCGGTATTACAACTCCGACGGGGGAGAAGCCGAAATGTGCGGGAACGGGGCACGCTGTTTTGCCCTGTTGGTCCGGGCGGCCACCGGCTGGAGGGGGAAGATGATGCGGGTGGAGACCAAGGCGGGGCCGGTGCAGCTGGAAATTCTCGGCAACGAGGTGAAGGTTTCGATGTCGGATCCCGGATGGCCGCGCTTGGGCAAAGAGATCACCGCGGCAGGGCGACGGGTGCGGTTGGACTGCCTGAACACGGGCGTGCCCCATGCCGTGGAGTTTGTCCGTTCCGTCGATGGGGTGGATGTGGAACGGAACGGCCGTGCCGTCCGCTATCACCACAGCTTTGCGCCGGCCGGGACCAATGTGAATTTTGTCGAGATCGGCCGGGGCAACCGGATCGAGGTGCGTACCTATGAAAGGGGGGTGGAGGCGGAGACGCTGGCCTGCGGGACCGGGGTAGTGGCCTCCTCGATCCTCGCGTTTCTGCAAAAGAAGGTGAAGCCGCCCGTGCATGTGCGGACGCGGGGAGGTGACGTCTTGCGGGTCCATTTTCAATGGGTGAACGACCGGGCAAAGAACGTGGTCTTGCAAGGGCCCGCCCGGATTGTCTTTGAGGGAATCTGGCATGTTTAAGGGAACCTACACCGCCCTGGTGACGCCGTTTCGGAACGGGAAAGTGGATGACAAGGCGTTTGCCGAACTGATCGAGCGCCAGATTGCCGCCGGGATCGAAGGGATCGTGCCGGTGGGAACGACAGGCGAATCGCCCACGCTCAACATGGCGGAGCATGCGCGCGTGATCGAGTTGGCGGTGCAGGTGGCGCGGAAACGGACGAAGGTGTTGGCGGGGACGGGATCGAACAGCACGGCGGAGGCGATCGAGCTTTCCA
>DFCD01000082.1:0-6789 GCA_002366885.1 Verrucomicrobia bacterium UBA3063
GAGTGGCCGACTGCCATGAAAAAGTCACACGGCAAGTTCTCGATGGGGCTAGTAAAAAAAGAAACGAAGTGTAAGATAGCTACTAGTCATATATTACGAAAAAAAATAGCAATAAGTATATAATATTCAAAGGTTTAGCATTCCTTTTTGGGGTGCTGGCTCTTGCTGCTTTTTTCATCATCCCGACTACTGGCCACGATTCCGGGTTGTCGGAAAAAGGAAACCAGCCAGGCGGAAGTGAATATGTTGGGAAAGGTAACGGCGAGACTGCCCCTCAAGTTGACGGGCAAGGGGACAGTCCTGTCAGGGGAGATTCCCACCAGGCTGGGGGTGTTGGGGAGGCGGGGCCGGACGGGCAAAAGAACAAACAATCCCCCGCGGTTTCCCGGGTAATCCCGCCTTATGCGAGCGGGGTGACGGGGGCAACGGCCGCACCCAAGCTGAAAAACAGCAGGCCTTTCGAGATCGATCCCCGGAAATCCATCGCGGAAATCCTGCAAAGCGCGGATCTGAGCGACCCGGCGACGCGTGCCACGGTGTCGGCATACATGGCCGAGCGGGAACAAATTCGCTATCAGGCGGTCTTGGCCAGGGCCAGGCAGATGGGGATTCCCGTCCGCAGGGAAGGCCCCGGGCACAATGTCAGCATTCTTTACGATATTCGTCCGGAAGGTCCGCTGTACCGCAAAACGCTCAACACCAATGCCGCCATTTCCACCGGGGCCAATCTCCTCAACATCGCGCCCTATGGGTTAAACGGAGAGGGAATGACTGTCGGAGTCTGGGATGCGGCCCGCGCTAGAACCAATCATGTGGAATTGGCCGGCAAAGTCACCGTGGGAGACTCCACCACCGCCAATGATGACCATTCCACCCATGTGGCCGGCACGATCGCGGCGAAAGGTGTCGATCCCAAGGCCAAAGGCATGGGAACCAACACGCTGATTCGCACCTACGATTGGAACAGCGACTATGCGGAAATGACCGCGGCCGGTGCGGCCACCGCGACGGATGGGGTAACAAAACTTCCCCTTTCGAACCACTCCTACGGAATGGGGGCGACCAATTCCGATATGGGACGTTACGAGACCGAGTGCAACACGACCGACGCCCTGGCCAACGGTCTGCCTTACTATCTCATCTTTTGGGCGGCCGGAAACGAGCAGGATACGCTCAATTCCCTGGGGGGATACCAGTCGATCACCTTCAACGGCCTCTCCAAAAACATTTTGACGGTTGGCGCGGCGGACGATGCCGTCACCTCGGGGGTGCGCGACGTGAGCAAGGGGATCCTCGCGTATTTTTCGAGCATGGGCCCCTGTGACGACGGGCGGATCAAGCCGGATATCGTGGCAAATGGCGTGAACGTCTATTCCTGCGTGGCCACGAGCACGAACTCCTACGACGGCACTTACAGCGGCACGAGTATGGCCACACCGAACGCCGCCGGAACCGCCGCCTTGCTCGAGCAGCTCTATAAAACCAATTTTTCCGGACGGCTCATGCGGGCCAGCATGCTAAAAGCACTGCTCATCCACACGGCGGACGATGCGGGACGACCGGGCCCGGATTATCAGTACGGATGGGGATACATGAACGGGAAAGCCGCCGCCGATCTGATCCTGGCCCACAAAGCCAGCCTGGCCGCTCCCAAAATGATGGAGGACTCGATCACCACGGCCACCAAAACCCGCACCACCACCTTCGTCTGGGACGGCACCAGTCCCATTCGTGCGACCTTGGTATGGAGCGACCCGGCGGGCGCGGCCCAGACGGCAACCGACAGCCGTACCCGCAACCTGGTCAATGACCTGGACCTGAAGATCACCGCCCCCAACGGCACGACCACCTATCTTCCCTATGTGATGCCATTCGTCGGGGTCTGGACCACCAATGCCATGGCCAGCAACGCGGTGACGGGCACCAATAAGGTCGACAACGTCGAGCGCATCGACATTCCGGCCCCGACACAGGCCGGGACCTATACCGTGACGGTCGGCATGTATGGCACGAACACCATCAGCGGCACGAACCAGGCCTACTCCCTTATCGTGACCGGAGGTCAGAATGTGGAGGCCAATCCGACGCCGGTCGTGAACATCACCGCGCCTGCGGACGGCGTCGCGGTTCTTCCGGGTTCCCCGGTTCTTCTCGTGGCAACGGCCACGGACATGGCGGTGGGTGGGCAACCCGGGCAGGTGACCAAAGTTGAGTTCTTCGACGGGGCTACCCTTCTCGGTGAGGACACCTCGGCGCCTTACCAGTTTTCCTGGACGCCTTCCGCAAGCGGGGTGCACGTGATCACCGCCAAAGCGACCGACAACGAGAATGCCTCGGCGGTTTCCGCGGCCGTGAATGTCACCGTGCTGGTCGGGGACGGCAAACCGACGATTTCCAGTTTCACTCCGTCAAGTGGGGTCGTTGGGGATGCGGTCGTCGTTACTGGAAACAACCTGGGAGCGGCCACCGGGGTGCAGTTCGGTGCGTTGTCTGCGAGCTTCACGGCAAATTCGGCCACCCAAATTACCGCAGCGGTTCCGGCCAACGCGGTGACGGCCCCCATCACCGTGGTCAACAATTACGGCAGTGCCACCACCACCACGAATTTCAACATCCTGCCGATCTTGTTCCGCGAAGATTTTTCCTCGATCACGGGTGGCAATAGCACCACTTCGGGAGGCTCGAGTACGGCTTGGGCCGGAAACACCAACTTCCCGACGGGCTCCAACGATTATCAGGCAGGAGGGGCCGTCAGGCTGGGGACAAGTTCCCAACCCGGATCGGTCACCAGTCGGGCCATCAACCTGTCGGGGAATGGGGGAGCTTTCACCGTGAGTTTCAAGGTCAAGGGATGGACCACGGTGGAGGGTCAAATCAAGGTCACCGCCGGGACGCAGTCGCAGAACGCGTCCTATACGGCTACGATGAGCGGTGAGTTCGAGAGCAAGAGTTTCAATTTCACGGGTGGCGCAAGTGCCACGACGATCAAGATCGAGACCACGGCCAAGCGAGCCTTTATTGATGACGTAACCGTCACCGCCGAGGCGCCGAGTTCACCGCCGGTGATCACCAGCCCGAGCACAGCGGGTGGAATCGCTGGGCAGGCGTTCAGCTATCAGATCACGGCATCGAATTCGCCTACGTCCTTCGGTGCCTCAAGCCTGCCCGCCTGGGCCAGCATCAACACGACCAGCGGGGTGATTTCGGGTGCTACCCCTACGGCCGGCACGAATGTGGTCAGTATCTCGGCCTCGAATTCCGTGGGTGTGGCCAGCACGAATTTGACTATTACGATCCTGCCAGCGGGCGGAGGGGGTGGGGGTGTGACGAATACCATTTTCTCAGAAAATATGGGTACACCGTCTGGCACCACATCCATCGCAGGAAATACATTTCAAAACAGCGGAATACTGTCATTTTCGGGTACCGCTGATGTTCGCACTACATCGGGCTCTTCCGGCTATACGGGTGCATCAGGAGGTGGAAACGTCTACATCGCCGCAACCACCAATCTCTTCTTTGAGATCAGTGGCATCAACACAGCGAATTACAGCAATCTCGTCCTTAGCCTCGGCCACTTCAAGAGCACTACGGCCTCCAGCAATGAACTCGCCATCGAGGTTAGCTCCGACGGAACCAACTACTCCTCTCTGACCTATTCGCGTCCCTCCGGTTCCGGTACCGCCGTCTGGGCCTTGGTTACGCCTACCGGAAGCATCCCGGCAACATCAAACCTCCGAATACGTTTCCGGCAAACTTCCGGCGTTCCGCAGTTCCGTATCGACGACGTGAAACTCACCGGTGTTTCTGCCGCACCTTCTCCTTCCATCGCCATCACCGGCTCTCTATCCGCCGTCAACACGGTTTACGGAACTACTTCCACCAATCCGACCAGTTTCACGTTATCCGGATCAAATTTAGCGGCGGGCATCACGGTGGCGCCTCCCGCCGGGTTTGAAGTTTCCGCGGCCAACACCAATAGCTTCTCCGGCAAAGGCATTTCGATCGTGGTTGGTTCGGGCGGCACGGTGACCAACACCCCGGTTTTTGTCCGTCTGGCCGCAAATACGGATGTTGGCACCTACTCCGGCGACATCGTTTGCAGCAGCGTTGGCGCGAGTAACGCCACGCTTGCCACGGCGGCCAGCACCGTCTCGGCAAGACCTGTCACGGTTGCCGCGAACCTACTGCGAAAAACGTACGGGAGCGAGGATCCGGAATTGACGTATACAGCGTCGGAGCCAGCGCCTTTCAGTGGGGCCTTGAGCCGCGCGGCAGGGGAAAGCGTCGGTGTTTATGCCATCACCCAAGGTGATCTGACCGCCGGACCGAACTACAACCTTTCCTTCACAGCCAGCAATTTCGAGATCACACGCAAGAGCCTCAACATTACGGCCGGCAACATGACGAAAACGTTTGGACAGACCCTGGTGTTGGGTGCTGGGCAGACAAATTTCACCGCCAGCGGTCTGGTGAATGGAGAGACCGTTGGTTCGGTCACCCTTACGGCAAGCGGGGGTACCCAGTCGAAGGATGCAGCTGGTGTCTACACGCTGACCCCGTCTGAAGCGAAAGATGGCAATTTTTCCATCAGCAATTACAGCACGATTTATAATTCCGGAACCCTGACGGTTTTGGATGCCCTAACGATTGTTACGATCGAGGATTGGGCAGCCCAGAGTGGGCTAACCGGCGACAACGCCCTGCCCGGTGCTGATCCGGACGGGGACGGGATGAGCAACCTGATGGAGTACTTCCTGGGGCTCCATCCCATGCAGTCCGGTGGAACCAACAACAGTCCCATGACGGTTGTTCCCGGTCCGGACAATACGGTGACGATGACCTATCGCCGCGCGAAGGGGATCACCGGGGTTTCCTCCGCGGTGCAGGCCAGCGCCGATTTATCCTCTTCCACCAACTGGGGCACGAACGGGGTGCGGGAGACGGTGACGGACAAGGGGGACTATGAGGAGGTGACGGCCACGGTGACCAACGCGCCGGGGGATACGCGGAAATTCATGCGCTTAAAGGTGAGTCAGCCGTAGGCGGGCGGACAGGCCCCAGGGAGATAGCGGATAGAAGTTAACAGAACGGACGGCGATCTAGATGCGGCCGGAGCGTTGGTCGGATTCGGCCATACGGACAGCCGCCATTTGCCGGACATGGGCGGCAAAATCGGGGAACTGTTCCAGCACGATGCCGAAGGCCGCATGGTCGATCATGGATAGGGTGCAAAAAGTCTTGGCCCGCACGTCGGCAAGACGGGGCCGACCGGGTGCCAGCAGGGAGATTTCGCCGAAGTAGTCGCCTTCGCCCAGGTTGGCCACCACGCCGTGCTGGGGGTCGATCACCTCAACCTGGCCCTGATTGATCAGGTACATGACCGAACCGGGTTCGCCGTGATGGATGATGGTGTCCCCCGGGGTGTAGACGACGGTGCGAAGACCGCTGACCAGGCGGTGGACCACGGCAGTCTCCGCACCCTTGAGGAGGGGGACCTTTTCGAGGATGTGGCGGTTGAGAAAGAGACCGACGGAGCGCTGCAGGCTGGGGGAAAGATCCTGGACGAGGGCCTCGTGCCCATGGCCGAGGCCGGTCTGCCAAAGGTAGTCGTGGTAGGCGAGGATGCGCTTTTGCAGGGCCTCGGGCATGTTCTTGTACTTCATCAGGGTGTTGAGACGGGCGATCTTGTCGTCGAAGGCGGCGCGGGTGCTGTCGGAGCGGGTGAGCAGGGACGCAACGTTGGCGACGATGGTGGCGTAGAGGCCGGCCCCGATCATCAGGGAAAGCATCGTGTAGATCATCTGGGGCTCATTCTTGGGAACAATGTCCCCGAAGCCGGTGGTGGAAACAGTGCTGACGGACCAGTAGAGGGCGCGGATGTAGGTGTAAGCGGGCGAAGCCGCCGCCGAAACCCCGCCGACGGAAATCCACCCGCAGGCGAGCAAATGGATGATCAGGGCGATCCAAAGCAAAAACACCGTCAGGCGGCGGAGGATGAAGAACCGGGAGGGCACCCGGACAAAATCCCGGCTGAAGGCCAGCACCCTCGCCAATCGAAGGAGGCAGAGAAAGGAAATCAGCTCGCCCGAGCTGCTGCCCTGGGGAAACCAAAGATGGGCGAAAAATCCCCAGGGAAGGGAGCCAAGCAAATCGAAGGCAAAATAGCTGCGGAAGTAGTGCTGTCGGGCCGCGGAACCGGAGAGAATCCCGTGGCTCGTGGTGACAGGCCGGAAGAACCGGCTGGCCATGTCGGCAAAGAGAAGGGCGGATCCGACCAGGTTTGCCCCGAGTTCCCATGCGTTTCGGCCGTGGAAGATGTCCAAGGCGACAACGGCGGGAACTTCCATCGCGCGAAGGACGGCCACCAGCGTGGCCGCCCAGTCCCAGGCATGCCAGAAAGCCCGGCGAGTGGATTGTTCTTCCGTCCGATCGGCGGTCGGCAGGGAATCCCCGGCGTTCATGGCGGAAGCATGAGCACGGAAAAAAAGAAACCCAAGCAGATCCGCCGGCCGGAGGGCAGGGCGGTTAATCGCGCTGTTCGGCGGGGATGGGGAGGATGACGGGGTCGGGCGTGGGATCGGGCTCGGCGCGGAGACGGGCTTCGATGCGCTTGCGGGAAATGAGAACGACGTCTTTCACAAAGCCGACTTTTTCGAAGAACCAGATGGCCCAGGCGGAGGGATCAGGCTGTTTCCAGCTCATCCCGTGGCGGGCGGAGCGGGGGAAGGCGTGGTGGTTGTTGTGCCAGCCTTCGCCCATGGCGAGGATGCCGAAGAGGAAGTTGTT
>DFCD01000082.1:6816-14410 GCA_002366885.1 Verrucomicrobia bacterium UBA3063
GCCCAGGTGATGTGCTGGTTGAAGAAGAGACGGACGAAACCGCCCCAGATCAGGCCGGTGAGGGCGCCAAACCAGGCAGAGTGGCCCATGAGCTGAGCCGCCCCGGCGCCGATGAGGGCGGGAAGGGCGAGGCCGGCAAAGACCCATAGCCAGAAGGTGTGGTGGATAAAAACGATGATCGGATCCTTGAGCATGGCCCCGGCGTATTTTTGAATGTCGGGCTTGAAGTCGTTGAGGATCCAGCCGACGTGGGCGTGCCAGAGGCTTTTGAGCGGAGAGTGGGGATCGTCCTCGTCGTCCGAGTTAGCGTGGTGCTGGGTGTGGGTGGCGGCCCAGTGAAGGGCGGGGCCCTGCATGGCCATGGAGCCGGAGATGAGAAGGAGGGTTTTCAGCCAAGGCTGGGCCTGAAAGGCCTTGTGGGTGAGCATGCGGTGAAAGCCGAGGGTGATGCCGAAGCCGCAGATGGCGTACATCACCAGGAGCAGGGCGAGATCGACCCAGTTGACCCATTGGTTCCAAAGAAGGAAGACGGCGCTGATGACTCCGAAGATGGGAAGCCAAACCAAGGCCAAAAGGATGATTTTCGTCAGGGGTGTGGTTGCATGGGCGTGTGTGATGGATGTGCTCAAGCAGTAAGCTTCCCTTATCTACTCAAGGGGGGCAAGCGAAGTCGGAAGATTTCTTAGAATTGTTGCAAAGCAATCACGGGTAAAGAGTAACGGGTGGCGGCTACTCGTTTATGTTTAAGTTTACGTTTACGAAAATGCGGAGTTGAAAGTTTGGATTAACGGCGTGGGGGGTGGCGCATGACGGTGAAGAAGAAGATCATTTCCAGGCCGTAGATCAGAGCAAGGACACCAAGAAAGACGTCGAAGCGGGCGAGGGGCAGGCTGGTGAATCCGCGGAGGAGGGCGTAGGCGAGAAGCGGCACCCCGAGCATTTTGGTGGAAAGGAGCAGGCGGGGTTTAAGTTCCCGATATTTCGGATGAAGGAAAGTCAGGGATAGGGTCAGGGCCACGGAGCCCATAACGATAAGGAGAAGCAGGACCAGCGAGATCTCCTCGGCAGGTTGCATCTCAGGGGGCCGGATTGATGAGGCGCAGAAGCTCCTGCCGGCGGCGGCTCAGTTCCTTTTCGGAAAGGGAGGCGAGGCGGTGCAGGCTGAAATCCTCCACGGTGAAGGAGGCGAGGACGGTGCCCTCGATGACGCCCTTGGCGAGGGTGGGGAGATCGACGCCTTTCTGACCGGCGAGGTAACCGGCGAGGCCACCGGCAAAAGTGTCGCCCGCGCCCGTGGGGTCGAGGACCTGTTCGAGGGGAATGGCCGGGGCGGCGAAGGCGCCTTCCGGGCCGGCGAGGAAGCAGCCGTGTTCCCCTTTTTTGATGGCGACATATTTCGGGCCGCGTTCGCGGAGCCAGCGGGAGGCCTTGAGGAGGTTGGGCTCGTCGGCGAGCTGCTTGGCCTCGGAGTCGTTGAGGATGAGGAGATCGATCCGGCCGAGAAGTTCCAGCAGGCGGGGGCGGGCGGTGTTGATCCAGAGGTCCATGGTGTCGGCGATGACGAACCCGGGCTTTTCCATCTGGTCGAGGACGCTGTGTTGAAGATCGGGCGTGAGGTTGCCAAGCATGGCAAAGGGGAGTTTTTTGAGCCCGGCGGGAAGGACGGGTTTGAAATCGGCGAGGACGTTGAGTTCCGTGGAGATGGTCCGGCGGTTGTTCATGTTTTCCTCGTAGACGCCGTGCCAGCGGAAGGTCTTGCCGGAGGTGACCTGGAGGCCGGTCAGGTCAATGCCTCGTTTTTCCCAGACGGCCCGGTGATGGGCGGGGAAATCCTGGCCGACGACGCTGACCAGGCTGACGGGGGCGTGGAAGCTGGCGGCGAGCCCGGCAAAGGAGGCGGAGCCACCGAGGAGGTCGGAGCGTTCCCCGTGCGGGGTTTCCACCCGGTCGATGCCCACGGTGCCGACAACGAGGACGCTCATAAGGGAACAGCTTCCTTCACGGAGGAGGCGGAGCCAAGCCGGGAAAGAATCTCCCGGGCGGCCGAGGCGGGATCCTTGGCGAGCAGCAGGTGGGATACGACGCAGACGCGTTGCGCGCCGTGCCGGGCGGCTTCGGCGACGCGGTCGGGGTTCAGTCCGCCGATGCAAAAGAACGGGACGGTGATCCTGCCGGTGATCTCCCGAATTTTTTCCGGGCCGATGGGCGGGTAGTCGGGCTTGGTGCCGGTGGCGTAGAGGGGGCCGAAACCGAGGTAGTCGGCGCCAACCGCTTGGCCGGCCACGGCTTGGCAGGGGGAATGTGTGGAGAGGCCGAGAATTGCCGAAGATCCGAGCATTTTCCTGGCTTCGGGGATGCCGAGGTCGTCCTGGCCGAGGTGGCAACCGGCGGCGCCGGAGGGAGCCACGAGGTTGGGATAGTCGTTCAGGATCAGCGGGAGGCCAAGTTGGGCCAGCACCGGGGCGAGGATGCGGGCGTGGGTGAGGATTTCCCCCTGGGAAAGGGTTTTGGCGCGGATCTGGAAGATGCCGGCGCCACCGGCGGCAAGCTGGCGGGCGAGGTCGGGCCAGCGGGCGGGTGGGGCGTAGGCGGCGTCGAGGATGGCGTACAGCCGGGCGTTTTGGAGGGCGGTGTGGGCGAGGCCGGGATCCAGAACCGGCGGCATGGCTCAAGATCCGCTTTGGACTTTTTTCTCGAAAAACCGCTCGAGGAAATGGGTGGAGTATTTGCCCCGGCGAAAGTCCTGATCCCGGACGATCCGTTGTCCGAGCGGGATGGTGGTTTTGACTCCCCGGATGATGGTTTCATCGAGGGCGCGCTGCAGCCGGGCGATGGCGGTGGCACGGTCGGGGCCCACAGCGATCAACTTGCCGATCATGGAGTCGTAAAACGGGGGGATGGAGTAGCCGCCGTACATGTGGGAGTCCATCCGGATGCCAATGCCGCCCGGAGGATAGTACAAGCTGATGGTTCCCGGGCAGGGGCGGAAGTCCATGGCGGGGTCCTCGGCATTGATGCGGAATTCGATGGCGTGGCGCTGGGGGCGGAGATTTTCGAATTCGGACGGGATCCGTTCCCCGGCGGCGATCTTGATCTGTTCCTTGACCAGGTCGATGCCGTAGACCTCCTCGGTCACGGGGTGCTCCACCTGGATGCGGGTGTTCATTTCAAGGAAGTAGTAGTTGCCCTTGCCGTCGACAAGGAACTCCATGGTGCCGGCGTTCTCGTAGTGGACGGCCTCGGCCAGCTTGATGGCGGCGCGGCCCATGCGCTTGCGGAGATCCCCGTCGATCAACGGTGAGGGGGCCTCTTCGAGAAGTTTCTGGTGCCGGCGCTGGATGGAGCAGTCGCGTTCCCCGAGGTGAACGATCTTGCCGCGGCTGTCACCGAGGATCTGGAACTCGATGTGGTGGGGCTCCTCGATGAATTTTTCCAGGTAGACCTCCGGGTTGCCAAAAGCCTTTTCGGCCTCCATGCGGGCGGCGAGGAAGCCTTTGACGAGGCTGACATCGTTGTGGGCGGGACGCATGCCCTTGCCACCGCCGCCGGCGACGGCCTTGATCATGACCGGATAACCGATTTTTTTGGCAGCCTTGATGGCCTCCTGTTCGGTTTGTACAGGGCCGTCGCTCCCCGGGGGGATGGGGACTCCGGCCTTGCGGGCATTTTCCCGGGCGAGGGACTTGTCGCCCATCCTCCGGATGGAATCGGGGGAGGGGCCGATAAAGCGGATGTTGCAGGACTGGCAGACCTCGGCGAAGTGGGCGCTTTCGGAAAGGAAGCCGTAGCCGGGATGGATGGCATCGACGTCCCCCACCTCGGCGGCGGAGATGATGCGGTCAATCTTGAGGTAGCTTTGCGGGCTCGGCCCTGGGCCGATGCAGATGGCCTCATCGGCCGCCTGGACATGAAGGGAATCGTGGTCCGGCTCCGAATAGACCGCCAGGGTGCGGATGCCGAGGTCCTTGCAGGCGCGGATTACCCGGAGGGCGATTTCGCCGCGGTTGGCGATGAGGACTTTGTCGAACATGGCGGGGCGGCACTGGGAGGAGGGTTTCCCCCCGTCAGGGTCAGACGGGTTTGATACGGAAGAGGGGCTTGCCGAACTCCACCGGTTTGCCGTTTTCCGCGAGAATTTCTATGATGGTACCAGTCATCTCTGCCTTGATCTCATTCATCACTTTCATGGCCTCGATGATGCAGACCACCGTCTCGGCATTGACGACCGTGCCCACCTCCACATAGGCAGGGGCATCCGGGGCCGGGGAAGAGTAGAAGGTTCCCACCATCGGGGAGTTGATGGTGGGGAGGGTGGGTGTGGCTGGGGCGGTCGGGGAGATGGGGGCGGTGCTTGTCGGGACGGCTAAGGGGACCCCGGCGCTGACCGGCAGCACCGTCGGGGCGGGAATCAGCCCAGAACCGGTGGTGACAACTTGGGGCTCCCCGTCCGGGCCACGGCGGATGCGGATTTTGGTGCCATCTTTTTCATATTCGAACTCGGTGAGTCCGTTTTTCCGCATCAGGTCGATGATCCCCTTGATCTCTTTAATATCCATAGGAGAACCAAGGCTAAACCTTAGGATAGAGGAAAATCAAAAATAAAATACTTTAAAGTTAAAGTAAGGTATATATGGCCGTATTTTTTATGAATTTAGGCCTGAAATACGAAGACATGCTACTTCTATGGCAAGGGTTTGGTCTACATTTCGGGCCAGTGCTTGGCGGAGTTTTTCCAGAGATTCGACTTCCCGGACGATTTCCGGGCTTAGATTCCCGTTTGCCCGTGCCCAAGCAGCCCGGATCAGGTGGGAAATGACGTCCTCCCGGATGCGCACCAACTGCCCTGCTGCGGCGGCGCTTTGGGTGCTTTCCTCTTCCTCCCTGTCGTCTTTTTCCTCCTCGCCTGATTTGGCTTCGAGTTTCTGGCGAGAGGACAGGAGAAAGGACTGGAGAAGCGCGGCTCGGCGGTAGGCTTCCAAGGCATCCGCTGGGCTGGGCTTTTCCCATTCGCTGACCAGTTCCTCGATCCCGGGGATGCTTTCGGGATTCAGGGCCGGGATGACCGGGAAGGTCAGGCACCGGGAGCGGACCGTGGGAAGAAGGGCTTCCGGTCGGTCGGAGGTGAGGAGGAGGAGGGAGTGGTCGGGCGGTTCCTCGAGGGTCTTGAGAAAGGCGTTGGCGGCTTCGGCCGGCGGAATGCACATCCGTTCCGCCTCGAGAATCAGGGCCACCTTAAGGGGGGCGCGGTGGGGCCTGCGGGAGAGGGCGTGTTCCAGCTGGCGGACCTGGGCGATGGAGACTCTCCGGGATTTGGATTCCGGCCGGAGGAGAAAAAAATCCGGATGACCCTCGGGATCGGCATCCAGCAGGTTGGTGGCGAGTCCGCGGCCCAGCTTCTCCAGCTCGGCGGGGGGAGCCCCGGTCAGCAAATGGGCGTGGGCAAGGCGTCCTTCCCGGGCCGCCCCGGCAAAAACCTCCTCAACGCGGGAGGGAGGGAAAGGCACGGCGGAGTTCCTTCTGGATTCGGGCAAAGATCTCTTCCCGGGAACCGGATGCGTCGATCAGCTTCACCCGCTGGGGCTGGTGTTTGGCGAGGGACCGGTATCCCTCGGCCACGGCCTCGTAGAATTTCAGATCCTGATCCTCCAGCCGGTCCTTCTGGCCCACGGGGCGCGGTCGTCGCAGGGCGCGGTTGCGGGCCTCCGATGGATCGAGATCGAAAACCAACGTCAGGTCCGGTTCCTGTTTGGCGATGGCAAAACGGTTGATGAAGGCGACGTCCTCCATCGGCAGGCCGCGGGCATATCCCTGATAGACGGTGGTGGAGTCATGAAAACGGTCCGCGACCACCCATTCCCCTTTGGCCAGGGTGGGCAGGATGAGGTGGCGGACCAGCTCCGCGCGGCTCGCCGCAAAAAGGAGCAGTTCGGTTTCCGGCCACATCTGGTCCCCATCGGCATCATGTTTCAGCAGATGGCGGATTTTTTCCCCGACCGGGGTGCCGCCGGGCTCGCGGACCTCGTGGACGGTGAGGCCCGCCGAGCGAAGCCAGACAAGGGTGGAGGCGATCTGGGTGCTTTTGCCGCAACCCTCGCTGCCCTCGAAGGTGAGGAAGCGGCCCGGCGCCGTCATGCCGGCACGTCGAGGGCGGCGGTGGCCAGGGCGGCGATGCCTTCCCCCCGGCCGACAAAGCCGATCTTTTCGTTGGTGGTGGCCTTGAGGTTTACCTGGTCTTCCTTCACGCCCAAAGCCGCGGCGATCTTCTTTCGCATCGCCGGGAAGTGAGGGACCAGTTTGGGTGCCTCCGCCATCAGGGAGGCGTCCACATTGAGGATCGTCGCTTTGCGCTCCCTGGCCAACCGCGCTGCCTCGGCCAGGAAGATGGTGCTGGCGGCGCCTTTCCACTGCGGATCGGTGTTGGGGAAATGGGTGCCGATGTCGCCCGCGGCCAGGGCCCCGAGGAGCGCGTCGGTCAGGGCGTGGAGCAGGACATCGGCATCGCTGTGACCCTCCAGTCCGCGGTCGTGGGGAATGGTGACACCGCCGAGAATCAGGGGACGGCCTGGAACCAGCGGATGAACGTCATAACCCATGCCCACTCGCAACATGGGAAAATCATGTCGTCGTGGCCGTTGCGAGCCAACGGTTTTCCTGAAACTTCTTGGCAGAGGCGGGGTCGACAGTGCGAAAAACCTTTCCTAGGATTCCCGGATGCACGTCCATATCACTCCCCGGCACCTCCCGTTGACCGACGGGATCGACACCTACGTCAAAAACAAGCTCTCCCACCTGGACCATTTTGAGGGTCGGATCCTGGGGGCCCACGTGGTTCTCTGGCATGACCACAGCGCGCCCCCCAAGAAGCAGTTCCGCGTCAAGGTGCACCTTGCTTTGCCCGGTCCCGATCTCTTCGCCGAGGCCGGGGAGGACGACCTCTATGCCGCGATCGACAAGGTGGAGGAAAAACTCAACGGGGAACTGCGCAAACGAAAAACCAAGATGGTGGATCGTCGCCGTCACATGGAGGCGCGGCGCAAGGAGCGGGTTCGGAGATTTGGGCGGTAGGGGTTGACGGTTTCCCCGGGACGTGCGAACCAAACGGACGTCTCCGTGGGGCGTCCCCACCGCAGTTTCCGTTTATGTCGGACGTGGCGTATTGGACGGTGGTGCATGGGCTGAAGGGGATCTTTTCCTGCTTCTGCCGGGTGGAGACGCACCGGACCCGGGAGGTGCCGGCCGGACCATGGATTCTCGCCTGTAACCATCTCAGCCATTTTGATCCGCCCCTGATCGCCGGCGCCTTCCGGAAACCCCTGGATTTTCTCGCCATGCGGGAGCTTTTCCGCCCCGCCTGGTTTGGTTCTCTTCTTCGTGCGGCCAATGTCATTCCCGTCGGCCGCCGCCAGGCCGATACCGCCGCGTTGAAGGCGGCTATCCGAAGTCTGGAAAAGGGAAGGATCGTCTGTGTGTTTCCCGAGGGAGGGCTGCGGGCGGGGTCAACCTCGGTGCTGGGGGGAGCGGAGCTGACGGAAGGGGTGGCCCTCTTGGCCTCGCGCGCCCAGGTGCCGGTGCGTCCGGCGGTGATCGTGGGGAG
>DFCD01000082.1:14477-17514 GCA_002366885.1 Verrucomicrobia bacterium UBA3063
GGGGAACCGATGCCACCCCCGGGCAAACAGGAGAAACGTCCGGGATGGGTCGAGCGGTTGGGAGAGGAAATGCGCAAGGTGTACGAGGAGGCCCGGCACCGCCACAAACTTCATCCCCACGAGTTGCCCCATACCCCCCAAGAGCGCTGGAAGGCGGGAAGATGATGGTGGACTGGTTCCATCGCCGGCAGTCGGAACTGGTGGATGCCGCCGCCTTTGCCGGGATCGGATTCTGGCAAATGCTTGGCCGCGCCGGCCGGCACGGGCCAGAGGAGTGGGACCGGTATGCGAAGGGCTGGATGAAGAGAGGAGCGGAGGAATTCTACCGGGCGCCGGAGAAGTTTCCCGGAACGCTGGTGCCGGGCCGTCAACAGGTTCCCAGCCCCGTCCTTTGCGACCGGGAGGAAAACAACACCGTCTTTCTCCGTGTCTGGCCGGGAAGGCGGGGGATGAATTCCCCGGCGATGATCCTTCTCCATTCGCTCTTTTCCGCGAGCGATGTCGGATATGTCCACTGGGCCTCCGTCTTGAACCGCTTGGGTTGGACGGCGATTTTCTATGATCTGCCGTATCATTATCGGCGCCGACCCAAGGGAACGTGGAGCGGGGAGCTGGTGTTTGGAGGAAACCTGATCCGGAGTGCCGAGACGATCCGGCAGGCGGTGGCCGAGACGAGGATGATCGCGCGGATGGCCCGCGCGGCCGGCGCCCCGCAGGTGGGGCTATGGGGAATGAGCCTGGGCGGCTGGATCGCCTCGCTGACGCTCTGCCAGGAACCGGACCTCACCTGTGCCTGGTTGGTGCAGCCGATTCCGGATGTGGCCACGGCGATCTGGGATTCCCCGGGGGGCTGGGTGATCCGGAGGCAGATGGAGGCAAGAGGGCTGAACCGCGCGCAGGCTTCCCGGATGCTGCCCTTGGTCTGTCCCACGTTTGGAAAGCCGAAAATCACGGCGGAAAAAATTCTCCTGGTGGGGGGGCGCCATGACCGGATCGCCCGGCCGGAGCAACTGCGTTCCCTCGCCGGGGACTGGGGGGGTGCCCATTACCGGGAGGTGGGGCAGGGACATATCGGATACCAAGCCATGCCCATGGCGTGGCGCTGGGGAACCTCCCTGATGCCGGATCTCTTTGAGCGCCAAGGGTGAACAACGGTTCATCTTGGAATTGAAAAGGTAGGCCGTTCGGGCATAGTCATTCTGTTTGAGGCACCGCCATCCGGAATTCCGGATTGGCACAACCGAAGGAGCCCTTTTCGTGGCAACGGCAGGAGCTAAGAAGACGCGGTCGAAGGAGAAACCGGGCAAGTCCCCGGCGGTTCTGCCTACCCTGACGCCCGCCGAGCGCGTCGACTTGCTCCGCAAGATGGTGCTGATCCGGCGCTTTGAGCAGAAAGCCGCCCAGGCCTTCATGCAGGCCAAGATCAAGGGTTTTTGCCATCTCTATATCGGGCAGGAGGCGGTGGCGGTCGGTTCCATCTCCACCCTCCATGAAAATGACTCGGTCATCACCGCCTACCGGGACCACGGCCACGCCCTGGCCCGGGGAATGAGTTCGCGGGAATGCATGGCCGAGCTTTTCGGGAAAATCACCGGATGCTCGCGCGGCAAGGGCGGCTCGATGCATTTCTTCAGCAAGGAAAAGCATTTCCACGGCGGTCACGGCATCGTCGGGGGACAGACCCCGCTCGCCGCCGGCATCGCCTTTGCCCAAAAGTACCGCGGCAGCGGCGAGGTGACCGTCTGTTACCTCGGGGACGGGGCGGTCAACCAGGGGGCGTTTCATGAGGCGCTCAACCTCGCGGCCCTCTGGAAGCTGCCAGTGATTTACGTGATCGAGAACAACGAGTATGCGATGGGCACCAGCCAGCACCGCAGTTCCGCCGGCTATCCGCTCGTCAAGCGGGCGGACGGCTACGACATGGCCGGCATCACCGCCAACGGTTCCGACCTCGATGATGTCCGTGAGAAAATGTGGGATGCGGTCCAGCTGGCCCGCACGGAAAGCCTGCCTTCCCTCGTCGAGATCAAGACCTACCGGTATCGCGGCCACTCCATGTCCGATCCCGGCCATTACCGGACCAAGGATGAGATCGAGAACCGCAAGAAGGAGGCCGACCCGCTCGCCCTCTACCGCGACCGGCTCTACAAGGAGAAGGCCCTCACCGAGAAGCAGTACGAGGAGATCGAGCGCCAGTGCGTGGCCGAGGCGGAGGACTCCATCGCCTTTGCCGAATCCTCCCCCGAGCCCGAAGTGGCCACCGTGTTTGAGGACATTTTCGCCCCGGAAGACCAGATGCCGGAGTTCCGGCCCCCGATCGGTAGCTAGCCATGGCGGTGATCACCATGCGTGAGGCGCTCAACCAGGCGTTGAGCGAGGAGATGGAGCGGGACGACCGTGTCTTCCTGATGGGGGAGGAGGTCGCCGAGTACCAGGGAGCCTACAAGGTCAGTTCCGGCCTCTTGCAGAAATTCGGCCCGAAACGCGTGATCGACACCCCGATCAGCGAGTCCGGCTTCGCGGGCCTCGGCGTGGGCGCGGCGATGATGGGCCTTCGACCCGTGGTGGAGTTCATGACCTGGAGCTTTTCCATGGTCGCCTACGACCAGATCGTCAACAACGCCGGCGCCATCCGCTACATGAGCGGCGGCCAATATTCCATCCCGATCGTCTTTCGCGGCTCCTCCGGGGCCGGCCTGCAGGTGGGCGCGACGCACTCCCACACGCCGGAAAACTGGTACGCCAACGTGCCGGCGCTCACGGTGATCACCCCCGGATTTCCCGATGACGCCAAGGGACTGCTGAAGAGCGCGATCCGTTCGAACAATCCCGTCTGCTTTATCGAGAATGAGAAACTGTACGGCTTCAAGGACGAGGTACCGGAGGGCGATCTCCTCATCCCCATCGGCCAGGCCCGCATCCGCCGCGAGGGCAGCGATGTGACCCTGATCGCCAACAGCGCCTCCACCCATGTGGCCCTGGGCGCGGCCGGCAAGCTGGAGGCGATCGGCGTCTCCGCCGAAGTGGTCGATCTTCG
>DFCD01000005.1:0-2517 GCA_002366885.1 Verrucomicrobia bacterium UBA3063
GGAACCCGGCGAGGAGGCGCCCGACTTCACCCTGACGGACTCCAAGGGAACCTCCCACAAGCTTTCCGACTTCCGCGGCAAACTCGTCGTCCTCGAATGGCTCAACCACGACTGTCCTTTCGTAAAAAAGCATTACGGCGGCGGCAACATGCAAAACCTCCAGAAGGAGTACACCGCCAAGGGCGTTGTCTGGCTCTCCATCATCTCCTCCGCTCCCGGCAAACAGGGGCACCGCACCGGTCCCCAAGCCGATGCCGACACCAAGGACAAGAACGCCAACCCCACCGCCGTTCTTCTCGATCCGGCCGGCGAAGTTGGCCAGAAGTACGAGGCCAAAACCACTCCTCACATGTTCGTCATCGATAAGGAAGGCAAAGTGATTTACGCCGGCGCCATCGACAGCATCCGCTCGACCGATCCTGCCGATACCGCCCGCTCGGAAAACTACGTCCGTCAGGCGCTCGACGCCGCCTTGGCCGGCAAGGCGGTGCCCACTCCGTCGACCAAGCCGTATGGCTGTGGGGTCAAATACTAGGTCGCCAGCAGTCCCGACAATTCATCCGCGTTGAGTTCGAACAACAGCTCGTAAATTTCAGCGACGCCATCGGCAAGCCCCGTGGTGGCCGCGCCCACTTTCTGGCGCACGGCGGCAAATCCCTCCACCTCGCCACTGGCGTCTCTCAGGGGAATGAAGTCGATCCTCATCCGGTTTCTCCCCCTCCCGGAAAACTTCCCCTCGGCACTTCCCCCGTTTCCCCTGGATAACTCCCTGAGAAGCCCATGCACCTGGCCTTGGGCCAAACGTGCCCCCCTCCACAGGGCGTTCACCGGGGCGCCAATCGCGTTCCGGCGCAGTCCCGCCACCCACCGGATCCGGAGTTCACGATCAATCAGCACAACCGTGTGCCCCGATCTCTTCAAAGCATGGATGATCAGATTTTGAATGATTTTCATAGGATGAAACCTCCCCTCAAAGTAAATTTGCTAAATATACCTTTAATTACAATATATTTTTGATTTTTTATTATCAATTTTAGTTATTGTCTGACAATGATTTATGATTGATAAAATTCCTCGGTGTTTCGCCAACAACAAAAACTAGAGTGATGTTTCGGTTGTCTGTTAAACATTCCTCGATGGAACGAGCAGTAAATCTCTTCGCAAAACAGTCCCCCGGCCCGGTTCTTGTCGGCGTTGTCCACCTTCCCGCTCTTCCCGGTGCCCCAAGGTATGCGGGCAAACTCAGCCCCATCCGGGAGTCCATGCGTCGGGACGTTCTCGCCCTGAAAAAAGGCGGGGCCCATGCCGTCATCATGGAGAATTTCGGGGATATTCCCTTCGCCGCCGGTTCGGCCGGTCCGGCCGCGGTGGCCTGCCTCACCTCCCTCGCCTGCGAGGCCCGCGAACTTTTTCCGGGCCCCCTCGGCATCAACCTGCTCCGCAACGACGGCATCGGCGCCATGGCCGTGGCCGCCGCCTCGGGAGCCGACTTCATCCGCGTCAACGTCCTCGTCGGCGCCCGGATGGCCGACCAGGGAATCCTCAACGGCATCGCCGAACAGCTTCTCCGTTTCCGCAAACGCATCGGAGCGGAGCGGATCCGCATCTTCGCCGACGTCGATGTGAAACACTCCGCCCCCATCGCCCCCGGCTATACCATCGAGGACGAGGCCCGCGATGCCTGGGAACGGGGCGGCGCCGATGCCCTCATCCTCAGCGGCGCCGGCACCGGCCACGGCACGGACCCCGACCATCTGCGCCGCGCTCACACCGCCGCGCCCCGCGCACCGCTGCTCATCGGCAGCGGCACCACCTTGGAAAATCTCCACGAATTTTTGCCCGAGGCCTCCGGCTTCATCGTGGGCACCGCCCTCAAACGCGCCGGCCGGATCGAGCCCGCCCGCGTCCGCTCCTTTGTCCGGGCACTCGCCAAAACCGGCCGCTGACTCCTTGTTCTCCCCTGTCCACATCATCGCGGGGATGGCGTTGGCCAAAGTCGTCCCCGGAGGCGAAATCCCCGTCTTTCTGGCCGCCGTCCTCAGCCATCTGGCCCTCGACGCCGTTCCCCACGGCGACAGCGGCATCGGCCATTGGGTTCACTCCTCTCCGGACCGCAAAACCAAACTCTCCCGTCTGCTCCCCATGTCCGTCGCGGACCAGGTGATCGCTCTGGTGGTCTTTCTGGCCCTTCTGCGCTCCCCGGCTTTTGCATCCGTACCCCTGCCCCTGCTCCTCGCCGGCGCGATCGGTTCGATGCTTCCGGACTATGTCTCCGGCCTACGCGATCTTTTTCCGAAACCGCCCCCCTGGCTGGAAAACCTCCACCGCCTTCACGACCGTTGCCATTTCCGCGGCCGCGATCCCTTCTCCATCCCCGGCGGCCTGATTTTCCAGACCCTCCTCGTTCTCTCCGCCATTTTCTTAGCCTGGAAATGGTGAGCTGATTTCTGCCGATTACTGAAACTTAATCTTCAACTAGTAACCGAAGGGGCGCGGCCCCTTTTGGAACCGCGCCCC
>DFCD01000005.1:2584-4067 GCA_002366885.1 Verrucomicrobia bacterium UBA3063
ACGGCTTCCGTGGTGAGGAGCAGCCCGGCGATGGAGCTGGCGTTCTGCAGCGCGGAACGGGTGACCTTGGTCGGATCAACCACGCCGGCCTTCAACAGGTCGACGTATTCACCGGTGGCCACGTTGTAGCCCTCGGCGCCTTTCCGGCTCTTCACTTCCTGGACCACGATCGAGCCCTCGACCCCGGCGTTATCCGCCAGCGTCCGCAGAGGCTGTTCGACGGCGCGACGGATGATCTCCGCCCCGATCGCCTGATCGCCCTTGAGCTTCAGCCCTTCGATGGCCTTCTGTCCGCGGATGAGGGCCACGCCCCCTCCGGGGACGATGCCTTCTTCCACCGCCGCACGCGTCGCATGCAGGGCGTCTTCCACACGGGCCTTCTTCTCCTTCATCTCCGTCTCGGTTGCGGCGCCGACGTTGATCACGGCGACCCCGCCCGCGAGCTTCGCGAGACGCTCCTGGAGCTTCTCCTTGTCATAATCCGAGGTGGTTTCCTCNNNATCTGTTTCTTGATCTGGGAGACGCGGCCCTGGATGTCCGAGCTCTTGCCGGCGCCTTCGATGACCGTGGTGTTTTCCTTGTCCACCACGACCCGCTTGGCGCGGCCGAGATCCTCCAGCGTGACGTTCTCGAGTTTGATCCCGAGGTCCTCGCTGAGCATCTTGCCACCGGTCAGGACGGCAATGTCCTCCAGCATGGCCTTGCGGCGGTCGCCGAAACCCGGCGCCTTCACCGCGCAGACCTGCAGGGTGCCCCGCAGCTTGTTCACCACGAGCGTGGCCAGGGCTTCGCCCTCCACTTCCTCCGCGATGACCAGCAGGGGCTTTCCCGACTTGGCGACCTTCTCGAGCAGAGGCAACATGTCCTTCAGGCTCGAGATCTTCTTCTCATGCACGAGAAGATAGGCGTTCTCCAGCACGGCTTCCTGGTCTTCCTGGTTCGTCACGAAGTAAGGCGAGAGGTAGCCCTTGTCGAACTGCATGCCCTCGACAACCTCGAGGGAGGTTTCGATCGACTTGGCTTCCTCCACCGTCACCGTGCCGTCTTTGCCCACCTTGTCCAAGGCGTCGGCGATAATCTCACCGATCGTCTTGTCCCAGTTGGCGGAGACGGTGGCCACCTGGCGGATGTCCTCCTTGTCCTTCACCTTTTTGCTGATCGAGGAAAGTTCCTCCACGATCGCCTCGACCGCGCGGTCGATGCCCCGCTTCAGCTCCGTCGGATTCGCCCCGGCGGTCACGTTCTTGAGACCTTCCCGGTAGATCGATTCCGCCAAAACCGTGGCGGTGGTGGTGCCGTCACCCGCGATGTCGCTCGTCTTGCTCGCGACTTCCCGGACCAGTTGGGCACCGATGTTTTCGTAAGGGTCCTCCAGCTCGATCTCCTTCGCCACGGTCACCCCGTCCTTGGTGATCGTCGGGGAGCCGAACTTTTTATCGAGAACCACGTTGCGGCCTGCCGGTCCGAGGGTCGCTTTCACGGC
>DFCD01000005.1:4100-5102 GCA_002366885.1 Verrucomicrobia bacterium UBA3063
AGCGCGTGCCGGGCGGCTTCGTCAAACATGAGTTGTTTTGCTGCCATTGTTCTTTTCCTCCTGTCAGCTCACCACGCCGAGGATGTCGTCCTCGCGCATGATCAGCAGTTTGTCACCGTCCACGGTGATTTCGGTCCCGCCGTATTTGCTGAAGAGGATCTTGTCACCCTTCTTCACGTCCAACGGGATGAGTTTGCCCGCGTCGTCCCGCTTGCCGGGTCCGACGGAGAGGATCTTCCCCTCCTGGGGCTTTTCCTTGGCGGTATCGGGGATGATGATCCCGCCTTTTTTGACTTCCTGCTCTTCGAGCGGCTGCACCAGCACCCGGTCGCCGAGAGGACGGATATTCACGTTTGCCATGGCTTGCGTGATTTCCTTTCTGTTGAGGTTTCGGTTTTGGGTTTCGAAGGGTGGGGGAACGGCCCTCGCGGGCCGCCGGTCAACTCGGCTTCTTGCCGCCCTTCTTGTCCTTGTCGACCATCTCGAACTCGGCATCGATCACGTCGCTCCCGCCCTTTTCAGGACGGGTGGTGCGACCGGCCGAATCCGCGTTTCCCGGTTCCGAAGTTGTTTCCCCGCCACCCCCGGCCTTTTCCGACGCCTGCCGGTAAAGGTCCGAGCTCGCCGCCTGGATGATGGAGTTAAGCTTCTCGGAGGTGCTGGCGATCGCCGCCTCATCGTCCTTCTTCACGGCCTCCTTCACCGCCGCAGCCGCCTCCTCGATCTCCTTCTTTTTCTTCGCGTCCAACTTCTCACCCATCTCCTTGATCATCTTTTCCGCGGCAAAGGCGGTGTTCTCGGCCTGGTTCCGTTTCTCGATCTTCTCCTTGGCCTTCTGGTCCTCGGCCTCGTGTTCCTTGGCCTCCCGGGTCAGCTTCTCGACCTCGTCCTTGGAGAGTCCGCTCGAGCCGGTGATGGAAATCTTCTGTTCCTTGCCCGAACCGAGGTCCTTGGCGGAAACCTGCAGGATCCCGTTTGCATCGATGTCGAACGTCACCTCGA
>DFCD01000005.1:5109-6666 GCA_002366885.1 Verrucomicrobia bacterium UBA3063
TGCTGAAAATGTTGGTCTTCTTGGTCGGCACGGTGGTGTTCCGCGGGATCATCGGCGTGGCCACCCCGCCGGCCGTCTCGATCGCCAACGTCAGCGGCGTCACGTCCAGCAGGAGCACATCCTGCACATCTCCCTTGAGCACCCCGCCCTGGATTGCGGCGCCCACCGCCACGACTTCGTCCGGATTCACGCCCTTGTGGGGCTCTTTGCCGATCAGCTGGCGGGCCGTCTCGATGATCGAAGGCATCCGGGTCATTCCCCCGACCAGCACCAGCTCGTCGATGGCTTTGGAGGAGAGACCGGCATCCTTCAGACAGGCGTTGACCGGACCGATCGTCCGCTCGCGCAGTTTGTCGGTGAGTTGCTCGAGCTTCGCCCGGGAGAGTTTCTTCTGGATGTGCTTGGGCCCGGAGGCATCGGCCGTGATGAAGGGCAGGTTGATTTCGTACTCCTGGGAAGAGGAAAGGGCGATCTTGGCCTTCTCTGCCTCTTCCTTGATCCGCTGGAGCGCGTCCGGCTGGCCGTGCAGGTCGATCCCCGTGTCGGCCTTGAACTCGGCGATGATCCAATCCATCACCGCAATGTCCCAGTCGTCCCCGCCCAGGTGGGTGTCCCCGTTGGTGGCCTTCACCTCAAAGAGACCCTCACCGATGTCCAGGACCGAGATGTCGAACGTTCCGCCGCCCAGATCGTAGACGGCGATTTTTTCATCCTTCTTCTTCTCGAGGCCGTAGGCCAGGGAGGCGGCCGTCGGCTCGTTGATGATCCGCAACACCTCCAGCCCGGCGATCTTGCCGGCGTCCTTGGTCGCCTGACGCTGGCTGTCGTTGAAGTAAGCCGGCACCGTGATGACCGCTTGGGTGATCTTCTCGCCAAGCTTGGCTTCCGCATCGGCCTTCAGCTTCGCCAGGATGAAGGAGGAAACCTCTTCCGGAGAAAACGTCTTCTTCTCGCCCTTGACCTCCACCTCCACGGCCGCATCACCGTTCTTGGCCGGAACCACCTTGTAGGGGAGCCGTTTGATCTCATCCTGCACCTCCGCAAATTTCCGGCCGATCAGCCGCTTCACGGAGAACACGGTGTTCTTGGGGTTCGTCACCGCCTGGCGCTTGGCAGCTTGGCCGACGAGACGCTCCCCGGTCTTGGTGAAAGCCACGATGGAGGGGGTTGTGCGGGCCCCTTCGGAATTTTCCAGAACCACCGGCTGGCCGGCCTCCATCACCGCCATGCAGGAGTTCGTCGTACCCAAATCAATTCCTAATATTTTTGCCATATGAACCTCTTTACACGCAGTCCTTATGCCAACCCGCTGATATTTTAACTCATTGATTGACAGCACCATTTCACTATCCATGGATAGCCATCAGCGCCATTTTGACGCACATAAATGACATCTTGACGCTAGGTAGGGCGGCCAGTCCCTTGGCCGCCTCATTGAAGTTTGGGAAATTTATCGCTCAACGAGGCGGGCTCATCGAGCCCGCCCTACCTAGTTTCAAAGCCGAAGCCGCAAGCCATCCGTAAACGTAATCGTAAACGTAAACGAACACCTCCAAG
>DFCD01000005.1:6825-7077 GCA_002366885.1 Verrucomicrobia bacterium UBA3063
TCAGCGTCGGCAACCTCACCGTCGGGGGCACCGGCAAAACCCCCGTCGTCGAAAAACTCGCCCGCTCCCTCCAGGAGGCCGGACGCCGCGTCGCCATCCTCAGCCGCGGCTACAAATCCGTGCCCAAACCCCTGCTCACCCGCCTCGCCGACCGCTTCCTCCCCGGCCGCACCCCTTCCCCTCCGCGCATCGTCTCGGACGGGAAATCCGTCCTGCTCGACTCGGCCCAGGCCGGCGACGAGCCCTTCATGC
>DFCD01000111.1 GCA_002366885.1 Verrucomicrobia bacterium UBA3063
CCCGCCGCCCGGTTGACAGTGGCCGCCAATGCCCCCGCAACCCCAGCCCCGGCCGTAGCTGCCCCCGCAGAGACTCCCCCCTCCTCGGACCAGGCCAAGCCCTAGAAAACCGCCTTGGTTGCCGGGCTAGGACGGCAATAGTTGGGACATGAACAAACCCCGTCTCTCTTTTTGGCAAATCTGGAACATGTCCTTTGGATTCCTCGGAATCCAATTCGGGTGGGGTCTCCAGATGGCCAACATGTCGGCCATTTACAAGTACCTTGGCGCCGCCGACCACGAGATTGCCTGGCTCTGGATCGCCGCACCTCTCACCGGCCTCCTAATCCAACCGGTGGTCGGTCAAATGAGCGACCGTTGTTGGACGGGGTTGGGCCGCCGCCGTCCCTTCATTCTGATCGGCGCCATCCTGGCTTCCCTGGCCCTTCTGCTCATGCCCAACTCCCCCACCCTTTGGATAGCCGCGGGTCTTTTGTGGGTTCTCGACGGATCCATCAACGCCAGCATGCAACCTTTCCGTGCCCTCGTGGCCGATAACACCCCGGAGGACCAAAACTCCCAAGGCTTTGCCATGCAAAGCCTGTTCATCGGCCTTGGGGGGACTGTTTCCTCGGCTTTACCGTGGATGATGACCAATTGGTTTGGTGTCCAGGTGGAGGAGGCCGGCGGCGGCCATATTCCCGCCTCCGTGAAACTTTCCTTTTACATTGGCGCCGTCGCGTTCCTGGCAGCAGTGATCTATACCGTATTCACCACCAGGGAATATCCCCCCTCGGATCAGGATCTGGCGGAGATTCGAGCCCGAAAGTTCGACTGGACCCTCGGCTTGGGGGAGATCACCGGGCTGGTCATGCGTACCCCCCGCCGGATGTGGGAATTGGGATTGGTGCAATTTTTCACCTGGATCGGCCTCTTTTGCATGTGGATCTACTTTTCCCCGGCGGTGGCCAAGCGCCTTTACCACGCCACACCGAATTCGCCCGAGTTTGCCATGGCGGTGGAATGGGCCGGTTTCTGCTTTGCGGTCTACAATGCCGTCTGTTTCTTTTTCTCCTTTGCCCTGATCGCCCTCACCAAACGCATCAGCGCAAAACTCGTCCATACCGCCTGTCTCCTGGCCGGCGCAGTAGGGTTGGCTTCGGTTTTGGTCGCCAATGACAAACATCTACTTTTGCTTTCCATGGTCGGCGTGGGGATCGCCTGGGCCAGCATTTTGTCCATGCCCTATGCCATGGTCAGCACGGCTCTACCCAAGGAAAACATGGGGGCCTACATGGGAATCTTTAACCTCTTCATTGTGATTCCCCAGGTGGTCGCCACCCTGGCCTTGGGACCCGCGATGCAGTTCTTTTTGGCGGACGATCCGGTTCGGGCCGTGGCCGCCGGAGGGGCCTCTTTCGGCATCGCCGCTGTGCTCACCTTGTTGGCGGTGAGTTACCAGCCACCGCGGGGCGGCCTCGCCGCCGTTTCCGGCGGCGGCGGTCACTAGGAGGTTTTTCTACTTCAGGCCGATCAGAGCCAGTCCGTTCAGGGCGGCCGCAAAAAGAAAAGCCCCAAGGAAGATACAAACTGGCAGGGTCAGCACCCAAGCCATCAAGATGCTCCGAACCGTGGCCATTTGCAGCCCGGAGTTGTTGGCCGCCATCGTCCCGGCCACGCCGGAGGACAACACGTGGGTGGTGCTGATCGGCAGGCCGTAGTGGTCGGCCAACAAGATCGTTCCCATCGCGACCATTTCCGCCGAGGCTCCCTGCGCGTACGTAAGGTGCTCCTTGCCGATCCGTTCCCCCACCGTCCGCACAATCCGTTGGTACCCGATCATCGTTCCCAGGCCGAGCGCGAGCGCCACGGAATATTTTACCCAGTCGGGAATAAAGTTGGTCAGCTCCTCGGAATGCTGAGCCATCGCCCGAGCATCTTTCCGCACCACCCCGGCTTCCTCCAGGTGCCCCTTTTGTTCCAGTTTGCGGATCGTTTTGGAAATGAGAAATAGGTCCGTGCGGACATCGCCCCGCTCCGACGCGGGCAGGGCCTGAAAGGTTTCCGAATTCTGCAAACGTTCACGGATGTCATCGCAGGCCCCGGCCAGCGCGGCAAACGTGTCCTGGGTGAACTTTCCGGTGGGTTTGATATACGCGGAGAGAATGTCGTTGGCCCCCTGCTTCTCGATCTTATTTCCTCCCGCCACCTTTTCAAAGACCGACGCGAGTTCCCCCGCCTCGGCGGCAAGACTCGTGACGGTGTGGTGATCCGCCGACATTTTGAGGGCGTAAGTCCCGGGCAGAATCCCGACCAGGATCAGGACGATCAGTCCCATGCCCTTTTGTCCATCATTGGAGCCGTGAGCAAAACTCACCCCGGTGCAGGTCAGCATCAGGATTCCCCGAATCCACCACGGGGGCGGCTTTTGCCCCTTGGGCGCCTGGTACAACTCCGGCGAGCGAAGCAAAACTTTGGCCGCAATCAGGAGAAGTGCGGCGGCACCGAAACCGATCAAGGGGGAGACCATCAGTCCCAGCATCACCTGCTGGGCCTTGACCCAGTTGACGCCTGCCGTCACGGTGTGTTCCGGTCCGAAGACCGAGTTGGCGAGGCCGACCCCGAGAATCGAGCCGATCAGGGTGTGCGAGCTAGAAGCGGGCAACCCCAGGTACCAGGTACCCACGTTCCAAACGATCGCGGAAACGAGCAGGGAAAACACCATCGCAAAGCCCGAGGACGTGCCGATGTTCAGCACGAGTTCCACCGGCAAAAGGGCGACGATTCCAAAAGCCACCGCCCCCGAGGAAGTCAACACCCCGATCAAATTCCAAATTCCCGACCAAACCACCGCCGGGGTGGGCTTAAGGGTGTGGGTGTAAATAACCGTGGCCACAGCGTTGGCGGTATCGTGGAATCCGTTCACAAACTCAAACCCCAGGGCCAGTCCCACGGCCACGACCAGGAAGGCGTAGGTCAGGAAGTGGGGATCCCGAATCGCTTGAACCAAAGCATCCATCGGCACCTCAAGACCCTACCTGCCCTTCTCTACAAACAAGGGACAAAATGTGACGTTTTGATGACAGTTCTCGTGTCCCGGCTCAAGCCCCAGCAAGATGATTCCCATGCCGAAACCTTTTCAGGTTCAAAAGCCCGGTCCCCTGCTTTCTTCCCTTTTTGACGCCTGGCCGAAGGAAAAAAAGAAGCAGATCCGAACCTGGCTCAAATTCCAGGCGATCAACGTTAACGGGCAACCCGTCAGCCAGTTCGACCATCCCCTCAAAACTGGCGACACCATCTCGGTCCGCACCGACCGCCATGCCGTACCCAAGACCCGGCTCTCTTCAGGTCTTCAGATCTACTTTGAGGACGCCCATCTCCTCGTGGTCGAAAAACCTGCGGGTTTGCTCAGCATCGCCAGCCCCGCGGAACCTGAGCGGACCGCCTATTTCCAGCTCACCGACTACCTCCGACACAAAAACCCCCGTTCCCGTCAGCGAGCCTGGATCGTTCACCGGCTCGACCGGGAAACTTCCGGATTGATGGTTTTCGCGAAGACCGCACCCACCAAGGAAGCTCTGCAGTCTCAGTGGGACACCTTTGAAAAAACTTATCAGGCCGTGGTGGAAGGCCACCTGCCCAAAACCTCGGGCACCCTTCGGTCCGATCTTGACGAGTCCAATCCCCACCATGTGACTGTCCGCCCCAAATCCGAACGGACCCGCCACGCCATCACCCACTACCGGGTTTTGAAATCATCTCCCCACCGTTCCTGGGTGGAACTGACCCTGGAAACCGGCCGTCGCCATCAGATCCGGGTTCAGCTGGCGGATGCCGGATGCCCGGTCGTGGGGGATGAAAAATACGGGGCAAAAACCGATTCCGCCGGCCGGCTGGCTCTGCATGCCTGTTTCCTCCGCTTCCGCCATCCCGCGACAAAAGCAGAACTCCGCTTTACCTCACCGTTTCCCAAGCCCCTCCTACGGTTGATTTAATTTTTTAAGCAAACCATGCCTTTGGACGCGCGTTCTTAGCGCAGCCCTTGTTACCCCCAGCACATCGGCGGCTTTTTGCACGTTGCCGCCGGACTCCTGCAGGGCTTTTTCCACCAGCATCTTTTCCGCGGCACCCAGCAAGTCTTGTCCGTGGGCTTTTGTTTTCAGCTCGGACCACCAATCGCCCCCTTCCGCGGAGGTTCCGCCCGATGAAGGCAGATCGGAGGAAAGATCGCCCGGTTCGATGGTGTCCGAAGTGGCACAGACCACCGCCCTCTGCACGGCGTTCTCCAGCTCGCGGACGTTGCCGGGCCAGCGGTTGGATTGGAGAACCTTTTTCGCGGAGGCGGAAAACCTAAGCCTTCGGTCCTTTCCTTCCCTTTGGAGGAAATAGTCAGCCAAGGGAAGAATGTCCTCCCCCCGTTCCCGCAAGGGCGGTAACTGGATCATCACCACGTTCAAACGGTAAAAGAGATCCTCCCGAAAGGTCTTCTCCTTCACCATCGCCGTCAGATCCTTATTCGTGGCGGCAATCACCCTCACCTTGGTCCGCAGGGTCTGATCGCCGCCCAATCGCTGAAACTCCCCGTTCTGCAGAACCCGCAAAAGCTTTGCCTGCAAGGCCAGCGGCATATCCCCGATTTCGTCCAAAAAGAT
>DFCD01000155.1:0-1463 GCA_002366885.1 Verrucomicrobia bacterium UBA3063
GCCTTGCTCTCCTCCGTCAGGTCCCGCGAGGCAAAAGCCGCACCCGCCAAACCGTCCCGCCCGGTCTTGGCCCCCACATAAAAAACCGGATTGCCCACCCCCTTGGCCGCCCCCCGGCGAATCTGGTCATGCCGGAGGGTTCCCAGGCAGAAGACATTCACGAGGGGGTTGCCCTCATAAGCAGGATCAAAAACCAGCTCCCCGCCCACCGTGGGAACCCCCACGCAGTTGCCATAATGGGAGATCCCCGCCACCACCCCATGAATCAAGGAGCGCGTTCGTTTGCCCGCTTCCCCGGGGGCATCCGGGCGGCCAAACCGCAGGGAATCCATAAAAGCCACCGGACGGGCTCCCATCGTGAAGATGTCGCGCAGGATTCCTCCCACCCCGGTGGCCGCACCCTGGAACGGCTCCACCGCGCTGGGGTGATTGTGGGATTCAATTTTGAAAGCCAGGGCCAACCCGTCGCCGGCATCCACCACGCCGGCATTCTCCTCCCCCGCCTTCACCAGCACGGCCGGTCCGGTGGTGGGAAATTTCTTCAGCTCACGGCGGGTGTTTTTGTAGGAGCAGTGCTCGCTCCACATCACCGAGAACATGCCCAGTTCCGTTTCGTTGGGTTCCCGGCCCAGCCCTTTCTGAATCCGGTCAAACTCCTCCGCGGTCAGCCCAAGTTTCAGGGCAAAATCCCTCGCCTTCATGAGGATCTCCCCGCTCCCGCCGCCCCGAGGAGAATTCCCCGGCCGTCGATTCCGCCCATCTCAGGCTCACAACAGCGTTCCGGATGCGGCATCATGCCCAGCACGTTGCCCTCCCGGTTGCGGATGCCGGCGATGTTCAGGCTGGAGCCGTTCGGATTGGCCTCCGCGGTGACCCGTCCCTGCTCATCGCAGTAGCGGAAAAGAATCTGCTGGCGGGCCTCCAGTTCCTCCAGGACTCCCGGCTCGGCGCGGTAACAGCCCTCCCCGTGGGCGATGGGAATCCGCAGAACCTGTCCCGTCACGTAGCCGGAGGTGAACCGGGAAGCCGGCGTCTCCACGCGCAAAGACACGGTTTCACACCGAAAATGAAGACCTTCGTTGCGGGTGAGGGCCCCGGGCAACAGGCCGGCCTCGCAGAGGATCTGAAACCCGTTGCAGATGCCCACCACCACCTGGCCGCGTTCCGCGGCCGCCTTGACGGATTTCATGATCGGCGAAAACCGGGCGATCGCCCCGCAGCGGAGGTAGTCTCCGTAGGAAAACCCCCCCGGCAGGATCACCCCCTCATCGGAATCAATCCGGCTATCCTGATGCCAGACCAGCCGGGCATCCTGTCCGAGCACGCGCAGGGCGTGCACGCAGTCCTGGTCGCAGTTGGATCCGGGAAACTGGACGACCGCGAACCTCATCCGCCGGCCCGCAAATCCAGACGAAAGTTTTCCATGACCGGGTTGCTGAGCAGTTCCCGGGAAATCTCCTCCA
>DFCD01000155.1:1489-2094 GCA_002366885.1 Verrucomicrobia bacterium UBA3063
TCAGGCCCATCCCCTGAACCGCATGAAGGATCGCCTCACCCTGCGGATCGAGGATGGAAGGCTTGAGGGTGACCGTGACGACCGCCTTCATTTCAAAGACCGCACCTTTTGTAGATCAACGCCTCGTGACGGAGGTGACGCTTGGCATCGACCGCTTCACGCAACCCCTTGCCCCCGATTCGGCGGGAAAGTTCCGCATCGAGCTGCAGCCGGGTGGGAAAGTCGGCTCCACCCCGCTGCCAGGCATCCATCGCATGTCTCTGCACCGCCTCGTACGCCTGGCGCCGCTCCAAACCCGCCCGGGTCAACGCCAGCAGGGCGCCTTGGGAAGCCCAAAGGCCCCGGGAGGAACGCAGATTCGCCAACATCCGATGAGGAAAAACCTGATGCCCCGACACCAGCGCTTCCAGTTCGGCCAAAATAAAATCCAGAAGGATGGTGGCATCCGGGAAAAGCACCCGCTCCGCGGAGCTGTGGGAAATGTCGCGCTCATGCCAGAGGGCCACGTTTTCCAGCGCGGCAAGGGCGTGCCCCCGGACAATCCGGGCCAGACCGCAGATCCGCTCGGCGTTGATCGGGTTGCGCTTGTGCGGCATGGCGCTGCT
>DFCD01000155.1:2276-6065 GCA_002366885.1 Verrucomicrobia bacterium UBA3063
ATGCCGTGGCTGGTGGGTTCCGCGTGGATCCCGTGGGTGCGACCGATCACCATGAGACCGCGGTGCTCCCGCGCCCGCTTGGCGGCGGCCAACTTCACCCGGCGGACGCCCTCGATCAGCAGATCGGCGGCGTCACGCAACTGCCAGGCCAAGGTGGTATCGAGAATATCGGAGGAGGTCAGGCCTTGGTGAATCCAGCGCCCGGCCGGCCCCACGTGGGAGGCCACCTCCTCAAGAAAGGCGAGGACATCGTGGCGTGTGCGGGCCTCGTTTTTCTGAACCTTGCGCAGATCGAATTTGGCGCGGCGGCGGATGGTGCGGGCGTCCTTGGAGGAGATGATTTTTTTCCTGGCCATGCCCTCACAGGCCAACACCTCGATTTCCAGCCAGCGGCGCAGCTTGGCTTCCTCGGTCCAGATACCGGCCATCGCCGGGCGGGAATAACGTGGGATCATCGAACTTGCAGAGTGCTGATTCCCAACCGCTTCTTCAAGAATTCCGTGCCCACTTATTCAGTCTTTTTGCGAAAAAACTGGGGACGATTCAAAAATCTTCCACGTCCGTCCGCCCTCGACTTTCCATGGAAAGCCAACTCCCCCTACTATCCTATTTTCCCGGGAAAGCAGGACATTCCCACATTCCATGGAATGTTTTCTTGTGGCGATGGACGTAAAAAGTTCGGAGGGGACGACCAGGGCAACATTTTCACATTGGGCAAAATGTCTAAATTCCCTCTTCAGGAAGTCGGGACAGGAATTTCCCAGCGGCCGAAAAAAATCTTCAAGGCCTCGGGACGGCGGGGTATTCCCCCGGGCAGCCAGACCGTCACCGCCTTGCCCGGTCCATAACCCGTCACCCAGACCGAACCCCCGTAGGTTCCCGTCTTGGCACGAATCGGTTTTTCCGCCTCCTTCCACAAAAGAGCGTCCTGCAGCTTCCGCCCCGCCTCCCCGTTCCAAGGCGGCTTCCCCATCATCCAACCGACCGCCATCTGATGCTCACGCCGGATCGTTGTCATCAGATCCACCCCGTGCCTTGCCTCCTTTTCTCTTCCTTCCATCCACCTCGCCGGAATCTTGCCCGGAATCAGGCCGCTCCGCCCGGCATATTCCCCCAGCAGGTCTCCTCCCAACTCCACCGCCAGAAGGTCAAAGGGGGGATTCAGCGATTTCTGCAGTGCCATCCGCAGATTTTCGCCGTCGGCCCCCGGCAGGGGCGCCTCAATATCCTTCACCAACCCCCGATCGAGGGCCGCCCAGGCAATCACGGACTTGAAGGTAGAAGCCGGCTCCCGCGGCACATCCAAATCTGCCTCCCTGCCGGAGAGCAACAAAGTCTCCCCCGCCTCGGAAGTCTCGAGGATCACCGCATCCCCGGGAAACTGGCCCAGACACGTTCCCGCCCACAGGAGAGCCAGACCGAAAATCCTCATCCGCCCCACTCTTTCCCGAATTTTTTCCAAAAGGGAGTGAATCTTTTCGCCTCAAAATCGGCCGGCACTGCCACCAGATCCGCCACAGGCACCACCTCCACTTCCACCTTCCCTTGCAACTCCGCCACCAGCTCCCTCCAACGGGGCGAGACCGACTCCGTCACCGCCAGCCTCCCCGCCGCCCGCTGCCGCATCGCCTCCTGCAACTCCTCCGCCGTATCCCCCACCCGAATCTCCCCGGCCGCCTCCGCCGCGCACTCGTAGAGAAAAAAAATCCGCTTAAAGCTCAGCTTGGCCTTTTCCAGGAAAGGCCGGTCAAAGACAAAGACCCGTTCCGCGTCCGGATACTTTTGTGCGGCCGGGTCCATCGCCGACAACGAATCCCCATGCAGCCAGACGACCGTCTTCATGAAGCAAAGAACCGCCGTTCCAGCTCGGGATAAGTCGCCGCAAACGGACAGTTCGCCTCGCACCTTTCGCACCATTTTTTTCCACCGTTCTCCTGCACGTTTTCCCGGTTGAAGAGATAAGGCCGATGACTGAATGTCGAGGCCACCCACTGCCAGGAGAGCGCGTTGCTCGCCGGATCCCCGTCCAGGAGATGCCGGTAAAAGAACCTCTCCCCCGCTTTCCATCCCAGCTTCCGGAAATGAATCACGAAGGAGGCAAACCACATCCGGGCGTGGTTATGCATATATCCCGTCTCCACCAGTTCCCGCACGCTCTCATCCATGCAAACCAAACCCGTCTTTCCCTGTTGGATCTCTTCCGGCAGCTCCTCCGGAAAACTACCGCCCAAGTTCACCTTCGCCGGCTCGAGATCCTCATAGATCCGGTTTCCCAGCCGGGCGTGCGCCAGTTGCCAGAACTGTCGCCAACCCAGCTCCTGCCAAAACTTGAGCGCATCATAGGACTGTCCAAACCGCTCCCGCACACTCTCCGCCACCTCCCGCAAACCCAACACCCCGTGCCGGATATAAAAGGAAAGCCGGGAGACATTCCCGTGCAGCTTGTTCCGGGTGCCGGCGTAACCCCGCACGGAAAACTTTTCCAAAGCCCTCAGGCCAGCCTGCCTACCCCCCTCGAAATCGGAGGGAACGGCTTTCTCCGGAGCCTCGTCATAAAGACCTCCCAAAGTTTCCGCCACCTTCCGGGCGATCTCCTCTCGGCTCCCTAAAAATCTCTCCACCTTCATCTCAATAGATGCGGATAACCGCAGAATCTTGGTGATAATAACTTTGCAAGAACCAGAGGCATCATTCTTTTGAATTATTGATGCTCAAGGACTTTCAACAAGGACGGATATCTTGATAACTCTCTGCGAATAACGCTCCTACCGTCTTTCTCATAACCACAGCCGTAGACCTAACCAATAAGAGAAGCCACTCCAAATGGCCTCTTGGAAACTAGATCTTAACCACCCGGACCGAAGTAATGTCCTTGTCGGCCAACATTTCCTTAAGGACGGGCTCGCCAGGATCCGAATCCAGATTCAGCACGCTCAGCGCTTTCGACCCCGGGGCGCTCCGGCTCAACGTCATGCTGGCGATGTTCACCTTGTGCTTGCCCAATAATGTCCCGATCCATCCCACGATCCCGGGCCGATCCTTGTTTTCCATCAGCAAGAGATATCCCTCCGGCCGGGCCTCCATCCACTGGTCGTTGATTCGCACGATATGGGGACTCGTCCCGAAAAACGTCCCGCTCACCTCCGCCTCCTTGCCGTCCTGCCCGGCCCGCACGGAAATCAGGTCCGCATACTCCCCTGGCTCCGCCTGCTTCGTCTCGCTCACCTTCAGCCCAAGGTTTGCCGCCATTTTGGGAGCGTTCACTTCGTTCACCTCCTTGCCCCCGGCCCCGAAAAGAAATCCTTTCAGAATGCTGCGGGTGATTGGCGTCGTCTCCTCCTCCCCGATCTTGCCCGCGTAACTGATGTTCAACCGGTCGCACCGCGCCGGGGCGATCTGCGAGAGGAGCCGGCCCAACCGGAAACCGAAATCGATCTGCGGCCGGAGCTTGGCCATGGTCCGCGCATCCACACTGGGAATATTGACCGCATTTCGCACCGCACCTTCGGTCAGATAGTCCCGGATCGCTTCGGCAATCTCGATGCCCACGCTCTCCTGCGCCTCCGCCGTGGAAGCCCCGAGGTGTGGAGTCAGGATGATCTTCTTGGCCTTGCGCAAGGGATGATCGGCCGCCAGCGGCTCCTCCTCAAAAACGTCCAGGGCCGCGCCGCCGATCTGCCCCGCTTCGATCGCCTGGAGCAGGACCGCCTCGGCGATCAGTCCGCCCCGCGCGCAGTTGACGATCTTCACGCCCTTGCGGCACAGCTTGATCCGCTCCTCATCAAGAAT
>DFCD01000155.1:6170-6469 GCA_002366885.1 Verrucomicrobia bacterium UBA3063
CCTCGCCGCCGATCCGCCCCATGCCGAGAATGCCCAACGTCTTTCCGTTCAGCTCGGTGCCCTGAAAACTTTTCCGGTCCCACTGGCCTGCGGTCATGGAGGCGTGGGCCTGCGGAAGATGACGCGCCAATCCCAGCAGCAGAGTGAACGCCTGCTCGGCAGTGCNNATCCTCGATCCGGTCGATCAGTTCCACCTGCAGGCTCCGGGCCCGCGCGACCGAAAGGTAGGGATCATAGGCCATCACCCGCATTCCAAAGGCGATCGCCCGGCGGGCCACCTCGCCGCCGATCCGCCCCAT
>DFCD01000155.1:6579-6794 GCA_002366885.1 Verrucomicrobia bacterium UBA3063
GTGAACGCCTGCTCGGCAGTGCTGACGGTATTACCCGCCGGGGTGTTCATCACGATCACGCCCCGCTCGGTGGCGGCATCGACGTCCACGTTGTCCACACCCACCCCCGCACGACCAACCGCCCGGATCGTCGGGCAGGCCTGCAGGACGGCCTTGCTTACCTGGGTCTGGCTGCGCACCACCAGGGCGTCACACCCCCGGAGCTTTTCGCAGAG
>DFCD01000115.1:0-2695 GCA_002366885.1 Verrucomicrobia bacterium UBA3063
GGCGTAGTTCTCCGGGGGAAACCCCCACCCCTCCCGGAAGCGATCCGCAATGGCCGCACCGATCCCCAGCTCCAAGGGGGTGGCACCCTCCAGCAGCTTGCGCAGGAGACGGAATTTCTGGTCATCGTAGGCCAGTTCCTCCCGCGTGTAGGAGCCGTGCACAAACAAAACCAGGCGGTTGGCCGAGGTCAGGCGAATCCTGCCCCCCGGCCAAGGAGCGGCGTTGAAATGGATGCAGAGGGTGAGATCGGGCCTCAGCTCCTCGTTGACCCGGCGGGCCCGCGCCTGGATTTCCGCGGAACGGTAAAAAAGCAGCTCGGCGTTCCAGCGGATCAGACGGTTGGCGGAAAGGCGGGGGAGCCGGGTGCCGGCGGCGCCCTGCAGCAGATAGGTGATGGCTTCCGGATAGAGATCCCCGGGCCGGAGCGGGGTGGTTGGCTCCTGGCCCGCATGGGTCCAAACAATCCTGGCTCCGGCCTCCTCCAGTTTGCGCTCCAAAATCCGGCAAACCCTGAGGTTCAATTCCCCCTCCACCACGGGGCGATCCGTTCCGATCCGGAAGGAGCGCTCCTCCAAATCCGCCCAGTCCCCGCCGATATGACCCGGATCCAGACAAATGACCTTCCCGGCAAGGGGCCGGGCCGGATCACCAAGGACGAGAGGAGGCAGGGAGGGAACATCCCCGGCCGGGGCAAAGGTCAGCCGGTAAAGCGGATGGTTCCGGACCGTGTCACGAAACAAGGTCACCCCGCCATCGTCCCAAAGCAGGTAAGGCCGGAGCGCGCCACCGGGATCAAAGACGGTCGTCAGACGGCTCTCAAACTCCTCCCGGGTGATTTTTCCCTGGCTTTCATCCAGCAAACGCCATTCCGGCGCCTCGGAAACCGGGGAAAAAAGAAACGGCTCGGCCAGGACCGGAGACAGGGCGGAAAAACCAAGGGCGGAAAGGATCCTGAGAGATGGGGGAAGACGCATGAACAGAGCCATGATGAACCGGGAAAATTCCCAGGCAAGTTCGGCAGACGGCTTGAGATGGGTCACGGCGAACCTTACGCTGTCACGATGGCAACGCCCCCGGATTCCGGCTCCACCGCGCGGCGTGACCGCTGGATTGCCCTCGCGGCCTCGGCGGTGGCCGCCCTGGTCGCCGCGGGCTGGCTGACCCGTGAGAGGCAGTTGGCCACGGATTTGGCCGAGTCCCGGGAGGAGGTGAGACAGGCCATGCACCGCCTTCAGACGACGACCGCCTCCACGGACCAGATCCGCGCCGCCTACCTCCAGCGGCGCGCGGAATGGGACGCCGCCCGCAAAAAGATCGAGCAACTCGCCCAACGACAGGAAGAAAAGAAGCGGGAAGCCTCCGCCGGGGCCGAAAAAAAGAAGGAGCGCGCGGAATCCAAGTCCCCGCCGCCGGACACATCCGGACTATGGGCCGCCCTCAACGCCCTCAAGCTCCCCTCATGGACGGCCCTGCAAAAAACGGAGGGAATGATCCGCCTCCTGCCCGGAGCCGCGGCCCCGCAGGGGAACGAAGGATACGCCGCATTCGGCGGGCTCGCCCGCACCCTGGCCGACGCCGATGCCGACATGGAGATGGAACTGCGGGCCCGGGCCGAGCCCGGTCCCGAAGCCCTGGAGACCGCGCAGGACAGGGCCAAGCGCCTGGCCGTGGCGGCGGAACGCTCCCTCAAGGGAGGTGCTTCCCGCGTGCGCGTGGTGGCAGAGGTTGCCAAGGGTCCGCGCATGGAGTGGCGTTTGACACCGGCAACCCCGCCTCCCGCCAAGACCCAACCCGCGCAGCCATGAGTCTTGTCCTGGTCGACGGCCACTACTACGCCTACCGGTCCTTCTACGCCATCGCCCACCTCACCAACTCCAAAGGCGAACCGACCAACGCCGCCTTCGGCTTCACCTCCGCCCTACTTCGCATGGCCGAGGACCTTAAGCCCTCGCTCGGCGCGGTGATTTTCGACGGAGGCGTGCCCCGGGAGCGGCTGGAGACCCATCCCGAATACAAGGCCAACCGCAAGGAAACCCCGGAGGCCCTGGAGAAACAGATCCCCCTCCTGCACGAGGTCGCCCAGGCCCTCGGCTGGAAAACCGTTTCCCTCGAGGGCGAGGAAGCGGACGACGTCATCGCTTCCTACTGCCGGGCGGCGGGCGGGGCCCGGTGCATCGTTGCCACCAACGACAAGGACCTGATGGTGCTGGCCGCTGACGGCACAAAAATCTACCAGCCCAAATCCGAGGGTTTCGATCTCCTCGGCCCGGAGCAGGTCGAGGCCAAATGGGGCGTGCCACCCGCCAAGGTGCCGGAGCTTCTTGCCTTGACGGGGGACGCCTCGGACAACTTCCCGGGCATCGCCGGGGTCGGTCCCAAGACCGCCGCGAAGTGGATCTCCGAATTCGGCACCGCGGAAGGCGTCCTCGCCGCTGCGGACAAGATCAAGCCGGAGCGGTTCCGTCCGATTCTCCGGGATTCCGCCGAGGTGGTCCGGCGCAACCGCAAGATGGTCGCGCTCCGCACCGGCCTGCCCCTTCCCACACCCATCGACGACCTGCGCATCGTCCCCGACCCGGAAAAGCAGGTGGAACTTTTCCGCCGCCTCGAGTTCAAGCGGTTCACCCGCGAGGCGGAGGCGCGCCTGGCCGCACAAAAACCGAAGCAGGCCGACCTCTTTTCCTGAACCGTGAA
>DFCD01000115.1:2771-3507 GCA_002366885.1 Verrucomicrobia bacterium UBA3063
GCCGGCAACCGGATGCGCGATTTTCTCGCCGGTCTGCGTGCGGAATGGCTGGCCGTCCGCGGGGAGTTCGACCTCCGGCCCCGCCACGTGTTTTTCGGCGGAGGCACCCCCACCGCCCTCTCCCCCGCCCTGATGGAACAGCTTCTGGCCGTCGCCCCCTGGGGCGAGGCCGAGGAATGGAGCGTCGAGGCCAACCCGGACGGCTTCGGGGAAAGCAAGGCACGCCAACTGGCCGGGGCCGGCGTCACCCGGCTGAGCCTTGGGGTGCAGGCGTTTCGTCCCCAGGATCTGGCCTGGCTGGGCCGCAGGCATGACCGGGCCGCGATTCGCCAAGCCGTGCAGAACGCCCGCATGGCGGGCATTCGCAGCCTGAACCTCGACCTGATTTACGGACTGCCCGACCAGGGCCCGGCGGAGTGGCAGGAAACCATGGCCGAGGCCTGCGCCCTCGGACCGGACAGCCTTTCCGCGTATGCCATCACGCCGGAGGAAGGAACGGAGCTGGCCCAGCGCATCACCCGCGGCGAATGGAGCCCGGACGAGAACCGCGAGGCCGTACTCTTTCTTCTCACCTGCCGTTTCCTGGAGGCGCGAGGCTATCCCAGCTACGAGGTTTCCAACTTTGCCCGCCCCGGCCACGAATGTCGCCATCACCAGGCCGTCTGGTCCGGGGAGGACTACCTCGGTCTGGGCCCCGGCGCCGTTTCCACCGTGGGCGGACGGCGCTGGCGCAACC
>DFCD01000115.1:3633-45414 GCA_002366885.1 Verrucomicrobia bacterium UBA3063
CTTCGCAGGATATACCGCATCCAGGAAAAAGAGCCCGGCTTTCTCGGCGCTTTGCGGGGCCTTTTTTCCCGCCGCCACCGGGATGTGGCCGCCGTGGACGGCATCGACCTGGAGATCGGCGCGGGGGAACTCGTCGGCTTTCTCGGACCAAACGGGGCCGGAAAAACCACCACCCTGAAAATGCTCTCCGGACTTCTCCATCCCAGCAGCGGTTCCGCCCGGGTGCTTGGTTTCACGCCATGGGAACGGGAGACGGATTTTCGCCGCCAGATTTCTCTCCTGCTCGGGCAAAAGAACCAGCTCGCCTGGGATCTGCCGGCGCGGGAGAGCTTCGAACTCAACCGGGCGATCTACGGAATCTCCAGGGCCGCGGCGCGGGAGACGGTGGAGGAGCTCGCCACCCTTTTGGAGGTGGGCGGACTGATGGATAAACCCGTGCGGGAGCTTTCGCTCGGCGAACGCATGAAGATGGAGCTGATCGCCGCCCTGCTGCACGGGCCGAAAGTCCTTTTCCTCGATGAACCGACCCTCGGCCTGGACATCGTCTCCCAGCACCGGATCCGGGATTTTTTGCGGCGGGTGGTCGCGGAAAAGGGCATCACCACGATTCTCACCAGCCACTACCTTCAAGACATCGAGTCGCTCTGCCGGCGGGTGGTGATCATCGACCGGGGCCGGATCATCCACGACGGCCCGCTGGCTGAGGTGGGCAGGAAATTTTCCGGCCACAAACAGATCGTGCTCCGGTTTTCGGGAAAACCCCCGGACCTTGCGGGCGCGGAGTGGGGGGAAATCAGCGGGCGGGACGAGGCGGGCGTGCGGCTCCGCGTGGAACCCGGTCGCATTAAGGAAGTGAGCCGCCGGGCCCTCGATCTGCCCGGACTAGAGGACATCCACATCGAGGCCGTTCCCGTGGAGGAGGTCATCCGAAAACTCTTCACGGAAAACAAGTCCTAGTCCGGCAATTTCCTGTCGGCGCAGCGGGAAAGCGGACCAAAGGCTCCCGGGGCCGCCCTCGGGCGGGTTAGTGGGAATGTCGGACGGCAACCAGGGCGATCAGCGTGAATCCCGCCACGGCCGCCACCACCTTCGAGAGCCTCCCCTCCTTCTCCTTCAGCTCCGGCAACAACAGGTCGGAATAGGCAAGATACAGAAACGTGCCGGCGGTGGCCGCGGAAAGCGTGCCGTGGAGGAGATGGGCCCCGGAAAGATCGGCCTGCGAGGCCAGCCAGGCCCCGCCGGGTGTCGCCAGGCTGAGCAACACGGTGACGCCGAGGATCGATCCGGTCGAGCTGCTCTGCCGGCCCATCGTCACGGCCAGGGCAAAAGTGTCGGTGGCCTTGTGCATCAGGATGGCCACGGCGAGGGCCTGCTGCAGGGCTCCGGACGGGATGGAGCCGAGGGCCAGCCCTTCCAGGAGAGAATGCAGCCCCAGCATTGCTCCCAGCACGTACGCAGAGGAGGCGGAACCACCATGGGGGTGGTGCCCGTGGATTTCCGCGTGGGCGTGATGGGCGCGACGATCCAGCCAAGCCAGCGCCAGGATCAGCATGCCCCCGGTGAGACAGGTTTTCAGCCAGCCGAGATCGCCGACCGCCTCGGGAATCAGCTCGAAAAATGCCGAGGCCAGAAACGCGCCGCCGGCGAAGGTTCCCCCCAGGCAGAGCCAGGAGGTCTTGGCCCCCCTTTTTTTCAGGATCAGGGCGGAAAGCCCGCCAAACATTCCCGCGGCAAAGAGCACCAGCAGCAGGGGAAAGAGCATCGAATTCTTCTAGGGGTTTTTGTTTTCCCGATCGAGCCTGCGAAAAAGGGGCCGATCCTGCCCGGATCCGTGGCAGTGGAGGGATTTGAACCCCCGACCCAAGGCTTATGAGTCCCTTGCTCTACCAGGCTGAGCTACACTGCCGAAGGATTCCTTCTAGCGCCGCCCGTTTTTGCCGCCAAGCCCCGGAGGAGCTTGGGCTGGGCGGCCCCCATGGCTAGGGTCGGGGGAATGAGCATCCGGGACCGCGAGGCGCGCAGTGCCAGGCTGAAGGGTCGGCTGGCCCTGGGACTGGCGCTGCTGGTTCTTTTGATGATCGCGGGATTGCTTGCCCTGCCGGCGTACCGCGCCCTCAAACGATGGCGGGCCGACCAGCTGATGAATGCCGCGGATAAGGCGGTCGAACGCGGGGCGCTGGTCGAAGCCTTTCAGTCCGCCAAGGCGGCGCACGGCCTGGATGCCGGAAACCTCCGTGCCTTGCGTATGCTCGCCGACGTATACGAGGGCAGCGGAGCCCGGGAGGCGCTTGCCTACCGCCGGGGGGTGGCCGAGAACGAGAAAGCCACCGGCCAGGACCGCGCCGCCTATCTTCGCGCGGTGATCCGCGCGGGCCGTTTCGATCTCGCGGACGAGTTTATCCGGAAAATCGGCATGCAAGGCCGGGCCGATCCAGCGGTGGCCGCCGTGGTGGCGGAGCTCTTGCGGATGCGCGGCGAAAGCGACCAGGCAAGGGAAGTCGAGGATTTGGCGGCGGCCAAATCCTCGGCCGAGCAGAAAACCTCCGCGGAACTGCTTCAGGCCAGGGGCCGCCTGGAATCGCCCGATCCGGCGGAGCGGGCCCAGGGCCGCTCGACCCTTTTGCGGATCGCCTCGGCCAAGACGCCGGAATCCAGGGACGCCCTGCGGTTGCTCGCCGCCGCCCCGGACCGGACGGAAGCGGAAACCAGGGAAACCATCCGGCTTCTTGAGGACACCCCCCGCCCCGCCGCCGCGGACTTCTTTCTGGCAAAAACCCTCGCCCTGGAGCTTCGCCCCGACTGGCGCGGGGCGATCCTGGAGGATGCCCGCCGCCGCTGGACGGGGGGAAACGAGGAGGAGCAGACTGCTTTGGCGGACTTCCTGCTCCGCCATGGCGATGCCGAAGGGGTGCTCGGGCTTCCGGCCAGCCGCAAGGGAAGGCTTTTTCTGCTGCGCCTGGATGCGCTCGCCCGTTTGCAGCGCTGGACAACTATTCGTGAGGAGCTTGTCCAGGCCTCCTCCGGCAAGGACGCCCTCGATCCCTTTTATCTGGAAGTGTTCCAGGCCCGCGCGGCGCAGGAGTTGCGCGAGCTCTCCATGGCGGATTTGCGCTGGAAACAGGCCATGGCCAAGGCTGCCGGCAACCCGCAAAAGCTCGAGTTCCTCGCCAAGTTTGCGGAAAAATCAGGAAACCTCGCCATGGCCGGAGACGCTTACCGCGCCATGACCCGGTTTCCCGCCATCGCCGTCCCGGGATACCTGGGGTTGATCCGCATCGCGGAGAAAAAAGCCGATACCCGCCAGCTTCGGGACCTGATGGCGGAGCTTTCGCGCCAGCTTCCCGCGGATCCCGCCCCGAAAAACGACCTGGCCTATCTGAACCTGCTCTTCCAGGAAAAAGTCGACGACTCCCTCCGGGTCTCCGAGGAACTGGTGGCCGCCCTGCCCGAACGTCCTGCCTACCGCACCACCCTCGCCTTGGCCTACCTGCGGAAAAACCAGCCGGAAAAGGCGCTGGCCGCCTACCCCCAAACCGGGATCGACTGGTCCTCCGCGCTGCCGGGTTGGCAGGCTGTCCATGCCGCCGTGCTGGCGGCCAACGGGCAGATGGAGCAGGCCCGCAAGCTGGCCGCCTCCATCCCTTGGGAGCGGTTGAAACCGGAGGAACGCGACCTTATCCGGACCCTCCGCGCCCCGAAGGATTGATCTGCTTCCATGGGCAATCCCCGGTTCGCCGCGCTCCTCGCCCTTTCCGGGACCCTCGCCCTCGGGGCGCCCGTTCCCGCCTTTCACACTGTGCAAAAAGGCGAGACCGTTTACGCCATCGCGAAACAACACGGCACCACCCCCGCCGAAATTCTCCAGGCAAACCCAGGGTTGAATCCCGCCCGGCTCCATGCCGGGGAAAAAATTCTGCTTCCGGGCAAGCAGCCCCCCCAGCCCGCCGTCTCCACCCCCGCCGCAGCCGCGTCCAAAACCAACGCGTGGTTCCGGATTCGCCAAGGGGACACCCTCTCGGCAATCTCCCGGGACACCGGCGTCGCCGTCACGGATCTGCGCCGGTGGAACAACCTGCAGGGGGACACCATCCGCCCGGGGGAACTCCTCCGCCTCCAGGCCACCCCTCCCGCGAAAAAGGCGCCCGCCAAGGACCGGGTCGCGGGAAAATCCCCGGAACCCGCCGGGCCAGCCAAAAAAACGGTGCCGGCATGGAAATTCGTCGGGCCGGCCCGCGCCGAGATCGACGCCCCGAAAGACCGGCTGCGGGACTGGGAATACATCGTCGTCCACCACAGCGGTACCAGCGGCGGGAACGCAAAAATCTTCGACTACTACCACTCCGAGCAGCGCGGCATGGAAAACGGCATGGCCTATCATTTTGTCATCGGCAACGGATCGGATTCCGGGGACGGCCAGATCGAGGTGGGCCGCCGCTGGTTGAAACAACTTCAGGGGGGCCATCTCGCCAGCGAAAGCCTAAACGAGATTTCCATCGGCATCTGCCTGGTCGGGGATTTCAGCCGTTCCCGCCTCGGACCGCGCCAAACCGCCGCCCTGATCGAGCTGGTCCAATATCTGCGTCAAACCATGCCCGACCGGACCCTCAAATTCCGCCTGCACCGGGAAATCAACACCCGCCCGACGGAATGCCCCGGCCGGCTGTTCCCCGCTCCGGCCATCCACGAAATCCTGGATCAGCCTCGGGCCACCGGCTGAAATCCCAGCCACACCTTCCGGGTCCTGGGTCCGTCAAACTCCGCAAAATAAACCGTCTGCCACGTTCCGAATTTGCAACGCCCCTTTTCCAGCGGCCATGCCAGATGGTTCCCCAACATCGCCGCCTTGAGATGGGCGGCGGAGTTGCCCTCCGCATGGCGGTAGTCGCCGCTTTTCCACGGCACGGCCCGTTCCAGGGCGGCGGCCAGATCCCGCCGAACATCCGGATCCGCCCCTTCCTGGATGGTCACCGCGGCGGTGGTGTGAGGAACAAACACGTGCAGGATCCCGTCCTGCCACCCCCTTCGGGCCGCGACCTCCTCCAGTGATTGTGCGAGGGGCACAAATTCGGTATGGCTCTGTGTGCCAATGACGACTTCTTCCCAGGGACTGGCCATATGATCGTGGTAACAGGCGGAACGGGTTTTGTCGGCCGCGAAATTTGCCGGCTTCTCGCCGACCGGGGGGCATCGGTGCGCGCCGTCGCCCGGCACGAGCCTGCGGCTTCCCTGCCATCCGGCGTATCCTTCTTCCCGGGCGATGTCACCCGATCCATTTCCCTGCGCGAGGCCATGGAAGGGGCCCAGGCCGTGATTCATTGCGTCGGCATCATCCGGGAAACGGGCGAAGCCACCTTTGACCGGATCCACCGCCATGCGGTTGCCGAGACCGTGACCGCTGCCCACCGCGCCCGCGTCCCCAGGCTGATCCTCGTCTCGGCCCTTGGCACCCGTCCTTCCGCCCCGTCGCGCTACCACCGGACAAAGTGGGCCGGCGAGGAGATCGTCCGCCAAAGCGGCCTTGCCTACACCATCCTGCGCCCACCGGTCATCTACGGCCCGGGGGACGAATTCACCAATCTTCTGGCCGCCTGGATGCACCCTCCTCGCAGCTGGCTCACTGGAGGATTCCTCGGCATCCCGGGGGGAGATTCCGTACGACTTTGCCCCGCCCCGGTGGGTGAGGTTGCACAAGCCGTCACCCGTTCCCTCGGTCAGGAACGTGCCGTCGGCCAGGTGTTCGACCTCGCCGGACCGGAAATCTCCCTGAAGGATCTGGTTCTGGAAATCGCCCGCGCCATGGGCCTCTCCCCCACCTGGATCGAACAATCCCCCGAGGTGATCCTCGGTTTGGCCCCCTGGCTTTGGCTGACCGCGTCCAAACCGGTCCTTTTCCCCGTCCCCCTGCCGCTCTGCCACCTTGGCGCCGCCCTCGCCGAGCGCATCCTGCCCAAGCCTCCCATCACCACGGACCAGTTGACGATGCTGGCCGAGGGCCAGGTGGGCGACTCCCGGGTCGCCGAGGAAATCCTCGGTTTTCACCCCGGCCACCTCGCCGCGGGCCTGGCTTCCTACCTCCGTCCGCGCATTGGGGGAGTGGCGGACCGGCGGCCGTGAACGAGGCCGCCCGCACCAGCCGGATCCGGCGGGTTCTGCTTCTCGCCCTCGCCATCAACGCGGCCCTGGCAGCCGTCAAATTCTTCATCGGATGGCGCTTGGGAAGCCTCAGCGTGCTTTCCGACGGGGTCCATTCGCTTCTCGATGGCGGGGCCAGCGTGATTGCCCTGATCGGCATCACCGCCGCCGCGCGTCCCGCGGATGCCAACCACCCGTACGGGCACCGCAAATTCGAGGTGCTCACCACCATCCTCGTGGCCGGACTGCTCTTCCTGAGCGCCTGGGAAATCCTGGGGGCGGCCTTGGGGCGCCTCTGGCGCCATGCCCCCGCCCCCGAATTCAGCGGGTGGGGAGTGTCCCTGCTTGGGCTCGGAGTCATCGCCAACCTTGCGCTCTCCCGCTGGGAAAGAAGGGCCGGGCTGGAGGTTTCCAGCCCCCTCCTGCTGGCCGATGCAGCCCACACCCGCACCGACGTTTTTTCTTCCCTGCTGGCCATCGCCGCACTGGTTGGTAGCCGGTTCGGCCTGCCCTGGCTCGATCCCCTGCTGGCCATCGGCATTGTCGTTTTTTTGGCTCGCGCCATTTACGAAATCCTTCTGGAGGGAGTCCGCGTCGTTTCCGACGCCACCCGCCTGGATCCCGAAATCGTCCGGTCCGTGGCCGAGGGGGTGGAAGGCGTCCGCGGAGCCCATGCCATCCGCTCCCACGGGATGGCCAACGACATCCACATTGACCTGCACATCCAGGTGGAGGAGCAACTCACCACCCGCCAGGTCTTCGAGATTGAGAACCAGGTGACGGAAGCCCTGCGGAAAAGGTTCCCCGGCGTGACCCATGTGGCCCTCCGCCACGAACCCCGCGGACTCCCGCCCGAGCCGGATGCCTGAACTGGCCCGCACCCGCGCCCGGTTGGAGCAGGGTCTCGGGGACAACCTTTGGACCGGCTACTCCCTCGCCGTCCGCAAGGAGAACCGGCTTTTCGGCCTGGCTGGCGGCGATGTCTCCGACATCAACCTCTCCGTCCCGTGGTTTTCCGCCGGCAAACCGGTCACCGCCGCCGGGGTTCTTCGGGTTCTGGAAAGGCTGCCCCGGCTTTGGCCGGAGCCCCTTTCGGCCACCTTTCCCGATCTGGCCGGCACCCACGCCGGCACGCTTACCCTGGAAAAAATCCTTACCCATCAAACCGGCCTGCGGATCCCGGAAAAAAACATCCCGGACGAACCCGCCGCGGCCTGGGAATATTTCCGCCGCATCACCCCGGCGGACGCCGGCCTTTCCCAGGAACAGGCCGCCTACGACCCCGCCGGAGGCTGGTGGCTACTCGGCCAATGGCTCCAGCGCCATACGGACAGGCCCTGGCAGGAGTTTTTGGAGCAGGACCTGCTGGCGCCGGCCGGGATCACCGGCTTGAAATTCCGCCCCCCGGCCGTTCCCATCCGAGAACGGCGCGCGGGAAAGTGGCTCGTGGGGGAACCCGGCGTCGGCCCCGGGGCCGGGCTTTCCGGACCCGCCCCTGATCTCGTGCTTTTTTATGAAAAACTTCTCCAGGAACAGCTTCTCGCGCCCTCCTCCCTTCGGGACATGCGCCGCGCCTTCAGGACGGGAAAAGCCGACGCCACTTTCGGTCACATGGTGGACTTCGGCCTGGGCGTCATCCTCAACAGCAACCGCTACGGCACCGACACGGTCCCCTACGGTTTTGGCAGGCAAGCCGGGGCGGGGGCGTTTGGCCATGGCGGCGCCCGCTCCTCCGTCGCCTTTGCCGACCCCGAAGCCGGTTTCACCGCCGCCGTCTTTCTCAACGGCCGCGTTCCCGAAAGCGAACACCAGCCGCGCATGAGGATCCTGCTCGACCTGCTGCGTTCCGAACTGGCCTAGCACCGGTCCGGCCCTACGGTGGGACCATGGCCCGCGGACGGATGACATGGCTCGATGTCACCAAGGGCTTGGCCATCCTCTGGGTGGTCTACTTCCACTCCTTCACCTGTTGGATCAAGCCCCCCTCCCCCATCGAAGCGGGGTTTTTCCGCGAAGTGGGCCGGCCGGAAAACTGGACGGGCCTGGAAACGTTTCTCGGGGGAATGGGTCGGATCGCCGGAATCGGCCTGTCCCAACTGGGATTTCATGCCGTCGGCCTGTTTCTCGTTGCCAGCGGATTTGTTCTCGCCCAAGCCGCCGTACGCAGCGCACAGGAAGGCGGGGTGTCTTGGGCAAGCTGGATGGGGAGCCGGCTCTTCCGCCTGTATCCGATGTACTGGTTCGCCCACCTCATCTACCTGCTCAGCCCTTTCCAGGCGCGCCTCGAGCCGGTCGACTGGCGCTTCGGAGTCAGCCTCAGCGGGCTACGCTTTCTCTGGATTGATTGGAACTTTTTTTATCTCAACGCGGCCTGGTGGTACTTCTGCCTGATCCTCCAGCTTTTCGCGCTGTTCCCCCCGCTCTTTTTTTTCCTGCGGCGCTGGGGGCCGGTTCGCTTTCTCCTCGCAGCCGTCATCCTCGGATTCACCGTCCGCTACCTCCTGCTTTATGTCCACCCCGTCAGCGGCCAGTACCTGCTGGGCGGCTGCGGCCTGAGTCGCCTGCCGGAGTTCGCCTTCGGAATGGTGCTGGGCACCCTCCATGCGGGAAACCGGGAGAAATTCGAGCGATGGCTGCTGGGAGGCCCCGGTTTTCTGGCCGGTCTTTTGCTCTACCCCCTGGTCTTGGCGGCTTATCGCATCCCCCGCGGCTACATCACCGTGGATCTGCTCGCCGGAATCGCCTGTTTTTTGGTCGTGGCGGGAGCTTCCGGGTTCTGGATGAGGATCCCCCTGCTGGGGAGTTGGCTGGCCTGGGCGGGGACTTTTTCCTACGGGATTTATTTGGTGCACCAGCCGTACGCCATCCACCTCGCCTCCTCCCTGAAGGGCCAGCCGGCCTGGCAAGCGGTGCCCCAGCTCCTGGCGATTGCCGCGCTTCTCGCCCTCTGGGGCGGTCACCTGGAAAAATTCCTCGGAGCCTGGCTGGGCGGTCCGGTTGCTCCCCGGCCGCCGCGTCCCTAGAACAGGCACATGCAGATTTCCCTGCGCAGGAAATTCGACTTTGAGGCGGCCCAGCATCTGCCCTCCTTTCCGGAGGGGCACAAATGCCGCCGAATGCACGGTCATAGCTTCCAGCTGGAGGTGGTGGTAACGGGGACGGTGGATCCGAAAACGGGGCTGTTTTACGATCACGGCAAGATTGCCGACGTTGTCCGGCCGGTCCTGGAAAAACTCGACCACACCTGCCTGAACGAAACCCCGGGCCTGGAAAATCCGACGCTGGAGCGGATGGCACAATGGTTCTGGGACCGCCTGGCGCCGGATCTGCCGGGGCTTTCCGAGGTCACCCTGCATGAAACCCCCCGCGCCTCCTGCACCTACCGGGGAAACTGATCCGTGAACACCCGCTCCTATTTGACCATCGGCTTGGTCGGTCCCGACCGCACCGGAGCGATCGCGGCGGTGACCCAGCATCTTTTCCGGATCGGCGCCAACATCGAGTCGCTGGAGGAGCAGGTGGCCCGGGGAAAATTCCGCATGACCCTGCTCGCCTCCTGGCCTTCGCAAAATCTCCACGAGCCGGCCATTCGCCGCGGCCTCGAACAGGTCGCCCGCAACCTGCGCATGCGCCTGACCCTGCGCATCGCCGAGGGCGGTCGGGCCCGCCGCAAGCTGGCCCTGCTCGTTTCCCGGGAAACCCACGTGCTCGATGCCATCCTGCGGGAGTGGAAGCGCGGAGGGCTGCGCGCCGATCCCGTGCTGGTGGCCGGCAACCATCCGCAGCTAGGCGGGATCGCCCGGCGGTACGGACTTCCCTTCCGGGCCATCAATTACCGGGACCGCGTCCGGGCCGAATCTGCGTTGCAGGAACACCTGGAAAAATCCGGAGCGGAGCTGATCGTTTTGGCCCGCTTCATGAAAATCCTTTCGCCGGACTTCGTGTGGCACTGGAAAAACAGGATCCTGAACATCCACCCCTCCCTGCTGCCGGCTTTCCCGGGAGCCTCGGCCTACCGTCAGGCCTACGACAAGGGCGTAAAAATCGTGGGGGTCACCGCCCACTTCGTGACACCGGACCTGGATCAGGGACCGATCCTCTGCCAGGACGCCCTCCGGCTGCGCGCCGACGAGCCCCTGGACAGCATCATTGCCCGAGGACAAAAGCTCGAATCCGCCTGCCTTCTGCGCGCACTCAAACTTTGTCTGAGCCGGCAGCTCGATATTCACTGGGGGCGAGTGCACGGCGTATAACAGGCGGCTGGAAAGCTGTCCTTCCCAGCCCTTGGTAGCCCCGGAACGAAGGGCGAAGGAGGGCGGGTCCATGGCAACTGAACCCACGCTGCCCACCCCTTCGAGTGGGCCCCACCCCTTGGAGCCGGCTTAAGGCACAGTGTTTCTTCCCCCAGAGCCCCGGAAAGGACCTGCTCAGGCCTTCCGCCAAACCGCCTTTTTTACAAAAACCCCGCACCTTTTTCCCGAATCCGTGGTTATATTCCCTTGTGGCCATGGCTTCCCTTCCATCCTCAGCTTGGGACAAGGAAAAGGCGGCGGTTTTGTTGCAAAGGGCCGGTTTCGGCGGCACCCCCGCTGAGGCCGAAACCCTTTCCCGGATGTCCCCCCGGCAGGCAGCCGATTCCCTTCTGGGCCCGGCGGAGGCGCCCAAGGCCGATCCCCCGGAATCCATCCTCAAACCCAGCCTCAATGACAAGCTCAGGACCCTGCGGAACCGCTTGAACCTCCTCGATCCCAAGACCCAGGAGAAAAAGCGCCAGGAAATCCAACGGGTGCTCAAGGCCGAACAGGAAAAAAGGCTCACCGATTTGCGGGGGTGGTGGCTGAGCCGGATGGCGGATCCGGGCACGGCCGCACGCGAAAAAATGGTTTTGTTCCTCCACGGCCATTTTGCCACGAGCGAGGAAAAAGTGCGGAATCCCCGTCTGCTCTGGCTGCAGAACCGCCTTTTCCGTGAGGGGGCACTGGGGGCCTGGTCGGATCTTGTTCTCGGGGTGGCGCGTGACCCCGCGATGCTCATTTATCTGGATGGCGCAAAGAGCCGGCCCGAACAGCCCAACGAAAACTTTGCCCGGGAGCTTTTCGAGCTCTTCACCCTGGGCGAGGGCAACTACACCGAGAAGGACATCCAGGAAGCCGCCCGCGCCTTCACCGGCTGGTCGATCCGCCTGCGCCCCAAGCCCGGGGAAGCGATGGACGAGGAGACCCACCTACCCACCTTTGTGAACCAGCCAAAATGGCATGATGCCAAGTCCAAGAAGATCTTCGGAAAAATCGGCAACTTTGACGGCACCGATGTTGTCCGCCTGACCCTCGAACAGCCGGCCGCACCGCGCTGGGTCACCGGAAAGCTCTGGCGTTTCTACGCGGGTGCCGTGCCGGACGCGGGCCTGCATGCGGAACTTGTCTCCGCATGGCAGGAGAACAAGGGGGAAATCCGTCCTTTTCTACTGGCGATGTGGACCCATCCCGCCTTCTACGCCCCCGAACTGGCCCGGCAGCGGGTGAAATCCCCCGTGGAATGGCTGATCGGCCTTTGCCGGCAGCTGGAGCGTCCTCTGCCCGCCCCCGCCCTCTCCTCCGAGATTCTCGCCCAGCTGGGGCAGAAACTTTTCGCCCCCCCGAACGTGAAGGGGTGGGACGGAGGAATCACCTGGATCAACACCGCAAGCCTGCAGCGGCGCTATGACTACGCCGGCTGGCTCGTCAACGGAACCCGCGGCATGCAGGCCCTTGCCGGACTCGATCTGGGACGCATGGCCGTGCAAAGCGGCCTGGTGGACCTGACGATACCGGATGTGGAAAGCACCGAGCCCGACGCGTCCGCATCGAAAAAGGCTTTCGCCAAAAACCGCCGTGCCGCCGCCCTCCAGGCACGGGAGTTGTTTGCCCTGCCCCCCGTACCCTTGGAGAAGATGGTGTCCGCGGAGGATCGGAAAGATGCCGCCCACCTCGTCTCGGTTCTGGCCGGGCGCCTTCTTCCGGGAGAAGCGGTCCCGGACGAGCTGCTGGGCCGCTTCCGCAAGGCCGCCTCCGGCCAACCCCCCCTCACCGATGCCGCCATCCGGCAGACCCTCCTCGCGATGGTCCAGAGCCCCGTCTATCAGCTCGGATGAAAGGACAACCCCATGATTGAAACCCCCATGAAAACCCGCCGCGAATTTCTCCGGACAGGAATGCTCGGAGGATCCCTCTGCTGGACCCTCCCCGCGTTCCTGCAGAACACCATGTTCTCGCTGCATGCCGCCGCCGACGGACAAAACATCCAGGGCGTCACTGGCCGGGACGGCAAGATTCTTGTGGTGCTCCAGTTGGCCGGAGGCAACGACGGCCTCAACACCGTTGTTCCCTTCGGAAACGACGATTACCGCCGCGCCCGCCCGACCCTCAGCCTCGGGGAAAAACAGGTCCTCAGGCTTGGCGAAAAGGCCAAGGTTGGCCTGCATCCGGCTTTGACGGGCCTCCTCAAATCCTACGAGGACGGCGATCTGGCCGTGATCCAGGGCGTGGGATATCCCAATCCCAACCGTTCCCATTTCCGGTCCACGGAAATTTGGGCAACCGCCACCGACGCGGAAAAATCCTCCTCCACCGGATGGATCGGCCGCTACTTCGACAATGCCTGCTCCGGCTGCGATGCCGCCGTCGGCATCACCATCGGGTCCCAGAATCCCCAGGCCTTTGCCGCAAAAACCCCCAAGGGAATCCTTTACGAGGCAGCGGGAGGGGCAAAACGGGGAAACCGACAGGATCCGTCCGCGGACACCGCGGAGGATTCGGCCATGTCCATGTCGGCCGCCGATCATGAGGAAGAAGGTCCTGCAGGCGGATCCATCGGGGAAAACTCCGGTCCCGCCAGCCTCAGCAACATGACCGCCCTGGATTTTCTCGAACGCACGGAGATGGACGCCCAGGTGACCCAAAAGGAGATCCGCGCCGCCTCCGGACGGGCCCAGAATTCCGTCCGCTATCCCGGCTCAAGGCTGGGCCAACAATTTTCCCTGATCGCCCGCCTGATCGGCGGGGGTTTACCCACGCGAATCTACTACCTCTCGCAGGGCGGCTATGACACCCACACCCAACAGGCCAACGCCCATCCCAGACTCCTCCAGGAAATGGGCGACGCGGTCGCCGCCTTTTTGGCGGACCTCAAAGCCCAGGGAAATCTTGGCCGCGTTACCCTGATGACCTTCAGTGAATTCGGCCGTCGTCTGAGGGAAAACGCCAGCGGAGGCACGGATCACGGCGCCGCCGCCCCGCTTTTCCTGGCCGGTGGCGGAGTCCGGGCCGGGCTCCTCGGATCCACGCCGTCCCTTGCCGCCAAGGACCTCGATGACGGCGACGTCAAATTCAACGTCGATTTCCGCTCGGTCTACGCCACCGTCCTCGAAAAACATCTCGGCGTGAAATCCGAGCCCATTCTCGGCCGCACCTTCCCCCTTCTCCCAACATACGGCTGAGAAATAGCGGCGCCCGGACAGGAAAAGCGGGCCGCAACGGAATGCGGTTCCGCTAGGGCTTGGGTTCCGGCTCCGCCGCCGGACCCTCCGCGGCCGGAGCCTGCTCCGCCGGCGTTTTTGGCGCAGCCTCGGCCTGGACCCTCACAAACTTCACGGGCCCTTTCCGCCCCAAGCTGTTTTTCCAGGTTCCCTCCAGGGTTTTGGAGTCGGCGGAAATCCCGAGATCCAGTTCCACCTGCGGATCAAACCCCGGCTTCGGCAGCGTCGTGTAGGTGATGGGAATTTTCACCCGCGCCCCCTCGATCCTCGCTCCCTTGCTGTGCCAAACCCCTGCGCCGCCGCCTGCCCACACCCCGTAACCCGCCACGTGAATCGTCGCCCCATCCTGGGAAATAATCACGGCCGACTGCCCGATCCCCACGGCCGTGTTTTTCCACAGGCCGGCCAGTTGAGCCTGCTCCGCCCAGCCAAGGCCGCTGGCCAACATCCAGAACAGAAGAAGACGGGGTTTCATGCGCGCGATCGTGGCAAGGGATGGGATGACGACAAGCGGGAATTACCGCGGCCTTTTTTCGTGTTTGGCGCTTCCTTCTTCGGAGACGGGGAAAGCCCGCTGATTTCCTCCGCAAGCTGCGCGCAAAGGCTAAGCCCCCAGCCTCTGCACGGCTTCCCGGACTTTGTTCCCCGATTTTGCCAGTGCTTCGGCCGCCTTCTCCGGACTTGCCCCTGTCAGCTGACGCACCAACCGCACCGCACGGGCCCGCAGTTTCTCATTCGACGGCACCACATTCACCATCAGGTTGTCATGCACCCGTCCCAGACGGATCATCGCGATGGAGCTTAGGATGTTGCAGACCACCTTGGTCGCGGTGCCCGCCTTCAGCCGCGTGGACCCGGCGATTAGCTCCGGGCCGACATCCAGACGCACCACCGCATCCGGACGCAGGCCTCCCCGTTCCGGCCGCCAGCCGGGATGGGCCGTCACCAATACCGTCCGGGCTCTGGCCCGATGGGCTTGGCGCAAGGCCCCAAGCACGAAAGGAGTCCGTCCGCTGGCCGTCAAACCCACGACCACATCCCTTCCTCCCGCCCTCCGCTCGCTTACCGCCCTCGCTCCCGCCTCCGCATCATCCTCGGCCCCCTCCTGCGCCCGGAAAATCGCCTCGGGCCCGCCGGCCAAAATCGCCTGCACTTCCTCGGGGTCGGCATGGAACGTGGGCGGCATCTCACTTGCATCCAGAACCCCCAGCCGGCCACTGGTTCCGGCGCCGACATAAAACAGCCGTCCACCACGGCGCAACGCATCGGCGACCAACCCGGCTGCCCGGCGGATCTCCGCGGCGGCCTTGCGCAGCGCCAGGGCGGTCCGGCGCTCCTCGCCCACAAAAAGCCGCACGAGGGGACCGATGGACATTTTATGCATTCCGCGGGAACGCGGATTACCACGTTCCGTGGGCAAGGCCTCCACATCCACAAGTCGGCCTGGGGGCCGGCCGGCGGGAGCCGCGCCGGACCATCCTGCCAGGGACGCCGCGCCGATTTCCCCGGGAACACGCAGCCGCTTCAGGCTCGCCCCGGGAAGGGCACCTCGCGCGACAACCCGGCGAAACTCCGCGAGGTAATAGGGGTTCTCAAAAAGGCCCCCGGTCAGAGCCACCCTCGGGCGGCGCACCCGCAGCCGCCGGGCAAGTTCCGCCAGCCGATCTCCCAGTTCCTTGACCGAATCCTGAACCACCCCGCGCGCCAGCCGATCCCCGCGGGCCGCCGCCCGCAAGACCACCGGGGCAAATCCCGCCAACCAATCCTTGCCGTGCGGCCGGTAAACCTCCCGGACCAGCCGGTCCAGATCCGCCGCCCCCGCATGGGCCAGCAAGGCGGCGGCAAGACGCGGAGCGTGCCCGCTCCGATCCTTTTCCCGGTAGATCGCCCGCAGGGCCCGCACCGCCAGGTCGTAGCCGCTGCCCGCGTCCCCCAGCAAATGTCCGTGTCCGCCCACCGCCCATTTTTGGCCGGCAACACGGCCGACCACATTGCTGCCCGTCCCCGCGATCACCAAAAAACCGTCTTCCCGTCCCCAGGCGGCCGCCAGGGCCGAATCGGTGTCCTGCCCCACGGCGATCTTTTTCGCGCCGGGCCACACGGAGCGAAGGATGGCGGAAAGACGCGCGGCCTCCGAATGTCCCCGCACCCCCGCGAGACAGGCCCCGATCCTGTCCGGGGCTTCCGGCAGCCGCCGGGCGATCCGACGGAAAATTTTTCCCAGCCCGCCACTCCCTGCCAAAAGGAAGTTTCCCGGCCCCTCCTCGCCCCCCGCCAGCTTCCGGCCACCCCGATCCAGCAAAACCCAGCGGGTTTTGGTTCCGCCCCCCTCCATGCCCAGAACCGTGCCGGCTTCTTTCACGTTGCCCTGTGTTCCACGGCGCCCAAACTGCCCTTCCCATGGCCAATCTGCGATGGAAAAACCTCGTGCTTCCCGGGCTTTACTTTGCGGCCATTCTTTGCGCCTCCCTTCTTCCCCAGGAACGCATCGAAAGCGTGCCCCTTCCCAACGACAAGTTCCTGCATCTGGCCGCCTATGGCGGGCTCGGCTTCCTGCTTGCCCCCCTGCCGGCGCCTGCACCGGCCCTGGCCGTGGTTGGGGCGCTCTGCGGTGCCCTGGACGAACAGGTTCAACGCCTTTCCCCCGGGCGACATGTGTCCATGGCGGACTGGGTGGCGGATGTGCTTGGGATCTGCATCGGTCTGGCGCTGGGACGCGCCCTGCGGCGATGAAGAAGGAGGCCGCCCGGAGATACCACGAGCTTCTCCGGGAAGTCCGCCGCCACGATCACCTCTATTATGTGGAGGCCCGTCCGGAAATTTCCGATGCCGCCTATGACCGCCTTTACCGGGAACTCCAGGACCTGGAAAAATCCCATCCGGACCTGGCCGACGAAAACTCCCCCACAAAAAAAGTCGGCGGCACCCCGCTCGCCTCCTTCCGCACGTTGCGCCACGCCGTGCCTATGCAAAGTCTCAATAATACTTACAGCGAGGGGGAGCTGCAGGAGTTTCTCGACCGTGTCGCCAAAAACCTGCACGGGCAGGCCGCCGACTTTGCCATCGAGCCCAAGGTGGACGGCGTTGCCGTCAGCGTGCGTTACGAACATGGCCGCCTGACCCAGGGCCTTACCCGCGGGGACGGTGAGAAGGGCGACGACATCACGGAGAACCTCAAGACAATCCGGAACCTGCCCCTTTCCGTGGACGGGTTGCCCAAGGTCATCGAGTTCCGTGGAGAAGTCTATCTTCCCGAGCCGGCCTTCGCCGCCCTGAACCGCGCACGCGAAAAGGCCGGCGAGCCCCTCTTTGCCAATCCTCGCAACGCCGCCGCGGGAACGCTCAAACTGCTCGATTCCCGCGAAGTGGCAAAACGCCCGCTCGCCGTCGTCTTCTACGGCCTCGGCGAGGTCGTGGGAGCAAAGGCCGGTGCCCAGGACGAACTCCATCGGCAGATCGGCAAGTGGGGACTGCCCGGCCACAGCTGGTTCCGGCACGTCGAGGGGGCGGACGGCGTGCGAAAAGCCATCCGCGATCTGGACAAGGACCGGGCGAAATTCCCGTTTGCCACCGATGGGGCCGTCATCAAGGTGAACCGCTTTGACCAGCAAAGGGTGCTCGGCTCCACCGACAAGGCGCCCCGCTGGGCCATCGCCTACAAATACGCCCCTGAGCAGGCGGAGACCCGCCTTCATGCCATCACCTTCCAGGTGGGGCGCACGGGGGTGATCACCCCCGTGGCCGAACTGGATCCGGTTCAACTGAGCGGAACAACCGTCTCCCGGGCCACCCTGCACAACTTCGAGGAGATCGCCCGGAAAGACATCCGCGTGGGCGACTGGGTCACCGTGGAGAAAGCCGGCGAGATCATCCCCGCGGTTCTCTCCGTGAACCTGAAAAGAAGACCCAAGGATGCCGGGCCCATCCGTCCCCCCGCCCGCTGCCCCGTGTGCGGGGGCCCGCTCCGCAAGGAGGAGGTTTTTCTCCGCTGCACCGCCCCGGACTGCGTGGGGCAGCTCAAGCGCCGGCTGCAACATTTTGCCCACCGCGGGGCGATGGACATTGAGGGCATGGGCGAGGTGATGGTTGCCCAGCTCATCGATGCGGGCCTGGTCCAGCATCTCGACCAGATCTACGGCCTGACCGAGGAACAACTGGCGGGACTCGAACGGATGGGCGAAAAGTCGGCCGCCAACCTCGTCGCCGGCATTGCGACCAGCAAACGGCGGCCGCTGGGGAGGTTGATTTTTGCCCTGGGGATCCCCCAAGTGGGCGCGGTCTCGGCGGAAGCCCTGGCGCGTCATTTCGGATCCATGGAAAAACTGGAGAAGGCCGGCGTGGAGGATCTCGTCCGGGTCAAGGACGTGGGAAAAAAGATGGCGGAGGAAGTCGCGGCTTTTTTCCGGGAGGCCTCCACGCGGCGCCTGCTCGAATCCCTCAGGAAAGCCGGATGCAACTTCACGGCGCTCCCCGGGGAGCTGGCAGTCCATGGCGGCCCCTTCTCCGGAAAAAAATTCGTCATCACGGGAACGCTCAGCGCCCCGCGGGAGGAATTCACAAGGCGGATTCAGTCCCTCGGGGGCTCCGTCGCGGGAACCGTCAGCGCCAAAACGGACTATCTGCTGGCCGGCGAGGAGGCGGGATCCAAGCTGGCCAAGGCCAAGGGCTTGGGCGTCCGGGTACTCAACGAGGCGGAATTCGAAAGGCTTGCTGGCCCGGATTCCCCGGCGCGATAATAAGATCCATGGTCCTTCCACGCATCCGCACAGCCGGCTGGTTGCTCGCTCTGGGAGCGCTCGGGGCCTGCACCTTGGCCGCTCAGCCGGGCCCAGGGGCCGCCGAGGATGCGGAAGCCGAGCGCAGAAAAATCCTCAAGGCCGCCGACCAGATCGACCGCATGGACGCCGCGGTGGAGGAGATGAAAACCAAGATCACCTCGCTGGAAAAATTTCTCGAGGAGCTTCGCCAACAGTCCACCTCCCTCAGGGAAAGCATGGCCGGCGCCGCCGCTCAGGCCAAAAAGGACAAGGAGGCCATGCTCAGCGAGGTGGCCAAGCTCCTTGCGGAAAACAAGCCGGCGGAAAAGACCCCGCCCCCGGCGGCCAAACCGGAAACTCGGGACGGTTACGAGCACACCGTGGCCAAAGGGGACACGCTCAGCTCCATCGTCCAGGCCTACAACCGCGAGCACGGTTTGAAGCTCAGCGTGGAGGACCTTCGCAGGGCCAATCAACTGCCCAAGGATGCCCCGCTGAAGGTCGGCCAAAAGCTTTTCATCCCCTCGAGCTGATCCCATGGCCTCTCCTGCATCCCTCTTTCGCCTGCAAAAGGTTCAGACGGGACGGGTGCTGGGACCCATGGATCTGGATCATCTCAAGGCCCTCGGCAACCAGTCCCTCATCGCGCCGGAGGATCTGGTGCAAGTCGACGAGGGTCCCTGGCAAAAAGCCCCCGAAATCGCCGAACTGGAGATGCTTTGGATCGTCGAACCCCTGGACGGCCCCCGCTACGGTCCCACCACCGCCGGCACCATCGCGGAATTCCTCCAGAGCGGACAACTGGGGGGATCGGAGCTGGTCACCCACCAGCGAACCAAGGAAACCTTCACCGTAAACGAGTTTCTCGAGGAGATCCGGCGTCGCCGGGACGCTAAGCTGAAAAGCAGAACCATCAAGCTGGAGGACGCCATCGAGGCCACCCCCGCCTCCAAGACGGAAAGCCCCGCCTTTGACGCCGCCCTCCGCCTGCGCATCCGCCAGCTCGAAAGCGATCTCGCCGAGGCGAGGAAAATGCTCGAGCGGCAATCGGCCGAGCTTGCCCGGTTGCGCAACCCGGGCGGTCCCGGGCTTTCCGTTTGACCCTCNNGTGGTCCAGAACCGGTTCGGGGTGCTTACCCGGATCGCCGGGCTTTTTAGCGGCCGGGGCTTCAACATCGACACCCTCAACGTGGGTCCCACCCAGAACGACAAGGTCTCCCGGATGACCATCGTGGTCGTGGGCAATGATCAGGTCCTTGAGCAGGTGGTCAAGCAGCTCAAGAAGCTCGTCGATGTCCTGGAAGTCCATGACTTCCAGGACGGGGACGTGATCGACCGGGAACTTATCCTTCTCAAGGTCAAAGCCACTTCCTCCACCCGCCCCGAGGTCATGCAGATCTGCGACATTTTCCGCGCCAAAATCGTGGATGTGCAGTCCTCCAGCCTGGCTATCGAGGTCACCGGCGACGAAAGCAAGATCGACAAGTTTCTCGCCCTGATGAAACCCTTCGGAGTGCTCGAGCTGAGCCGGACGGGCCGCATTGCCCTGCCCCGACGCTGACCCCTTTCACCCCAACCCCCAAAGGAGAACCCGCCATGCCAGCCCGCATCTACCACGACTCTGACGCCAGCCTCGCACCCCTGAAACAGCGGAAGGTGGCCGTGATCGGCTTCGGTTCCCAAGGCCATGCCCACGCCCTCAATCTGAAAAACAGCGGCGTCCGCGTCACCATCGGTCTCTACAAGGGCAGCAAGTCGATCCCCGTCGCCAAAAAGCATGGCTTCAAGGTTCTGCCTACCGCCGAGGCGGTCCGGGGTGCCGACGTCATTTTCGTCGCCGTGCCGGACCTGAAAATCCCCTCGGTCTACGAGAAGGACATCGCCCCGAACCTCCGCAAGGGCCAATGCCTCCTCTTTAGTCACGGTTTTGCCATCCACTACAAGACGGTCCGCCCGCCCAAAAACGTCGACGTCATTCTCGTCGCTCCCAAGGGACCGGGTCACATCGTGCGCCGGCAGTACCAGGAAGGTCGCGGCGTGCCCGCACTTTTCGCCGTGCAGCAAAACCCCTCCGGGAAGGCCCGGGCGATCGCCCTTGCCTGGGCCCGGGGCATCGGTGCCACCCGCGCCGGCGTTCTCCAGACCACCTTCCAGGAGGAGACCGAGACCGATCTCTTTGGCGAGCAGGCCGTCCTTTGCGGAGGCACCTCCGCCCTGATCCAGGCCGGCTTTGAAGTCCTCGTGAAAGCCGGGTATCAACCGGAAGTCGCCTACTTTGAGGTGCTCCATGAGCTGAAACTCATCGTCGATCTCATCAACGAGGCCGGCATCGCCGGCATGCGTTTCTCCATTTCCGAAACCGCCAAATACGGGGATGTCACCCGCGGTCCCCGCGTGGTCGACGCCCGCACCAAGAAAGCCATGCAGGCGGTCCTCCAGGAAATCCGTAACGGCAAATTTGCCCGCGCATGGGTCAAGGAAAGCCGGACGGGGATGAAGCGATACCATCGCCTGCTGAAGCAGGGGGAGAAACACCCCATCGAAAAAACCGGCCAACGTCTCCGCGCCCTCATGCCCTGGATCCGCCGCCGGAACCTCAAGGGCGCCCAAGCCGCGTACTAGTCGAAAGGCGGGGCGGAACACCCCGGTCTGACAGCCTTCTCGCGACCAAGCCGGGCAGACTCACGCCGAGCCTGGCCCGTCTCCAGGGATGCAAAACCTCCCCATTCGGGGTAGGATGTCCCGATGGCTGACCGGATCCTGATTTTCGACACCACCCTGCGGGACGGGGAGCAGTGCCCCGGAGCGGCCATGACCCAACGCCAAAAGCTGGAGGTGGCCCGCCAGTTGGCCCGTCTCGGCGTGGACATCCTCGAGGCCGGCTTCCCCATCGCCAGCCAAGGCGACTTCGAATCCGTCCGGGAAATCGCCCGCACCATCCGGGGTCCCGTCATCTGCGGCCTCGCCCGCTGCGTCCCCGCCGATATCGATGCCGCCGGCGCCGCCATCAAGCCGGCCGGCAAAAAGGGACGGATCCACGTTTTCCTCGGCACGAGCAAAATCCATCGGGAGTTCAAGCTGGGCAAGGCCCGGGGGGAAATCCTCCGCCTGGCCGCCGAAGGGGTCCGACAGGCCCGCAGGTTCACCGCCGACGTGGAATTTTCCCCCGAGGATGCCTCCCGCACGGAGATCGATTTTCTTATCGAGGTTGTCGAGGCGGCCCTGGAGGCCGGCGCCACCACCATCAATCTCCCCGACACCACCGGGTATGCCACCCCCGAAGAGTATGGCCGGATGTTTCGCGAGGTCATCGCCAGGGCCCACGGTTCCGCCAACGCGGTCTTCAGCACGCACTGCCACAACGACCTCGGTCTGGCCGTCGCCAACTCCCTTGCGGGGGTTCTCGCGGGCGCCCGCCAGGTGGAGTGCACCCTGAACGGCATCGGCGAGCGGGCCGGCAACGCCGCCTTGGAAGAGATCGTGATGGCCCTGCGCACGCGCCACGACTCGTTCGGCGATCTGACCACCGGCATCCTCACCCGCGAAATCGTCCGCACCTCGCGGCTGGTTTCCGCCTCCTGCAGTTTTCCCGTTCCCAGGAACAAGGCGATCGTCGGCCTGAACGCCTTCGCCCACAGTTCCGGCATCCATCAGGACGGGATTCTGAAAAAGCGGGAAACCTACGAGATCATGGATCCGGAGGAGGTCGGCTGGGGAAAGACCGAGCTCCCCCTCACCAAGCACAGCGGCCGGGCCGCAATGGCCTCCCGCCTGAAACACCTCGGCTACACCCTCAAGCCGGCGGAACTGCAGGCCGTCTTCACCCGTTTCAAGGAGATTGGGGACCGGAAAAAGTTCGTTTACGACGACGATCTTGTTTCCCTGGTCGGCGCCCAGATCCAGGTCGCCCGGGAAACCTACACTCTGGAAAGATTGTCCGTGACCTGTGGGATCGGGGAAAAACCCGAAGCCAGGATCACCCTGCGCCACGGCCGAAAAAATCTGGCGGCAACCGGCACCGGGGACGGGGCGGTGGACGCCGTTTTAAAAACGATCGACCGGATTGCTGGCCTGAAGGGACATCTGGTCGACTACCAGGTTCGTGCGGTCACCGAAGGCAAGGATGCGGTCGGCGAGGTCAGCCTGAGTGTGCGCTTTGTTGCGGGGACCGAACCTTCCGCGGGACGCGCCGCCGCCACCGATGTGATTGAATCCAGCGCCCGGGCCTACCTGGCGGCGGTGAATCGTTGGCTCGCCGAAGGCGGCCGGGATTCCCGAAAGAAATCCCGGCGCGCCTTGGCGCACCCCTGATCGATCAGTCGAAACTGGGGTTGCGGGGGCCCCGGCTGTAATCGAAGTCACCCTCCGAACGGCCCGCCCGCTCGTTTTCCTCGATCTCGGCGCGTGGACCGCCCCGGTCGTCGCGACGGGGGCCCCTCTCGGGCCTTTCCCCCATCGACTTGGCGCCGTTGACGATCATCAGCCGGCCCATGAATTCGGAATCGTGCAGCTTCTTGGCCGCCTCCTGCGCGCCCTCCAGGGTCTGCATCTCAACGAAGCCGAAGCCTTTCGAGCTGGAGCCCTTGTCCCGCACGATTTCCACATTGCGGACCCCGGCGATCTTTCCGAAATGATCGAACAGGTCGCTCTCGGAAGCGTCGTAGGAGAGATTCCCCACGTAGAGACGCGGGGTAAGGACTTCCTGGGGTGGGGCGGTGCGGGGACCCCGCGGGGTGCGCGGTTGTCCTTCCGTCCGTGCCGGCCGGTTTTCGCCCCGGCCTTGGCCCTGGCCCCGATGTTCGGAACTTCCATGGATGCCAAACAGTTTCTTCAGCCAGCCCCAGAAGCCGCCCTTTTTGGGCTGGCCCCCGCGGGATTCGTGGCGGAATCCGCCACGTCCTCCGTGGCGGTGGTGGCGCCGGCGCCGGCGCTCATGGGGACCACCGCCGGAGCGGCGTCCCTGATTTCCATCATAGCTCATGTTGTTTTCTGTCGGCGGGAAGGAATGGCCCGGGGGGACCAGCCGGACGAACGGCGTCCGGTGTGGGGCGGCGTGGTGGCCTGATTCAGCCACCTTTTTAGGCCTGCCCCGTGAGTCGCCTTTGGCTCTCGGTATGGTCTGCGGGATGAATTGGCACGATTTAGGGGACCCGAGATTGATCTGGTTCGATCAGGGAAACCGGACCCACATGCCTCTCAAGAAACCTCCCGCCGCGCTCCTTTCAAGGAAACAAGCATGGCAAAGGGAAGGAATTTTACAAGTAAACTTAAATGTCTGGTGGAAAGATGTTTAGGCGTGAGAGGCTTTCGCCTCGATCATCGTCGGACTCCCCACGTTGCCGCCGCTGAGATAGAACCCGGCGGCCGCCTGTTGGGGCAGCATCATCATGGCCAACGCTTCCTTCCAAGTCCCATCCACCCAGTAAGGGGTTCCCAAAAAATCCCCCGTCTGGCCGAATTCAGCGTAAAACCAGGTGTAATTTTCCAGGCCCTCGGCAAATCCCCCGGTTTGGGCAACCACAAGGGTTTGCCGCCCGTCCCCGGCATCCTCGGTCTGGCAAATCAGCTCGCCCCCGTCCTGAAGGGTCCAGCGAACATCCCAAAAGGTGCTGCCGCCATCCTGCCAGGTCGACCCATAAGCACGGACCATTTGGGCCAAGGCACGGGAAAAACGGTTCCAATCCTCCAGAGCCCACTCGCTTGGCTGAAGGATCTGCTGTACCCGCTGGATGCGGGTGCGCCATTCATGCGCAATCCGGCGAAGCTCGACACGGCTAATCACGTTGATCTCAACGACGTCGATCGCCCGAGTCGCCCTCTAACATGGACAGACGCTGCCGGAGGGTGGAGATATCCTTGTCATTCCGGTTAACCTGCGACTTGATCTGCTCGACCGTCGACAACTGCTTTGCCAACTGGGCTCCTGCCGAATCCAGTCCGCTCGCCAACTCCGCATCCCGGGCCTGCAGAAGGGCCAGTTCCTTGTTGATGCGCTGTTCCATCACCCCCAGCGTCACGCTCTGGTTCTGAATTTGTTTCCACAGCACATAACCACCGAACGCGGAAAGAGAAGCAAACCCGGCAATGATCAGCAAAAGCGCCAAGCCCACCCCGCTAAGGATCGAGCTGACCGCCCGCTGCTCCTTTCGCTGTCGGTCGATGCTTCGTCTCACATTTAGGGCGGCAGGGGTTGTTCCATTCATGGTGCTTTGCTCCTTGTGCTCGGTTGACGTGGCGGAAGAATAATTTTCGGGACGCGGAGGCCCCTTGATCACCACAACCTCAGGCTCCCCGGAGGTAACCCCATTGGCCGTGGGTTGGCTGGAAAAGGGCAATTCGGAATCCGTTGGCTGGGATGTCGAACTAATGCTGTCCCTCATGATTGAATACCCTACTAATTGGACACCGAAAAGCCGGTTGACCAGCGATTCCTAAATTACTTTTTACCTAATTTCTTTTATTTTTCCTCGGTTTCCCTGCACGGGCGACGTTGGAGCCGTTTTCGCCGGCTTGGGTGCCGCCTTCCACCCATCCCTTGCCCCTGCGAATCAGGCTCTGTGCGTTTAACTGGACCGCTTCCTCCGGCCTCAACCACATCGCTTCCAGGACGCGGCACAGCTCCTCGGGAAGTCCGCCTGCGTGGTCCCGGGCAATCCGCAGAAACTCCCCGGCCTCCCGGAAAGGATAAAGGCCGGGGCAGCTCTTCGAGCGGGCAGCCAGCTTGGCCAGCAGCTCATCCCGTCTCCGGGTCCAATGGAGGTTGTTTCCCAAGGCCCCATCTTCCCCGGCCCACCTTTCCGCTGTCCAGTCCCGGAGCGGATTTTTTTTGGCCTCGTAAGTCCCCGGAAAAGCCCCGCAAGCTTTTTTCCTTCGGCCATGCCCGGAATCGGGGCAAAATGGCGGGGTGAGGTTTGACCGAAACGCGGCCCTGGCCGGGACTTTCTTCGCCCTTTTCGTGTCCGCCACGCCCTGGTTTCAGGAAATCCCCCTTTCGGCAAAAGCGGGATTTTCCGGAGGGCTTTTCCTGACGTATGCCTCCATCGGTTGCCTTGTCGCCCTTGGCCCCGCCTGCGGGCACCGCATCCGGACTGGCGCCCTGATCGGCTTTCTCTACAGCCTGCCGGGAGCCGTCTTCACATCCGTTCCCTATCCCCTGGCCGCCGAAGCGGCGACCTACTACCGGGAATTCGCCTCGGGCGGAGGGCGGGCCTTCTGCCTGACCCTGATTTTCGGGGCCTTGGCCGGAGCCTTCGCCGGGTTCTTCCGGCGGTCCCCATGAGCACCGCCCCCGTCCTCAACCGCCTGAACGGCCTTCTCTACCGCCGCGAGTTTGCCCGCCTGAGCGCCCAGGACCGGACCCTGGCCCGGACCTGGATGCTTCAGTTCCTCAAGATCAACCATCCCGATTGGACAAAACAAACCATCGAGAGGGAATACGAAAGGTTGCTCCATTGCCGGCCGGTCGCCGTGGATGAGTGGAGCCGCAGGATGACCTGAGCCGATGAAAGCGCTGTTGCTTGGTTTGGCCGGAATCTGGGCAAGCGCCGGGGCGATTGCGGAAACCCCGCCCCAGCCCGTCGCCTTCCGGATCGGCCTGGCCCGGTTTGAACGGCCGGAAGGATGGAAGTTTTCCCGCCCTGCCGACGGCATCCGGGCCGCACTCCTCGAAAAAACCGTGGCCTCCACCCCTCTGTGCATCACCTTCACCCGCTTTCCGCCCGGAGGGGGCGGCTCGCTGGAGGCCAACCTGGACCGCTGGCGTGGCCAATTTCTCTCGCTGGACTCCCCCGCTGATGTGATCCGACAGACCGATATCCATCGGACGACGGTTAGGCTGGCCGGCACCATGAAAGGGGGCGTTCCCGGCGGCCCGTCCCGGGACACACCCGGAACCATGCTTTTGGGGGCGATCCTCGGATCGCCGGAGGATGGCTTCGTCGTTGTCAAGTTGGCCGGGCCCGCAACCATGGTGGCCCGGGAGGAAAAGGTTTTTCGCGAGCTCGTGGCGAAAGCCGCCGACCAGACGCCTTAACCGGCCCTTGCCAACTCCGCCGGACCGGAAAGGCTGAGCTTCCGGAAAAAGCAGCTTCGCTCCCCGGTGTGGCACGCCGCCCCGCCCGCGGGCAGACGAACCTTCACCAACAGGCAGTCCTGGTCGCAATCGATCCGGATCTCCTCCACCGCAAGATAATTTCCGGATGTCTCTCCTTTCACCCACAGCTTTTTGCGGGAACGGCTGTAGAAGGTGGCCTTGCGGGTGCGGCGGGTCGCCTCCAGCGCCTCGCGGTTCATATAGGCCACCATGAGGACTTCCCCGGTTCCGGCGTCAACTGCCACGGCCGGCATCAGGCCGGTTTCGGAGAATTTCGGCGCGAAAGGTTCCGGTCTTCCCGCGCCGCCGGACCGGGAAGCACTCATTCCCACAGGCCCGCCCGGCTTATTTCTTGGCGGGAAGAGTCGGCGGGGCAGGCGGGGCCTGCACGGGCGGCGTGGTCGCCGTCACCGGAGCAGGGGCCGCGGGAGCCGGCAGCAGGATTTTGACGTCGGCACCCTTGCGCAGTTCCTCCAGAAGAAGGCGGGTTTCCTCGCCCTGCTTGAGGCGGCGAAGGTGCGCGGAGATCTCGTTTTTCACCTCCTCCAGCTTGAGCGTCTTGGCCGCCTCCTTGGCCTTGACCTTAAGGAAGTGATACCCGAAGGGGGTTTCGAAAACCTTGCTCACTTTTCCCGGAGGGGTCGCAAAGGCCGTCTCTTCGAACTTGGGGGTCATTTGCCCCTTGCTGAAGGGGGGCAACTCCCCTCCGCGGGCCTTGCTTCCGGGATCATCGGAAACCTCTTGGGCGACCTTTTCGAAGGGTTCCCCCTTGTTGACGCGGGCCAAGGCGTCCTCGGCTGCCTTCTTTTTGGCGGCCTTGGTGGCGGCATCGGCATTCGCGTCCACCTTCACCAGCACATGCTGGGCGCGCACCGTCTCGTTGCGCTGCCAAAGCTTCGGATTATCGCTGTAGAACTTCTGAACCTCCTCGTCCGAGGGATTTTTGAGGCTCGGCTCGACGCGGGCCCGCATCAGGTTGTCGACCTCCATCTTCTGCTCGATTTCCCGCAGCATCTCGGCCTCGGTGGTCTTGGCCTTGGCCAACTGCTCCTGGAAGGCCTCCAGCGTCGGGAAATTCTTCTTCATCCGTTCCAACTGCTCCTTGGCCAGGGCGACCGCATTGGTCATGGGCGACTTGCGGGCCTCGGCCAGGGCAACCTGACGGTTGATCATCTGGTTGAGGATGTTCACCTCGAGGGAAGCCAGCTGGGGCGGGGGGACCTTGTCCCGGGAGAGATTGAAGTTCATCAGGGCCCGGTTCACCTCGCTGTCCAACTGGGCACGGGTAATCTTAATGCCGCGGCCTTCGGCCACGACAAAACGCGGGTTGGCAGGATCCTTGACCGCGCAGCCCGCCAGGACCGCCGCCATCAAGAGGGAGAAAAAGAAGGAGTTACGTTTCAGCATAGAGGAAAGAGGTAAGGGCATCCGCGCCCCTTTGGCAAGCCTACGGAAGGGGAGGATCCCTCTTGCCAATCCGGCACAAATCGGGGAACTCTCTTTCTCGGTGTCCTCCCCATCCCTTCTTTATGCGGCCATCGGGCTGCTGGCCGGCATCACCGCCGGCTGTTTCGGCATCGGGGGTGGCACCATCATCGTCCCCGCCCTCATCCTTCTCTGCGGGGTCCCCTACCATGTGGCTGTGGGCACCTCCCTCGCCCTCATCATCCCCATCAGTCTTGCCGGGGCCGCCACCAGCTGGCGGCTGAACACGGTCGACTGGCGAATCACCGCCGCCTGCGCCGTGACCGGCATGGCGGGAGCCGTGCTGGGTTCCCTGTGGATCCAGAAAATCCCCGAAGCCGTGGCCCGTCGTGGATTTGCCGTCTTTCTCCTTTATGCCGCTTGGCGTCTTTGGACCAAGTGACCCCCACCAACGCCCCAAACCTCTGGCAGGTCGCTCCGCCCCCGGATGAGGCCGCCCTCAGCCTGATCCAGTCGATCCGCCACCTCACCCTCGAGCAGGTCGCCGTCTCTTCCGGAATCATCGCCCTCGGCGTGATGGGCTGGTTTGCCTCCCGATTCGGAATGGGATGGCTTCGCGACCGTTATCCCGGCGGCCTGACCGACTGGCTTTACGCCCTGCGCTGGCCCATCGGTTCGGCCATCTTCTACACCTCGCTGGACCGCGGTTTGGATGTCCTCACCCACCTGCCGGCCTGGTTTTGGCCCCTGAAAAGCAGCCTCTACCGGCTGTTGATGATCATCGTGGCGGTGGGCGCTTCCATCCGCACGGCGGACCTGCTGGTGGGAATCGCCCGCAAAAGTTTCTTCTCCGAGGAACTCGCCACCGACACCGAGGTCCACAAGGTGATGACCCGGATTTTCCGGGGGATCATCCTCTTCATCGCTGCGGTCATCATTCTCGACAACCTCGGCGTCAAGATTCTGGGCCTGCTTACCGCCGCCGGTTTCCTCGGCGGCGCCCTCGCCCTCGCCTCCAAGGAAACCCTCGCCAACATCCTCGGGTATTTTGAAATTCTCGCCGACCGGATCTTCCGCACCGGCGACCGGATCGCCTTCGAGAAATACGACGGCTTTGTCCGGGAACGCGGCCTCCGCAGCATCCGCCTCGAGGCCCTTTCCGGGGAAATGCTCACCATCCCCAACACCCAGCTCGTCAACTACCCCGTCCGCCGCCTCACCTCCAACGAGGGTCTCTCCCTTTTATCGGTGGAAGTCGGCCTTCTTTACGACTACCAGCGTCCGAAGTTGGAGGAGGCGATCCGGGTTGTCTGCGCCGCCCTCGAGAAGAAGTTTCCCGACTGCGATCCGGTGGGCCGGTTTTTTGAATTCGGGAACAGTGCCCAGAAGATCCGGTTCACCCTTCGCACCCCCTACCAAGACGGCGCCGAATTCATGCGCGACACCACCACCGCCCACCTGATCGTCCGGGAGGCCTGCGACCACGCCGGCCTCAAGTTCGCCTTCCCCACCCGTACCGTCGAACTCCATCAGTCCAAAAGCTGATTCTTGGTTGCCGGCCTTCCCTAACTTCTATCTGCTATCTCCTATCTTCTTGCGGCGCCCCCTTCTTGCTCCAAAGGCTGGGAGCCGTTAAGATTTGAATCATTGCCGCGTGGTGCAATTGGTAGCACACCACACTCTGGATGTGGGTGTTCTTGGTTCGAGTCCAAGCGCGGCAGCAACCGCGGCGAAGCCGCCGTAGTTTAAGTTCACCATCGTCGAATCATCCAAAAAGCCCTCCCACCTTATTCCTGCAACATTCCCGCTTACTTAAACTTAAACTTAAACTTAAACTAACCCCCGTGATTCCGGGCCGTCTTCTTGTGGTTGGAACCCCCATCGGCAACCTCTCCGATCTCTCCCCCCGCGCCCGCGAGGCCCTCACCCTCGCCGATCTCGTGGCCGCCGAGGACACCCGGCGCACCGGCCTTCTCCTGCAGCACCTCGGCGTCAAAAAACCTTTTCTCAGTTACCAAAAGTTCAACGAGGCATCCCGCGAAGCCGCTCTCCTCGACCGGCTGCGGGGCGGCCAGACCATCGCCCTGGTGACCGACGGGGGCATGCCCGGCATTTCCGACCCCGGGGAACGCCTGATCCGAGCCGCACGCCGCGAAAATCTCCCGGTGGAGGTGATTCCCGGCCCATCGGCCGTCCTCCATGCCCTGGTCGCCAGCGGCCTGCCCGCCCTGCCTTTTTATTTTGGCGGCTTTCTTCCGCCCAAGCCCGGACCCCGGAAAAAAGAGCTGGCCGCGGCCGCCGCCCGGGAACACACCTCCGTTTATTTCGAGTCCCCCCACCGGATTGTCCGCACCCTGGCCGAGGCAACCGAAACCCTGCCTGCGGAAAGCCGCATCGCCGTCTGCCGGGAACTAACCAAAAAATTTGAGGAGGTCTTTGTCGGTTCGCCCGCCGAAGCCGCCGCCCGGTTCGGGGAAAACACCAAGGGCGAGATCACCCTGGTGATCTCGCCCTTGGGCTGAACCGGCCTTGGCGGCGGTTACTGGGTGGCGCTTCCCTTGACGATCTTCTTGTTCTTATAGATGGTGTCCCGCAGCGCATCGGCGGAGGAGACCATCTCCCTTGCCGACTTTTTCGCCCCTTCGATCCGCTCCTTGGCCGCATTCACGGAATCGGCGCTGAAGGAGGAGGCAAAGTATTTCTTCAGGTCGAGGAGCAGCCCGGTCAGGTCATTGGCATCTCCCCCCAGATCGCGCATCTGCTTGTCAAGCGCGTCGAAATCGGCCTTCGCCTTGTCGATCTGATCGTTGGTCAGCTTGCGCATTTCCTTGTCGTTCATGCCGGACACTTCCTTGGTCCAGGCCGCGATCCGCCTGCCCTGGAGTTCCCGCACCTTCTCCACCCGGTCCTTGATGTCGTCGCGGATAGACTGCAGGTCCTCGAGGTTGTCCTTGAACTTGTCGAACGAATTATTTTTGTCATCCCCGTCGGTCAGCTCGTTGAGGTTGGTCATGATGTACTCGAGCCTCTTCTGCGCCCGGCCCACCAGCTGATCCAGCTTGTTCATGCTGTCCGCCTGGTCTGCGGCGACGCTAAGGGATTCCGAATTTTGCGCGCGGACCGGCAGGGCCCCCGTCAGGGCCAGAGCGCACAGGGATGCAAGCAGGGTGTTCTTCATGGGTTGGGTTTCCTTTCGTGTTTATTTCAGAAGGTCGTACAGCCTCGCGAGGGCGTCCTTTTTCGAATCCGGCACCTTGGCGGCTCCGTTGAGGATGTCCTTGGCGGAAACAAGGGGCTTGTCGTAGTAGTCCGCGTTGGCCTCGTTGTTGAGGTTCACATCAAACCCGCCGAAATTCACCCCAAGCTTGGCCCCCTTGTTCCAGACGTAGACGTTGAAATCGCGGTTTTTCATCGTGGCGTCGACGGCGGCCCCGCCCTTCGGTCCCATCACCGCCTGGGCCGAGGAAGATCCGAAATGGTCGCCCGAAGCCCAGCGGCTGACCGCCCCATTGTTCATCAGGAGGATGACAATGTCATTGTCCGTGCCCCCCACATCGATTCCCAGCGTGCCGCCGTCCGTGCTGATGGCCACCGGGCCGCTCCAGCCATTTTCGGTCCGGGCCAGAAGGATGCCGTCGCCGCCCGACCCGCCGATGCCGATGGCGAAGCCAGTCACGTTGATGATGACAAGGCCCTTGGCCTCCTTCACCAGATCCATGTTCAGGATCTCCTCCCGCTTGAGGCGGCCGAAGATCTCGGTCGCCTGGGGCACGAGCTTGTCCAGCGACTCGGCCGAAGCCGGCAGGGCAAATCCGGCAATCAGGCCGGCAAGAAGGATTTTGCGGAGAGGGTTCATGAGTCGGTTCCTTTCGTGTGGAGGGGAAATCGAATCTCTCGCCCTTGCCCCGTGCCCACAAGAAGGAAATTAGTCGCTTGGTGAAAAAGTTTCTTTCCGCATGAAGGTCGGCGCGATCTCCCCGGTGAACTCCTTCAGCATCTTCACCGTCTCCGCCTCATTCTTGCCCCCGGGCAGAAACCCCTCCGTGATGATCGACATCACAATCACGTAGGCCCAGCGGTGATTCAGATTCTTCGTGATCCGGTCGTAGCTCGTCAGGAAAACCCGGCTCCAGTGATGCGGCGTGGCCACGTCCTTCCCCACAAACCAATAAAAGTAGTTCGCATAAAGCTTCCGCCGGTCCCCCGGACCCACCTCCACATCCCGCACCAGACTCAGGTTCATCACGTCCAGATCTTCGCCTTCCGCCAGCGCCACCCTTTCCACCTTCCCCCCGCGCATGCTCCAGCCCTGCGCCGGCAGACACACCTCCGGGCGGTGGATGCTCCGCTTTTCCCCGCCGCTTAAGACGATGGAGGCCATGATCCGGTCCCCGGCCGGATCCAGATACTCCCGCCGCACGATCTGCGTGTCCGCCGGCAGGGTCGCAATTTCCCCCGGGGTTGCCGCAATCACCTTGCCGGTGAAGTTCCCGATCCTCTCGGGAAGATCCATGACCACGCCGGCCAGCGGGGGGGTGTTGGGCGACGGCGTCAGCAGGCACAGCGCCGCGGCCGACCCTCCCAGCGCCAGCAACGCCACGATGCGCACCGCCGTCCCCGGCCGGGGCGGCGGCTTGGCCACAGGCGCCTCCATCTTCGGTGCTTCGGCGGTCACGCTCACGGCTTCGGGGCCTCCGGAAGTTCCACCGGCGTGTTCCATTTCTTCCACGCCTTGGCCAGGCCCCCCTGCAACGCCCATCCCACCGCCACCATCCCGCCCAACGCCACCACGAAGACAAAAAATCCCGCCGCCATGTGGTACGTGGTCGGATTCTCCTCCGTGCCGATCGCCACCCCGCTGCCTAAAAGAATCGTGCCGAACGTCAGCATCAGCATCCGCGCAAAGTTACCCGCCACCGCCAGGAGCGGCGAAAGGGCAAACAACGTCAGCTTCTGCCACGTCTTCTCCAGCGTCAGCTGGGCGTAGAGCGCGCTCACCATCATCAGGGCGAAGAGGGACCGGATCCCGCTGCACGGATTAGCCACATCCAGGGCGAACCGCTCCCCCTGCTTCAGCCCCGCGGCGTAGTCGGGCGCGGAAACCAACGCCGTCCCCACCCGCATCGTGTCCACCCCGATCAAATTCAGAAATCCCTGCGACAGCTCACACATCAGCCCCCGCAGCGGAAAGGCAATCAGGTTGTCCAGGAAGTAAAACGGATAGGAAAACATCAGGAAGATGTAGGGAAACGCCAGCGCCTTCATCATCTCCCAGCCCAGCAGCCACAACAGGATCCCGCCGATCATCAGTTGCAGCGACATGAAGCCGACGATCGTGATGTCCACCTTGTAGCCGATCCAGTAGGTGACCAAGGCCGCCAGCACCACCGCCGCGCCCCATATGCAGGGCCGGATCGGCACCTTTTGCAGATCTTTCCACTGGTAGATGACCAGCCCGATCGAGATGAACGGCACCATCATGCCGTGATGCCAGTCCGCCGTGGAGGGATCGGTCCAAAACCGCTTCAGCATGTCCAACACCGGCCGCGCCTTGGCCTCGAACCCGAAGTTGTAGGGAATGAAGGCGTAAAGCCCGATCACCACCGCCAGCGCCGCCACCCCCTCCAGCCACAACCCCCGCGACAGCCACTGCGGATTCGTCTGCACATTCTCTCCCTCAGCCGACATAGACCCAGATTATCGACCCTCGGCAATGACCGCAAATCCAAGCTTGGTAGGGGCCATCCTTCCCGCCAGCTCCCCACTTTAAAGCAAAGGTAGGGCGGGTTGTCCCAACCCGTCTCGCTGGGGGTTTAACGATGAGAGCTTTAATGAGACAGCGTGGGACACGCCGCCCTACCCAGATATAAGTCTCACGCCCACTTAAACGTAAACGTAAACCTAAACGAAAAATTAGCTCTCCAATGCCCTGCGGTAGATCGTTGAACTCTCCTCCGCCATCCCTCCGCGTCCTCTGCGCCTCTGCGGTGAAAAATAATTCAATGACCTGAAATTATTTTACCGCTGAGACGCAGAGATTTTTTCCGCTTTCCGCCTTGGAGTCCTCCACCGCCTTCACGCCCACCTAAACATAAACGTAAAAGCAAACGAACAGCTAACCCTCCAACGCTCTGCGGTAGATCGTTGAACTCTCCTCCGCCATCCTCTCCCACGAATACTCCGCCGCTTTCGCGATCCCCGCCCGGCTCAGCTCCTCCCTCCGGACATCGTTTCCCAACAAGAAGGCAATCTTCGCTGCCATCTCCTCCTCCGAGGTCGGATCAAAATACTCCGCCGCTTCCCCGCACACCTCTGGCAACGAGGCTGTTTTCGAACACACCACCGGGCACCCGCACGCCATTGCCTCCAACGGAGGCAGCCCGAACCCCTCGTAAAGCGACGGATACACCAGCGTCGTCGCCGTCTGGTAGGCCTCCTTCAGTTCCGCATCCGTTTGCGACCCCAGCCACTCTGCTCCGCCCTTCGCCACCGCCGCTTTCAGCGCCCGCAAGTCCGACCCGGCCGACCAACCCGCCGGACCAATGGCCTTCAAACGCAGATCCGGAAACCGGTCGGCCCTCAGCCGCTCCCACACCCGGATCAATCGACCCAGATTTTTTCGGGGATGAATCGCGCTGACAAAGAGGAGCGTGGGTGGGCCACCCCTTTTCTTTTTGCCCGGCTGAAACAGGCTCCGCGCCGCCTCATAGGTAGTCTCGATCTTGTCCGCGGGGATATCCCACTTCTCCGCCATCTCCGTCCGGCAAAATTCGGAGACCGTGATCACCTTCCGCGCCTTCCTCGCCGCCGCCTTGATCAGCGTGGTATAAAAAAGAGCCTCGCCTGGCCGGAACCACTCCGGATGTACCGCAAACGAAATGTCATGGACGGTCAGCACAAACGGCTCCGCTTCCCACGGCCGCATCCAATACACCCCGTGATACAAATCCGCCTTCAACTCCTCCCTGGCCTTTGGCAGGCCCACGAGATGTCTTTCGAAAAAACCAGCACTGGCGATCTGCTTCGATTGGGCCTGCCAACCCTCCATAGCGCCTCCGCGCAGCGGGTTCGGCGCGACGGAGGGGCCGCTAAAAATCGGCGCCATCTCCACTCCCTCCGGCTCCACCTCCTTCCACCCCTCCAGCAATCCCGTCAGATACGTCTCATTCCCCGTTTTCCCGCGCCCGATCGCCGTTGCGTCCAGCGCCACTCGGATCGTTCTCCCGCTCACCCGCCCAATCTGCCTTTTTTACCCTCTTTGCTCAAGCTAGGTAGGCCACTTGCGATGCAAGTGGCAGCCCATTTGGCCCCCTCGAACAAAACCCTGCCCGCCCCGACGGGGCGAAAGAATAAAGCGAAGGGCGTCAGCCCTAGAAACAGCAAATAAAATCGTCCAGGCCTGTAAGGGCGACAGAATCCTTTTTACCGCTGAGACGCAGAGATCGCTGAGAATTCTTTTTCGCTTTCCGCTTTTTGGATTTTTTCAATCCCAATTCCCAAATCCGAATTTCGAATTTCCCCTCATCCTCATCCTCATTCTCATCCTCATCCAACCAGCCTCACCCATCTACGCCGGCATCGTGCAGGGAATTCTCTCGTTGCGAAATCTCCGGTACACTAAGAAATGTCTCCGATCAACCGTGTAGACCGGGCAGCGGGGGTGAGCCTCCGACAAGGCCACCAGCGAGGCATCCCCCGCATCCATCAGCGGGTATTTTAACATCAGTTCCTGGGACCGGCCCAACAGCGTCGGCCAGGGCTTCAGCATCACCACCGCCCGGCGCCGCACCAGATCCAGAAGCGCGCGGGCCGGCCGGGTGTTGCCCCCCAGATGCCAAAGAGCCTCCCCCAGCACAATCTCCGTGGTGTGCAACGGGCCCTTCACCTGCCGCAAAACCCGCACGCTCCATTCGTGCCACTGATCCCGCGCGTTAAACCAGCCGACCAAAGGCCCGGCGTCAACGAGCGCGCACGGTTCCATAACCCCGCCGCGAGGACAAATTCCTGGGCCCCGCAAACATCCCGCAATACTCCTGCGCCAGCTCCGCAAACCTCAAGTCCCCCTGGACTTCCCGATCCAGCGCCTTCCGCACCGTCTCCTGCCTCTTCCGGGCCAGCAGGCGAAGCCGCGTCTCCAGCCCGCGGGGAATCTTGGCCGTTAAGGTCTTCACTTGGGTAATACCCAAGATATTACCTGCCCCCCGGACTGTCAACCACCCCTCCCGTGCTCAAGCTAGGGAGGGGCCGTTGTCCCCGACGGCCCGCCATCACCGGGCATTCTCGGGCGGTTGAGGACAACTGCCCCTACCAAGCAACAAGCCTCCCTCCATCACTAACGCCTAAAAGACTAAACCCCTTAATTACCTGCAGCCTGTAGCCCGCAGCCTGCAGCCTTCTTCAGCTCCCTTAAACTTCAACTTAAACCTAAACTCACTCCCCTCCCCTCAGGTACGGACGCCTCGCTGAGCCGTCCGGTCCCCCGCTCATATGCCAGCCTGTAGCTCGCAACCCCTTTAATCTTAATCTTCATCTTCATCTCAAACCGTTCATTCTGAATTTGTGCCTGCCGCGCCGAAAGTCATCGCCCTCGTCGCCACCCGCCTCCGCTCCGACCTCCTCGCCCGCCTTCTCGACTCCCTCCACCGCCAAACCATCCGCCCCATCGCGTCTGTGGTTTGCGACAACGGCCCCGACCCCGCGACCGTTGCAGCCGCCAAGACCTCCCCACTTTCTTGCGAGCTCGTCTCCCCGGAAAAAAATCTTGGCTTTGGCGGCGGACTTGCCGCCGCCGCCGAACGGGCCTTCGGAAGGTTTCCCGATCTCACCCATCTCCTCGTGGTCGACGACGACGCCATCCTTGCGCCCAAAGACCTCGAATCCCTCCTCGCCTCCGCCACCCAACACTCCGCCGGCTCCGTGGCGCCGTTCCTGATCGATGCCACCGGCAAACTTCAGGAAGTGCCCGAACCTGTCTCCTGGCCCCTTGCCCGCGCCTTTCGTTCTGCCGGCCAAGATTTGCAAAAGGCACGCTTATTGGCACCGAACGGATACCCCATGGCATGGTGCATCGGCCCTTGTCTGCTGGTGGATCAAGGCACCTGGCTCCGCGCCGGCCCGCCTCGCTCCGACATGCTCGCCTTCGGGGACGACGTGGAATTCTCCCTCCGCCTTTCCGCTGCGTCCCCCGCCTGGGCCGAACCCTCCGTCACCGTGATTCATGCGCCGCCGGCCTCCCCTAGGTACGGACGCCTCGCTGAGGCGTCCGGTTCACCGCTACCGGCCGCGCTGCGGCCGCCCTCCGAAGCGGCGCCCCCGCAGGGGTTCGCCGCGAAGGAGGGCCCGCGATCCTCAATCCCCAATCCCCAATCCCAAAACGACGCCGCCCATTACAAAAAATTCGGAATTCTCCTCCAAAACCTCGCCTTCACCTGCGTCGCATCTCCCCGCCCCCGCCATCTCCCTCTTTACCTTCCCGGCAACGCCAAACGCTTCCTTCGCACCTTCGGCTTCACCCCCGCCAGCTTCCTCGAAGTCACCCGCCGTTACCTTAAAGGCTTCCTCGGCATTCCCGGCTCTCGGTAGGGACGAGTCGCCGACTCGTCCGCCTTGATCATCCGCCCCAGGCTTCAAATCCCAAAACTTGGTAGGGGCCGTTGTCCCTAACGGCCCTCATTGTTCTTTCCACTCCGTCCCGCTCTTCCATAATCGTTTCATGATTGAAGGAGTGAAACTGATCCCCTTGGTCCAGCATTGCGACGACCGCGGCCGCGTCATGGAAATTCTCCGCAAGGATGACCCCCACTTTGCGGGATTTGGACAGGCCTACTTTAGCTCCATCTATCCCGGGGTTGTGAAGGCCTGGCACGCCCACCAGAAACAGACGGACTGCATCTCGGTGATTTACGGCATGGCCAAGATTGGCTTTTTTGACGACCGCCCCGGCAGCCCCACCAAGGGAAAGACCCACTCCATCGTCGTGGGCGAACACCACCGCGTCCTCCTGCAGATCCCGCCTGGCGTGTTCCACGGCTTTAAGGCCATCTCCCCCGACGAGGTCCTGCTAATCAATTTGCCCTCCGAGCCCTACCATCGGAAAAATCCCGACGAGATCCGCCGCCCCTGGAACGACCCGGCCATCGGCTTTGATTGGGACACTCAGTTCCGCTGACTTTTAGATTTTCGCTTTTCGAATTCACCTAATCTTCATCTTAATCCTCATCCAACCCACGACCCACCACCCGGTAGGCCACTTCTGATAAACTTCCCGCGCGAAGCGCATTCAAGCCCTGCCGGAGGCAGAAACAAGAATGGGCGGGGGCAGGTCTTAGGGGGCCAAAGTGGCAGCCTCTGAGATTAACACTTTCCGCTTTCCGAATTCCGAATTCCGAATTTCCCCTAATCTTCATCTTCATCCTAGTCGAATCTCCCCCATCACCTGCTATCCCGTAGTACTTACCACCATCCCCTGCCTGATCGCCCGAAAATCCTCGATATTCAGGGTCACAATCTTTTTCGCCCCGGCCAATAAGGCCGCCTCGGCATGCAGCAGGTCGTGGACCAAACCGCCCCGGACTCCCAACCGCTTCGCCTTGCCCAGCGCCCGGAAAGTCTGGGCCGCGTCCAACTCCACGAATTCCAAATCCTGGGCCAGATCTTCAACAAGGCGTAAGGCATCCTCCGCCGAACTTCGCAGCCCCAGACGGCCTCCGGTCAGCGTGGAGAATACTTCGGACAGGGAATGCGTCCGGGTCCGCCCACCTTGTCGAGCCAGGGCCTGTCTCGATTTTGGATTTTGCAGGGCCTCCACCAGCGCCGAGGAGTCCCAATAAGCTTTCAACGGGCATCCCGCTCGGCCCGAACCGCTGCGGCAATCACCGACCGGTTCACGATGCGGGGAAAATAAAGGCGCCCGCCGAGCTTGCGTAGCTTCACCTCCGGCGCCTCCGCCCGCCGGATCAGCCGGAACCGCACCGACATGTCATCACTCTCCGCCTCTTCCATCAGGTCCCCGGGGCGGAAGGCGGACGGAAAGATCCCCCGCCTTCTCTGATCCAGCTTGGTTACTCCTGCCATGATGGGAATTTCCCACAAATCTTACCGCCTGTCAATTGACCCGCCACGGCTTGCCCTCCGCCGCCGTCATCCCTCTGCGCTCTCAGCGCCTCAGCGGTAAAAGTTTTCCGCTTTGGCCCCCACACACCCTCCCCTGGCCCAAGCAAAGATGGCCTCCGTCCACATAGGCTTTTGCGCTTCGCGCCGGCTTTCCGAATTCCGAATTCCAAAGCGTCCCCTCCATGACTAATGCCTAAAAGACTAATCGCCACCTAACAGCCTGTAGTCTGTAGCCTACAGCCTGCTCAACCCTTTGCCTGCCGTGAGCTGATCCAAGATAGCCTCATACCGATCCGCAACTTTTTCCCAACTATAAGAGTCCCTCGCCCTTTCCAGCGCCGCCTTTCTCATCGCCTCCCGCTTCCCCGGATCCCCGATCAATTCGTTGAGCTTTTCCGCCAGGCTCGTCTCCGCATTAACCGGCCCGAACGGCATCCCCGCTTTCCCAATCACCTCCCATGTCGCCGCGCAGTCGTGATACAGGATTGCGTTGCCGAATCCCATTTGGTCCAGCAGCACCAACCGCGTCGCCTCCACGATTCCGGGCAGCACAAAAACTCCGCAGTGCAGACTTAACTCCTTGTATCCCTCCCCATAAACCGGCCCCACCAGCTTGACCCGCCGTCCCGCCATCCTTTCCAGCTCCGCGCCGTACTCCGTCTCATAACCCGCCCCACCCACCACCACGCACGGCCAGTCCCCCTTCACTTTTTCATAAGCCCGGATGAGCAGGTCCGGCCGGTTTTCCGGCGTCAACCGCCCCGCATAAAGCACATATTCCCCCTCCTTCAACCCCAGCTTCCGCAACGCCTCTTTGCCGGCCTGGGCCGGCCGCTCCGGCGCCCCGTAGGAAAGATAGGTGGTCCTGAATCCATAATCCCGCTCGTACCGATCCACCACTGTTCGATTGTCCGCGATCACCACATTGCTCAACTTGGTCGCCCACTCCTCGCTTTGCTTCAGCCACCACCGGGCGAAAGGATGCCACTTCAAGCGCCGGAAATCATCGCCGTCCACGTTCACGATCACCCGGCTCCCGCGGAACTTCAAAATCCCGGCCAACACCGAATTCCCTACTCCACACAGGTAGACGACATCGAATTTTCGCACCGCCGCATGGATCACCGCCAACAACGTGTGGGTGATCGTTTCAAAACTCTTGGTCTGCAAGCTCGGCAGATAAGCAATCCTCATCCCCCGATACTCCCTAGGCCGATCCGGATAAAAATGGGCCCGGTTGTACACCGTCACGGCGTGGCCCCGCTCTGCCAATCGCGCCCCCAGCTCCTCCACCAAGGTTTCAAATCCGGAATACCGGGCTGGCACGCCGCGACAGCCGAGAAAAGCGATCGATACCCCCTCTTCTCTTCGTGGCGGCTCCAGCCCCACACAGCTCAGTGCGTACCGCCAAAGAAACCGCGTATTGTTTCGCAGGTATCGGAAAAAGAGTCGCCGTGGCTCCTGAAATGTCCGGTAGAGCCATTCGAAGCCGGATCGCTGGATCCACCGGGGCGCCTGTTTGACGACTTTGGAATGAAAATCGAAGGCGGCCCCCACCCCGCACATCACCGTCGTATCCAGCTTTGGCAGATAATCCGACATGAAACGCTCCTGCTTGGGCGTGCTCAATCCGACCCAAGTCACGTCCGGCTTGAGCCGCTGGAATCTTTCCCGCAGCTCTCTTTCCTCATCGGCCGACAGCGGCCCAAAAGGCGGGGTGTAGGTGCCGACGATCCGGATGCCGGGATATCTCTCCTCCAGCCGCCGTTGAAGCAACTCCGCGATCCCCGGCCGACCGCCATAAAGAAAATGGGTGAATTTCCCATCCCGGGTGGCCGCCGCCATCTCCAACATCAGGTCCGGTCCGTAGACCCGGTCCACCTCATGGTGCTTGCGGAGCCAACTGATCCACACCATCGGCATCCCGTCCGGCGTGGTGAGAAACGACTCGTTAAGGATGTTGCGGAATCGGGAGTCGTCCTGGGCCTCGATCACCCCGTGCACTCCGGTGACACAGATGTACCCTTTCTGCCTGCGCTCCAACCGCTCCAGGATTGTTTTCTTGGCTGACTCCAGATTGAGGGCGCTGACTCCCACCCCGAGGACATCCACCCGTTGATTCCTGTCTGGCATGACTTATTTTGCCGCTACCGTCCGAAAGTGCAAAGGTGCGAATGTGGGAAGGTTTTTATTGGCGAAGGCGGCGGGCAAACGCCGCGATTCGTTTGGAAAGAAGTTCCGCCTGGACGCGCAACTCGAGGGCCCAGCCTGCGGTAAAAACCCCCACGTCCTCCCCGGCATAGGCCATCGAACGGAGCTCCCCACAGGAGGATTTGGCCAAATCAAGAAAGTGGGCGAAGTCTTTGTCCGTCCGCCGCTCAAACCCCTCCGCAATATTGTTCATGATCGAAAGGGCGGCCCTGCGAATCTGGGATCGGAATTCGAAATCCTTACTGGCGCGCGTTTCCTCCCAAACCAGTCGATGAAGCTTCCTGGCCTCCTGCCAAATCTCCAACTCCTCGAACCTTCTCGCCAACGCCATCTGTGATTTTTAACCGCCCAGTTCCCTGCACACCACCCCCAAACTTTCCAACCTTCTCACCTTCCCACATTCTCACCTTCTCACTTTTCCACTTTCTCACCTTCCGACCTTCTCACCAATTAAAAATCCATTTCCCCCTTGATCCAAGCATAGGTCTTGGAAAGCCCATCCTTCAGCCTCGTGTTTGGCTCCCAGCCCATCAATTTTT
>DFCD01000026.1 GCA_002366885.1 Verrucomicrobia bacterium UBA3063
GGAGATGCTGGAAAGGGACAAGGGAAGGCTGCGCGATGCCGCCCGCCGGGCGGATGTGCTCCCCCTAGGGTCGGGGGCCCTGGCCGGGAGCACCCTTGGGCTGGATCGCAACGTGGCCCGTAAATTTCTGGGATTCCGGGAAGTGACCGCCAACTCGATGGACGCGGTTTCCGACAGGGATTTCCTGGTGGAGTACCTCGCCGCAGTCGCGCTGGGAGGGGTACATCTTTCCCGTCTGGCGGAGGATCTGATTCTTTTTTCCTCCTCGGAATTCGGGTTCCTCAAATTCGGTGAGGCATTCACGACGGGTTCCAGCCTGATGCCTCAGAAAAGGAATCCGGATATGGCCGAGCTGGTGCGGGGGAAGAGCGGGCGGCTCACCGGTCACCTCGTGTCCCTCCTCACTCTCCTCAAGGGGTTGCCTTTGACTTACAACCGGGATTTGCAGGAGGACAAGGAGGCGGTCTTTGACGCGGCCGACACCTGGAGAAGCTCGCTCGAGGTGATGGCTGCAGCGGTGGCATCGGTCCAGGTGGACGCAGGAGCATGCCTCTACGCCGCTTCCGCCCCCGAGTTGCTGGCCACGGATGTGGCGGATGCGCTGGTTCGGGCGGGAATTCCCTTTCGGAGGGCGCATCAGCTGGTGGGTGCCGCCGTGCGGACGTCGGAAGAGAAGGGCACGCGGATGGACCGCCTGGAACGCGGGGATTGGCCGGAGTTAAACGAGCGGGAGTGGCGGGAAGTCGGTGCCGTGCTTCAAGGGGTTTCCCCGGCCGCCCGTCTTCGCAAGGCCCTGGTGGCCAGGAATGCAGTGGTCGGTGCCCCCGCTCCCGGACAGGTGCGTTTCCAGTTGCGGCGCTGGGCCAAGATCCTGAGCTCCTAGGCGTCCCAGCTTCGCCGTTTGTCATAAAATTCATGCAACCGAAAATCCGCAAATCCTCGCCGGCGGTGCCAACCCTAAGGGCCGGATCCACCCCTTACCTCGACATCCCCCCCCGCACCCGGGCGGTGATGATCATGGTCGGACTGATGGGGATGGTCTGCGCGATAATCGGTAGCCTGATGGCGAAAAAAGGTGTGGCCATCGAAGCGGACAAGATTGTTCACTTCACGGGCTACACTCTCCTTGGGGCGCTGATGATCCTGGGCTTCCGGCCCATTCTCTGGCCCCTGGGAATGTTGCTGGTGGCGGGGATGAGTGCCGCACTCGAGATGATTCAGCCGATTTTCGGACGCACCTGTGATTGGAGTGGGGATTTTGTGACGAACTGTCTGGCGATCGTGGCGGGCTCCTGCCTCGGAATGATTCTGCGCCTGATTTGGTCCTACATCCGGACGGAGATGGTCAATGCGGAGATCCGCAAGGCCACGGTGGGATTCATGGGGGGGCAGGTCATTTTTCGTCAGGGGGAGTCGAGCGATAAATTTTACATCATCCGAAGCGGCCAGGTGGTGTTGAACCGGGAGGTGAACGGTGCCACCAGCGAGTTGGGGAAAGCCGGCCCCGGGGAAGTCATCGGGGAGATGGGGGTTCTGCAAAATCTTCCGCGCTCGGCAACGGCCACCGCCCAAGGGCGTGTGTTGCTTTATGGAATGACCTTGGCGGACCTTACGGACAAGAGGTCGGACGGTCAGGACCATCCCGGAAGCATCGTCTCCCGGGTGTTGGCCCAGCGGTTGCGGAAAAGCATGGAAAGGCTGGATCCGGTCGGGCCGGAAAAACAAGCGGCGCGTCCTTCTTCCCATGCCGCTTCCGCCGAAACCCACGAAATGCCGGTGTCGGCAATTGCTGCGACCGCACGGACGCCCGTCAAAGTCACCTTGCGGATGGGATGGCGCAAGGCCGACCAGATCCAGTGGTCCGAGCAGGAAAGCGAGCACCAGCTGCCGATGATCTTCGGGCGGGATCCGGGGCCGGCGACCGTTCCCCCGGGAACCGAAATGGTCCTGGTCGAGGAGAATCCCCCGGAAAGACTGGCGCCCCTGCAGTTCCGCCTCGAGTTGCAGGACGGAGCCGTGGTCTTACGGGACGATCAAAGTCCTCATGGCACGGAGGTCAGCGGTGTCTCCATCGGCCCCGCGGCGGGATTGACCGAAGTCAGGCTTCCGGCAGGCACCCATGTGCTGGTCGCCGGGGGGGAGGGGTCTCCTTTTGTGATGGCGGTCCAGATCCCCGCTACGGGCCCAACTGCAGGCGGTTGAAGTACACATTTCCCTCGGAGTCCCGGTTGTAGAGGGTGATGCTCTCGAGGGGGGAGCCCGGGGTGCCGCCCAACCGGCGGTTGGGAAACTCCACGGGGGCATCCCCACCAAGGGACAGGAGTTTTAGGTCGTACGTGTCGGCAGTGCGCAGGGTCATCTGCACGCGCAATCCTGCGGGAGAGACCGGAAGACCGGAGTCCGAGAGCTGGGATCCGTCCAGGATCTGGTAATTGCCTTTTCCCTCAAGGGCAAAAAGCTCGAGCCGGGCTCCGTCGTTATACTCGCTTGGGCGGCTCAATTTTTTTCCTTGGCGCAGTGTCAGGCCGACGGATCCGGGACTTCCGGAGTTGGACTTGGGCACGGGTGCGACCAGATCGACGGACAGGAATTGATTGGCGGCCAAAGGAACGGAAAAGGGCCGACAGGCGACCGCTTCCTGGAAACCCTCCCCATCCGCATAGAGGGCCCAGCTACGGCCTTCCGTGGCCACGGGTTCGCTTCCCGATTTTTCCTCCTGTCGGGCTATATAAAAGCCAGCAAAGGACTTGTTATCGGGGGAGTCGTTGGAGCAAAGGATCCAGGGCTCGAATCCCTGCCCGGCGGAACTGCCATCCTTCCATTCCGCGGCGTAGGCCGGGTCCGATGCGGCATCACCCCTCGTGGAGGTGGGCGGGGCTGGGGTGGTTGGGGGGGATGGGGTTGTGGCCTCCGTTGGGGAATCCGATCCGGCCGCATCTGCGGCGAAAACGGGTGTTTTCCCGGGGAACTGGATTTTTGAGGAGCGCATGGCCTGTCTTTGCTGGCCGGTTGGTTCGGCGGTGACGAAAAGGGGAATGAGCGGGCGTTCCTTGGATCCGGTCTTCCGATTTTCCTCCTCCCACGACTGCATCATCAGGACCGCGAAGAATCTTCCTCCCCCATACTCACCGAGCAGGATTTCCAGATCCTTGGGCTTTCCCGCCTCCAAGTTCATCCAGTCTCCGTAGGTAAGAAAGGCGCGTTCGCGATCGCCCTCCGTGTTGCCCTCCATGAAGTCGTATACGGAATGTTCCTTCACGTGGTCCTTGGGGCGCCATGCCGTGAGGAAATTATTCACGTCCCAATGGGCCTCGAGAACGGTTTTCCCGTCCACGGCAACCCAAAGCAGGTCGTCGGCTTTCCCCACAAACCGGTATTTTCCGGTGACAGGGGCGGCAAACCTGCCCCGGTAGCGGATCACCCAAAAGTTTGGCTTCACCCTGTCCGCCACCTGGAAGACCTTGGGGGCTTCCGCGGCATCGCAAACGGGGATGAAAATCTGGGTGGCCCCCAGTTTTTTGGGCACGACGAAGTACTTGCGGATCGCCCCATCCTGCACGCCACTCCCGGACAGAAGGCTGCGCACGGCCCCGTAAAAATCGGTATCGGTGTTCCCTATCCCGGTGGGTTTTTTTCCGGTGGAGTCGAGCTTGAGGTCGATCATGGTCCCGATTAGGTCGTTTTCCTGGGTCTCCTCGAAACCAAAAAGGGAGCCCTTCCCGGTGCGGGGTTTTTTTCGCGTCCCCGTCCCGATTCCGCCCGTTCCTCCGCCCTTTCCCGGGGATCCCAGGCCCGTAGCCTTCGGGGCCAGGGAACGGACAGGGGTGGAGGATGGGAATGATGGCATCACGCTCGGGGTGGTCAGGGTGAGAACCTCGGAGGTTTCCTCCCGTTCCGAGGATGGAGTGGTGGTTTCGGTGGTCATGGGTTCGTTCGGTGATTCCGGGGACGACTCCTCGGGTGAGGGTGGAGCCTGTAATTCCATGGCTCCCTCAGGTTCGGCGTAATTTTGACCCGTAAAAATCGCCAGGGGGTTTCCCTGGCGAAAAAGGACGATGCTGCCTCCGAGCAGCAACAGAATCCCGTGAATGGCGATGGCAATCAGGAAGGGGGTGGAAGTGATCAGGGCCGCAAGACCAAACAAGGATCGTCGGGAGCTCCGGGCCTTGGGGGTCGGGGGATTCTTGGCTTTGACCGAAGGGGCCACATTGGGAATTTAGTCCCGGTTGCCTTCGGAATCTAGTCGCGCCCTGCCAGGCGGAGGATTTTTCTGTGCGGGGAGGGAAAAGGGGCGCGGCGCAGTTCCCCGGGACACATCCATTTTCCCTTGATGCCGGCGGGGGGCTGGTTGGTCAAATGAACGTCGGCTTGGATCCGATATCGGGTAAAGGGATACCGAATGGTCAGGAGACGGGGGGTGCGGGGCTTCCCCGGCACGGTGGGCAGAAGAAAAAGCCCTTTCCAGCGGTGGCGGGGATGCTCCCGGGTTACCCAGATTTTTTGTCCCCATTTCACGAGGAGGATGGTTTCCCGGAGAGGGACGGGTGGAGGAGGTTTGGGGCGCCCGGGAATCCGCCGACTGGAGGGACAGCGGCTTTTCAGGGGGCAGGAGGCGCAGAGGGGATTTCTTGGCAGGCAGATCAAGGCGCCCAACTCCATCAGGGACTGGTTGTGAAGGCCGGGATCCTTTTGCGGGACGATTTTCCCCGCCAGGCAACGCAGATACGGAAGGCGCGGAGAGCGACCGCCTTTGGCAGTCAACCGTCCGAGCACTCTCGCCACGTTTGCATCGAAGGCAGGGGAGGGAATTTTGAAGGCGATGCTGGCGATGGCGCCCGCGGTGTAATCCCCGATGCCGGGCAACTTTCGCAGCGACTCCAAATCGTCGGGAAGTTCCTGGCCGGGAAGACGGAGGACCGCCCGGGCCAAGGAATGGAGATTCCTGGCCCGACGATAATAACCCAATCCCTCCCACAACCGCAGAATGCGGAGGGTGGAGGAGCGGGCCAGCCCCCGCCATCCGGGAAAAATTCTCATCCAACGCCGGTAGTAGGGGATCACGGTGGCAACGCGCGTTTGCTGGCACATGAACTCGGCCACGGCGGTGCGGTAAGGGGTCGGATCAACGCGCCAGGGGAGCGGGCGGCGGTTATCCCGGTACCATCGGTGGAGGACGGGCAGGAGTCGGCGGATTTTGGATTCGATGGCGGGACCCGGGGAAGTATCTTGGTTACGCATGGGACAGACGATGTTTACCCATACCCTGGACGAGGCCCAAGTCCGGCGGCTCCGGGAAGTGGTGGCGGCTAGGGGTTTTGAGTTTGGCCCTTTGGAGCACGGGTATTTCAGCGCCCGCAAAGGCAAGTGTGTTCTCAGCGCCTACCGGAGCGGGAAGCTGGTCGTGGCCGGGAAGGACTCGCGGGAGTTTGTGGAGTTTGTGCTGGAACCGGAGGTTTTGGGCGAGGCAAGGCTGGGATACGAAAAGATCCACCATCCGGCCATGTATGCGCCCCATTTTGGCGTGGATGAGAGCGGAAAAGGGGATCTTTTCGGGCCGCTGGTGGTGGCCGGGGTTTATGTGGACGAAGGTACCGCGCAGAGATTGTCTGACGCCGGCGTCAGGGACAGCAAGACGATCACCAGCGACGCAAGGATTGCCGAACTGGCCGAAGAGATCGGCAAGGTGGTAGGAATTGGCCGGGAAGTGGTCACGATCGGCCCGGAGAGGTACGGCGAGCTTTACCGGAAGTTCGGCAACCTCAACCGGTTGCTGGCGTGGGCGCATGGCAAGGTGATTGCCAACCTCCATGGGAAGATTCCGGAATGTCCACGGGCTTTGTCGGACCAGTTCGGGAATCCTTCTCTGATTGAGAGCGAACTGCGCCGCCAAGGGGTCGATTTGAAACTCGAGCAAAGAACCAAGGCGGAAAGTGACATTGCGGTCGCCGCCGCCAGTATTTTGGCGAGGGCGGAATTCGTCCGCCAGTTGGCCAAATTGTCGGAAACAGCAGGGATTTCCCTGGGCAAGGGGTCGGGGGCATGGATCAAGAAGCAGGCCGCCGAGATTTTTGAGAAGCAGGGACGCGAAAAATTAGCCAAACTATGCAAAACTCACTTTCGCACCTTTGCGGAAGTCGTTGGTGATCCGTTGCCTCCCAAAGTGGAATGGAAAAAACGATAAAACAGGATTTTTCTGCGTCTTGCCATGCCATTTTCCTAACTATCTAATCCTTAAAAATTTACTTTGCAGAATGATGGAAATTGGCTAATTCAAGGTGCATATGGAAAACCTTACGAAGCGAGACTTGGTGGTTCGCATCAGTAACGAAACCAATCTGGTTCAGCAGGACGTGTTGAAGGTCATTCAGTTAACGCTGGATCATATCAAGGAGTCCCTCCTGAAGGGGAATGCGGTTCAGCTCCGAAATTTCGGGGTTTTTGAGATCAAGATCCGCAAGGCCAGGGTAGGGCGCAATCCCAACAAACCGGAAACGGACGTGCCGATCCCGGCCCGGGCAGTGGTCAAGTTCAAGGCTGGCAAGGAGATGAAGGCGGAGCTGATCCGCAACTCCGCCAAATTGGCCCAAGTTGTATCGGAATCCGGCGACAACCCACCTTCGGTGGGGGTCTGACAGACCGCTCCGAAAACGGAGCGGAGGCATGACGGGCCAGCCCCTCCCGGGGTTCCGGGATTTCTATCCTGAGGATCAGGCAGTCCTCCGCCTTCTTTTTGGGGCGTGGCGAGAGGCTTCGCGACGCTCCGGCTTTCTTGAGTATGAGGGCCCGGAGTTGGAGTCCCTGGAGCTGTTCACCGAAAAATCGGGCGAGGAAATCGTTAGTCAGCTTTACCATTTCAAGGACAAGGGTGACCGGGAGGTGGTTTTGCGGCCTGAGCTCACCCCGACGTTTGCCCGGATGGTCGCCTCCCGTCACCGAAACTACCGCAAACCCGTCAAGTGGTTCAGTATTCCGCGACTCTTCCGTTATGAAAGGCCGCAGCGTGGCCGTCATCGGGAGCATTTCCAGTGGAACTGCGACATCGTCGGGGAAAAAACCACCGCCGCCGAGGCGGAATTGATTGCCACGCTTTGTCTCGGACTTTCCCTGCTCGGACTGGGACCCCGGGATGTCGCCGTGAAGATCAGCGACCGCGGTTGGTGGGATGTCTTTTTGGCGGAGCATGGGGTGGGGGAGGGGGAAAAAGCGGGAGTCCTCAGGATTCTGGACAAGCTGGAGGGTGCCCCCGAGGAGGAGTGGAGGAAAAAACTGGGTCCCTTGGCCGGGCCGGTGGCCGAGGCCCTCCGCTCCAAGGACATCCGCTCCGCCGGATTGGAGGAACTGCGGCAAGGGGTGGAGGCCCTTGGATATGCGGATTGGTGCGAAGTGGACCTTCGGGTGGTCCGCGGTCTGGCTTATTACACCGGGGTGGTCTTTGAGGTGCATGACCGGGCCGGCAAGCTCCGCGCGGTCGCCGGGGGCGGTCGTTACGACCACCTTCTCCACAAGCTGGGCGGCGTGGATTTGCCGGCCGCCGGTTTTGGGATGGGGGACGCGGTGCTTGCGGAGCTGCTGGCCGAAAAAAAACTGCTTCGGGCCGAGACGGAAAAAATCGAGGTTTTCGTGGTGGCGGAAGCGGCGGAGCGTCCGCTGGCCCTTCGCCTGGCGGGAGCCCTGCG
>DFCD01000099.1 GCA_002366885.1 Verrucomicrobia bacterium UBA3063
CGCTCTTTTCCCTGCTGGGGGGAATCGCCGGCCTGACCACCGCCTTCACCCTGATTTACTACACCTCAGCCCTGAACTACCCGCTCATCACCCAGGGCAAACCGTATTTTTCCCTCGAGGCCTCCATGCCGATTTTTTTCGAGTTGACCGTGCTGCTGACTGCCTTTGGCACAATCATCGGCCTTCTGCTGCTCACCCTGATGCCGCGCTTGCACCATCCGGTCTTCCATTGGGACCGCTTTAAACGCGTCAGCGACGACGGATTTTTTCTGGTGCTTGAGGCCGCCGACCCGCGCTTTGAACAGGGCGCCTCCCGCCGGTTCCTGGAAGATCTGGGTGGCACCCATATCACGGAAATTCATCAGGATGCCGACCCGTTCCCGCATCCCGCCCGCCCCGAGGTAAAGGCACGCGTATGAAGGGGTTCATTCGCACCTTTCTCGCCATCTTCGGCGCTACAGGATTGGCCATCCTCGCGATCGCAGGTTTTCGCGGCAGCTTCACCCAGCGGACACCCATCGAGATTTTTCCTGATATGGACCGGCAGCCAAAATACAAATCCCAGACCCCCTCCCCGCTCTTCCCGGAGGGGCGAGTCGACCGCGTCCCCCCCTACGGAACCATCCCGTTCCATGTTCCCACCGACCAGCCCTACCTCATTACCGGCAAGATGGGAAACATGTGGGGCACGGGCATTCCCGTGACAGTGGACAAGAAACTCCTCACCCGCGGCAAGGAACGCTACGAGATCAATTGCCAGGTTTGTCACGGAGCCGTCGGTGCCGGCAACGGCATCACCTCGCAGTACGGCCTCGTGGGCGCGGCCAATTTGAACCAGGACAAATACCGAGAGATGGCCGATGGCGAGATCTTTAACACCATCACCCACGGAAAGGGCCAGATGGGCCCCTACCATCACATTGCCGTCGAGGATCGGTGGGCGATCATCGCCTACCTTCGCGCCCTTCAACTCTCCCAAAATGCGCCGGCCAATCTGCTGCCGCCGGACTTCGCCAGGGCGGGTAACCCATGAGCGCACCGCACGGCCCCCTTCCCTCCGCCGAGAAACTCCGCGTGGAAAAACTCGGTGTGCTCCCCATCCTCTTTCCCGCACTTGGCGTGATTGGCCTGGCTTCCGCCTTTGCTTGGGGCCTGGCCGCCAACCATGCCCAGCTTGCCTTCTCTTATCTTTTCGCCTTTGCCGTCGGCTTTACCCTCTGCGCCGGCTCCCTCTTTTGGACACTTCTCCACCATGCTCTCGATGCCGACTGGTCCGTCCTCATGCGGCGCATCCTGGAAACCGTCGCCTCCTGCTTCCCGGTCATTCTGGTTCTTGCCCTGCCCCTGCTTCTCCTTTTTCCGAAGGAACTCTGGCATTGGATGACGGCCGACACCGCCCACGATCCTCTCCTTGCCTGGAAGCGGCCTTTCCTGAACGAGCCTTTCTTTTACGCGCGATGTGCCTTTTATCTTCTCTTCTTCAGCTGTGCCGCCCTGCTATACCGACGCTGGTCCATCCAGCAGGACGAGGACGGGGATCCCCGCATCACTTTGCGCTCCCGGCACACCGCCTACGGATTCATCCCCCTCTTCGTGCTCTGCTTCACCTTTGCCGGGTTCGATTGGCTGATGGCACTGGATCACCATTGGTACTCGACCATGTGGGGCGTTTATCTCTTTGCCGGAGCCGCCCAATCCTCGATGGCCCTCCTTATCCTGATCACCAACGGCCTGGTCCGCACCGGTCATCTCCGCGGCCTCTTCACCCCCGAGCACAATCACATCATGGGCATGCTCCTCTTCGCCTTCACCGTCTTCTGGGGCTACATCTCTTTCAGCCAGTATTTTCTGCAATGGTACGCCAACATTCCGGAGGAAACCTGGTTCTTCGTCTACCGCAATACCGGCACCTGGTTTTACTATTCCATCTTCCTCGTCGCCGGACACTTCTTCGTCCCCTTCATCCTCCTGCTGACCCAGCCGGCCAAGCGAACCCCGTGGCGTATCTGCACGGCCGCCGGCTGGGTTCTTCTGATGCACTGCGTGGACCTCTACTGGGTTGTCATGCCAAACCTCCAACTGCAGGAAGCACGCCACGCGGGCCTCAAGGCCGCCACCACCGGTTTCCATCCCCACCCCATCGACATTCTTGCCCTCATCGGGGTCCTTGGTGTCCTCGCTCACACCTTCCTTTGCCTGTTGGCCCGTCGTTCCATCTTCCCCGCACGCGACCCTCGTCTCCGCGAAAGCCTCGGAGTCACCAACTGGTCATGAGCGAAAAGCCACACTCCTTCTCCGAACGCAGCCACCCTTATCTGCCGGGTCTCTGGCTTGCCGCCGGTTTCTTGGGCCTGGCCAGCCTAGCACTCCTTCTTCGCCCTGCCGGCGTCACACCCGACACCATTCTGGAAAAAGCCGCCATGGAGCGGTGGGACAAACTGCAAAAATTGAAAGGTGAGCAGGAAAAAGAAGCCTCCTCCTACGGATGGATCGATAAGGATAAGGGCATTGCCCGCATTCCGGTTTCCCAGGCAATGGATCTCACTGTCCGAAAACTGCGCGCAGAAGATCCACGGGTTGCCTACCCAATCACCACCATCGCCCCGTCCGCCATCACGGCTGCCGGTTACCCCATTTATCCGGAGGTGCCGGTCGAGGTGGCCGCTGTCACCGCCGCCCTGGCAGCAGACGGGGGCGCCATGCCCACCACCAACAAGGTAATTTCGGCCAAGCCGGGTTCGACCACCACCACCAATAGCCAAGGGAAGAAATGAACCGCTCCCGTCTTCCGCAAGGCTCCACCGCAGCCCTGGTCCTGATTCTCGGATCCATTCTGGCGTCCCTGGTTGGCGCTGGCTTGCAGTTGCTGGCCAATACCCAGCTTCTGGTTCCCTCCTTGGACCGGCTCATTCCCATGGCGTGGTTCAACTACGGTCGCCTTGCTCCCGCCTCCCAGTTTCTCCTTTCCTACGGCTGGCTTGGCTCCGGTCTTCTTGGCGTCCTTCTGATCCTCGCCCCCCGTTTCTCTGGGATCGCCTTTCGGTATGGTCGCCTCCTTTTCGGTGGAGCCCTCCTTTGGCAGTTGGCCATTCTCAGCGGCTTCACTCAGATTCTCCTGGAAGGTTCCTCCGGTCTCATCGGCATGCCCCAACCCCGTTTTGTCTCGATCCTGCTGATTTTATCCTTCCTTGTTCTCGGCACCGGTCTGACGCGCGGCTTGGGTCGCTCCTGGAAAAGTGGGCCCCTTTTACCTCGCCTTTATCTGCTCCTCGCCTTGCTCGCCTTCCCGCTGGGGTTGGGCAGCGCTGAGGCCCTGTTGAGAGGCACGGTCACCCCAGGTTCGGTTCAGATTATTACCCAACTCCTTTGGCACTCCTTTCACCAGCACCTCTGGCTCGCTCCGCTCGGGATAGCTCTTATTTTCCAACTGCTCCCCACCCTCACCGGTCGGGCGGCGACGAGTCTGAATCTTGGTCTGCTTGCCTGGATCGCCACTGCCCTATTCGGCGGTTGGCTCGGCACCGTCCGGGCCAGCGATGGCCCCATTCCATCCTGGATGCAGAGCACAGGGGTTGTCGCCTCGATCCTCATGGCCTTTGTCGCCATCGGGAACGGACTGCTCGTGCAAAACCTGACGGAAGGACGCTGGGAGGAAATCCGAAGGACCGTCGCCCTCCGGTTCCTATCTGTGGGAGCCTGGTCCTACGCGGCTACCTATATTCTCCTGGCTTTCCTCTCCCTGCCGTGGGTGCGTCCGGTTATGGTCTTTACCGTTGCTTGGCCAGCCCTCTTTGAGGTGTTTCATTTCCTCTTTCTCGGATGTGTTCTCGCCGGATCCGTCTACGCGCTGTTGCCTGTGGGGCGTGAAATGGGTTGGCCCAACAGTTCGGCCCTGACCTGGCACTTCTGGTGCACCACCTTGGGCGCCGCCGCCGCCGCCTCTGGCCTCCTGCTCGCCGGATCCTTCCAAGGGCTGGCCCTAAGTGATGCTGGCGTTCCGACCTCCACCCTCGCCAGCTACCTCCGCCCTTTTCTTTTCGTGGTCATCTTTGCCCAATTTTTCTGGCTGGTGGGGCAGATCGCCTTTGCCTCCGTGCTGATTGCCAGCCTGCTCCGCCTTTTCCCCACGGCCGCCCCGATGGCGGTTTTCCGGAACCCCACCGTGATCCGACCCGCCAGTATCGGTCACCTCCACGGATAAGCGATGAAGCCTACTCGTGCCCTTGCCATCGCCTTTGGCGCCCTTCTCCTAACCTGGGTGGCCCAGGCAGCCGTTGGGTACTTGCAGGTGGGCAGGCTCGAACCAGTCCTCAACGAGGAGACAAACCTGACTGTGCCGCCCGTTCCTTCCGGCCTAGCCCACACCGGAGCGCGCGTTTTTGCCTCCCAGGGCTGTTTGGAGTGCCACTCCCTTTCCGCCCGCGGACCCAAGGATTCTGCCGACCTTACCCGTGGCTGGGGTCAGCGTCGCTCCGTGGCCCGCGACTACCTTTTTCGCGACCCCGCCATGCTCGGAACCGCCCGCATCGGCCCAGATCTCTCCAACATCGGGGCCCGTATGCCGGAAGGGGATAAATTGATGCAGCACCTGTACGACCCGCGCCTGCTGAAGAAAAACTCCACCTGCCCGACCCATCCCTGGCTGTTCGTGAAAAAGCCAGCCGGGCCAAAGGCCGAACCGGACGCGCTCCAGGTATCGCCTGACGGCTGGCACCAACTGCTCCCATCTTATCATGCCAAGGCTCTCGTCGCCTATTTGCAGTCTCTCAACGCCAACTACGCCCTGCCGGAGGCGCCTCTCAAATGAACCCGCAAGAATCATCCCAACTTCCCCAGGCCCCCGCCGAGCGCCACGCCCCGATCCCCGGGTGGTTGACGGGCATGGGCCTGATTCTCGCTTTCTGGGCGGGAGCGTATCTGTTCCTTTACAGCGGCGGCTTCCGCGGTGATGTCTACGACCCCGGTTTGATCACCTGGGGGCCGGTCAGCACCGGTCCCGTGGCTCCGCCAGATCCCAAGGTCATCGGGAAACGTCTCTACACCGCCAACTGCGCCCAGTGCCACCAGGCCTCCGGCTTGGGCCAAGCCGGCGTTTATCCTCCCCTGGCGGCATCCGAATGGGTGACTGGGTCCAAGCATCGTCTCATCGCTATTCTGCACCACGGAATCGCCGGTCCCATCGCCGTGAAGGGCAACCTTTATAACAACAACATGCCTGCCTGGGGCGACGGCGCCCCCGTTCCCCTCAAGGACGAACAGATCTCCGCCATCCTCACCTACATCCGTAGCGAGTGGGGCAACCAGGCCGAGCCCGTCTCCACCGAGGAAGTGGCCCTCATCCGCGCCACCACTAAAAGCCGGAAGCAACCCTGGTCGGAAAAAGAACTCCTCGCCCTCCCGTCCGACCTGCCGCCTCCTCCAGCGGCTACTGCCGCAGGAAAGTAAATAGGAGATTGGAGATAGCATATAGGAAATTACCCTATCTCCTATTGCTCCCGCCTCTCACCATCCGCTACCCGCTACCAACAACCAATTACTGCCCCGGCTTCACCAGCTTCTGGAATTCAGGCTCGGATTGAATCTGTTGAAACATAGGTTCGGTGGCGATTCGTTCCCGCATGGGCAAACCGCCCAGCTTCACTGCCCCCTCCAGCATCTTGTAAAATTCGAGACGGTTACCGGTCAGCATGATAAACTTGGCTAGTCCGTACTTCACCTCAGGATCCTGCGGGGTGAGTTTTTCCAGCTTCCGACCATATTCGAGCGCTTGTGGGATGCGGTTTTGAACCGCAAAGTAATTCACCGCATCCCGAAGAAACTCGGCGTTGGTGGGGAACGCTGACGCGCCCTCCCCGATCAAGCGGTCTGCCGCCGGAATGTTCCCCTCCTCCGAATATTTACCCAACAGTTGCTGGACCAGCGCCGGATCCTTGGGATTGGCGGCCCTCTGGTTCTCCAGGGCGGCGATCTCCGCCTGCAATTTGATCCTTCTTTCGGAGTTTTTCAGCAATATGGCCAACAGGGTGTTATTGGGGTCGTCCCTCACAGCCTTCGCGAGCATATCCCGCAGTTCTGCGGACCGGCCCTGCCGGAGGAGCAGTTCGGAGAAATTATTCAGCGTCTCGGTGTTTCCAGGCCATAACTCCAAAGCCTGCCGATAAGCCTGCTCCGCCTCGCCCAGCATGCGTCTCCATTTGTAAATATTGCCACCGGTGTTGCGAAGCTTGCTGAAGGAGCGCTGGGCATCGATATCTTGGGCAAATTGGGGCATCCCCTTCAGCCGGTCGATGTAACTGCGCCAATATTGCATGTCCGCAGCCACTTGATCCGGCATCAGAACGGGCACAGGGTCCTTCTTAATCTCATAACAAAGGCCGTGCGGCACGGCGTTCGGGTACGACCACTCCATCGGGAAGCTTTCCTCGACAAAAAAGTGGCGTTGATCCTTGTTCCGCTGCCAGATCCACTCCCCCACCATAGAGTTGAGGACGGTGGGGTCGGAGTTGGGGTCGGGTGCGCCGGGATCTTTTTGCTTCCGCTCCACGGCAGTCTGGTACAAGGCGATGATGTCCTCCTGTCGCGGCAGAATAAGAAAAGCGGGGGGATAATGCTTGTCGCGCCCAAGCCACCGATCGATCCAGCCTCGCGGAGCGGGCCTTTCAGCGGAGTAGTGGTTGCGGATGTACTGGTTGTAAAAGGCGTCCGCCAGGGCGTTTTGGGTGATGATATAAAGATCGCGTCGGTCGAAACTCGGATCCCTCTTCCGGCTGGGCTTCTCAAAACTCTCCGAAAGAATCATGTACGTGGGGACAAACCTCCCCGGATCGGTCCCGCCGAACACAAAGGAATCCTTGGGAAGATCGGCCAGCATGTCCCGTCCGTACATCCAGCCAAACCAGTGTTCCCGCTGACTGCAGAACTCAAGGTTTTGCCGCAGCGACCAACCGGCCAGACCAAGACCGAACAAGGCCGCAACCCACGGCAGGTACGGAATTTTGTGTCCGAGCCGCTGCAAAGCCAGTCCAGAACCAAAACCCGCCAACAAGACAAAGAAGGCATGGGAGTAACCAAGGTACGGCATCTGCAGAAGCCAGGCCGCCTCATCCGCCCCCGCTTTGTCAAAAGCTGGCTGAAGAAATCCCGCCAGAAGAAAACCGACGGCCGCCACCGGTAACCAGGCCCGTGCCGGAGCCGGCACCATTCCGAGGAAAATAAAGACAGCCACCAGGGCCAGGATGGAAACCGGGGTGAAGTTTTCGATGATCTTACGCCAGTAGAGCTGGGAAAACTTTCCGAGCGTCTCGAGGAACGATTCGGGTGCGGGTGTCCCCGGGGCCTGGGGAGGGTCCTCCAGAAGCTCCGGTGGCGTAGCGCCCATCACACGGCCCACGGTTTTTAAAAGCTGATCGGACAGTTTTCCGGAGTATTGGCTGCGATTGATGGAATAGAAAAAGCCCTCCTTGGTGCTGGTGAAACCCCAATTCATCGGCGGATTGGTCGAGGAGGCCATCGGCATGTATGCATAGGGCGAAAGGCCTACCACCACCCCGGCCAGCACCAGCAATCCGGTTCTCCAATGCGGCAGCTTTCTCCGGATCACCATCCAGAGAAGGAAAGCCACGACCACGCACCAGAGGAAGCGGACCGAGGAATGCCAGGTGGGTTGTTCCTGGGAAAGGTAACCGAACCCCCAGTAAACCAAAGCGGCTACCCCCGACAGATAAAGCAGGCCCTCGGCAAGAAAATCACGCCGTCGCAACACCAGCACCATCACCGGCAGGACGGAGAGGGAGATCATCAAGTGGTGGTTGCTCATGCCCAGGGCGAAAAAGAAAGCGCTCCAGGCCAGACCATTCGTCCAAGCAGGATCCCGCAACCACCGGTAGAGGCTGACCACGTAAAGCATCACACAGAGGCTATGGAGACCGTAGACCTCGGCGATGACCGCCTGGGACCACATCGAAACGCTACACGCCAAGGCAAGCGACCATCCCGCGGCCAGCGTCTGGGCCAACCTGTCCCCCACCCCCGCCCAGCGCATCGAGTTGACCAAAACCAACGCCACCAAACCCGTGGCGATGGCCGTGCAGAAGCCGGACGCGAGGTTGACCTCCCAAGCCCCGTTCCCGATTGGCAAGAGCGTAAAGAAGTGCGAGAAGATGGTCCAAAGCGGGTAGCCGGTGGGATGTGGCACACCCACATGGACGGCCGCAGTCAAAAACTCGCCGGAATCGAGTAGCCCCACGTTTGGCTGCGCGGTGAAGAAATACAGGACCTGGGAGGCGAGCCAAGCGATGCCTGCCGGGATCCAGTCGGCTCGGTCAAACGGCCAATTCCACGGGTGCCGCCCGGGTACAGCCTCCCTGCTCACGGAAAGACCCTCCGGAGCGCAAGCTGCAACACCCTCCAGGCGGCCTCTTGGGCGATCTGCAGGGACATTTTTGACTGACCTTCCCTCCGTTCGGTGAAAACGATCGGGACTTCGCGCAAGCAGAAACCGCCCTGCCATGCCAGAAAATGGATCTCAATCTGGAATCCGTACCCTTGCGCCGTGAATTTCTCCCAATCCAAACCTTCCAGCACTCGGCGGCGGATCGCCTTGAAGCCACTGGTCGGATCGGTCATGGGCAACCCCGTCAGCATCCGGGCATACCAACCCCCAAAACTGCTCACCCAGAGACGGGACTGCGGCCAGTTCAACACCCGCACCCCATTCAGGTACCTCGATCCCACCGCAAGATCCGCCCCGTCACTCAACGCCTGAAGGAGTTTCGGCACATCCGCCGGATCATGGGAAAGGTCCGCATCCATCTCCACCACCGCGTCGTAACCCCTTTTCAGGGCCCACTGAAACCCCTCCTTGTAGGCGGAGCCGAGACCGGCTTTTCCCGGACGTTCCAGCAGGTGGATCTTTTTCCCAAAAGGCGTCGCTTTCCTAACCTTGGTGGCCGTGCCGTCGGGCGAGTTGTCGTCCACCACCAGAATTTCCGCCCCGGGTGCCTTGGTCAGGATTTCTTCCAGGACGCGCTCAATCATCTCCCCCTCGTTGTAGGTGGGAAGAATCACCAGAAACTTTTGGATTTTTGCGGTCGACCCCTGCCCCCGCTCCTCCTTTTTTCTAGAAACAACTCTTTCTGCGGGGGCCTCGATTTCCGTCTCCTCTCCTTCCCACCATTTCTTCCATTTTTTGGGCGTCGGACCGAAGCGGAGGTAGGCCGCCCCGCCAAGACTTCCGGTCCAGCCGATCAGTCCAAGCAAAACGACAAAGGAGGTCCATGCGGGGGGCTCAAACGATAGAGTGGCTTCCCGCGAACCGGGTGTCGCCCGGAACCCAGGCAGGGCCAGGGAGACGCGGTGAAGTTCCGCCGGCGCACCATCGATTCGGACCTTCCAGTCCGGATGCCAGGCCTGGGTGACACTGAACCACACTGGATCACCGGAAAGACTCAAGCGCATCTGGCTGGGGCCCTCCCGGCGAAGAGAGTTGCTGTCCATTACGCGAAAGGGTTCCCCTTCCCTGTCGCGGAACGAAGCGGTGAGTTCCACTTCCCCGTTCTGCGGATTCATCACCCCGGCGAGGGCCGGGTCGCTCATCTCCACCCCGGTCAACTCGACGGGAAGAAAATAGAGACGAAGCAGCCCCAGGTCGGCGGAGGAATAAGCATAACTGTTTCTGGGAATGGAGACATAGTTCCGGGCAAGAAATCCCGGGGCGAGGCAGCTGGGATTTTCCAGGATCGTAAAAAACTCGTTCTCGTAGACCAGCGGATACTGCTGGCGAAAGGCGGTCTGCAGGGGTTCGGGGGTGTCCCTATCCTTGCGGTCAATCAGGATGTAGCGAACTCCCTGGGCGCTGAGGGAAATCTTCATCAGATCCGCGGATGTGCTGCCGCCATCCTGCAGGGCGCGCATACCCGTGGACATGAAGTAGGACTGAAAGGCCTCGGTGGAGATGGGGCGCCCGGTCAACTGGGGCAGTTGCAGGTAAAAATACCTACCGGAAAGCGGCAGGATCCCGCCGGGCTTGGTCTGCCCTTTCAGGAATTCCCCCGCCTGGAGAAAGGCATCGTAGGTTCCGGCCTCCAGACGGGGTTGGAAATATTTTGCGTAATACGGGGTGAAATCAACCGCCGCCAGGATCAGAGCCGTCACCGGTATCCAGGGCCTTGTCTTGCCGGGGCAGAGGCGGGCCACGGCAAGACCGCCCACCGCCCCCAAACAAAAGGCTCCGCCCACCTGCCAAAACGACCACGGGGCGCGGACGGTGCCGATCAGCGGCAGTAACTCGAACAACCGGAACCCGGGAACCAGCATATAGACCGCCAGTCCGATGGCGAAGGTGGGCCAACGCCATCTGCCTTCCGGCCAGATCAACGCCAAAACGGCGATAGGTCCGAGAGCTGCGATCCAAAAAAACGGCAGAACCCAGTCCTGCAGCCCCTGCGCGAACTTCAAAAACTCGAGAATGCCACCCCACCCGCTCCGAGGCCCCAGACTGAACCAGTGAACTAAAAGCAGGAGTCCGAGAAAAATCCGGATGGGACCGTCAAGCGGGGAGGGATTTCCCCGGCGCCGGCTTTCCACCGCAATTGCCGTGGCGACCACCAGAATAAAGCCGAGATAAAAGCCGCCGTCATCCACCGTGAAATTGCCAGGCATGCCGCCCAGCAGAAGGCCGCCCCGGTCAAACCAAGAAAGCGGGGCCTTGATGGAGAAACTGGACTGCCATCCCGCCAGGGGGTCGGTGCTGAACAGAGTCATCCGGCCGGTTTCCCGCAACCCCGGAAGCTGGGGCAAGACCGCCAAGACCAGCCATGCCCCTGCAGCCAGGAGGCAGCCTTTGAGAAAGGGCATGCCCTTGGACGGGTATTGGAAATGCAGCCAGATGGCGAGCCCTAGCATGACCGGACCGAAAACAGCGGCAATTTTATTGAAGGTGAGGCTCATGGCCGCCACGGCCATGGCGAGGACGAGAATTCCCCTACCCGAGCTGCGCGTGGCGATTTCCAGCAAGGCCCAGCCGATCAGGGGAGGATAGGGCATACAAAAAATCACGGGCATATGCTCGTTGCCGGCAAGGCGCAAGGCGGCCTGCGGTCCAAGCGCATAAAGAAAGGCCCCGATCCAGGCAGCCCGGTTATCTCCGGTGAGGCGTTTCAGGAAAGCGACCATGAACAGAGCCGAAATCAGCAGCGCCACAAAACCCATGATCTTTCCGCCAACCACGGGATCGCCGGCAAATCCGCCCAGCCACATCCAGAACATGGTCAGGGCAGTCCCGGCCAAAGGGGCCGTCGGCGCTCCGCCCAGGTAAGCGGGCGACCACCAGGCAAACCCTTTGTTTTCCCAGATCAGGTTGGCGATGTCCTTTGACTTGGCGTAGTTGGCCAACAGCTCCTGGTTTGAAGGACCCGTGGTCAGCCATCCCCAGGCGAGGACGGCACCAAGGGCCAGCCCCAGCCATCCTTCCGTGGACATGGAGAAATGGTGAGAGCCCTTGGACATAAAAGGGTTAGGGTAAGGATTTGTGTGGTGCGAACAAGCGTCCAGCTTGGACGCCTCAATCCGGAAGCCAACCCGGATCGTCCTCCAAGGTTGCGGTCCAAACCCTCGCGCTCATCTGTCGGAAGCCTGCTCCCCGCCCCAGCAGGAAACCCCGGGCGGCGCCGATATCGTCCAGACGCGCCTCCAGTTGGCGGATATCGTGTGGGTTGGTCCCGCTGCTTATTTTTATCTCCAAAGCCAACCGCTCGTCTCCCCGGTCCATGATCAGGTCTACTTCCTGGCCCGTGGCGGTTCTCCAGAAAAAAAACTGGGTGTGGGGCCGGGAGAGGCGTTCGCGCCGCATGAGATCCTCGATCACGAAGGTTTCCCAACTGGCTCCTCGTAGGGCGTGCGCTTCCAGTTGTCGCAAACTGGAAATATGGAGCAGTTGGTGGAGCAAACCCGTGTCGCGGATGAAAATCCGGGGAGCCTTAACGAGGCGTTTGCGGAGTTTGCGGAAAAAAGGTGGGAGCCGCCGGATGAGAAATACCCCCTCCAGGAGGTCCAGCCCGTGCTGCACGGCGTGATAACGCACCCCGAGGGCGTTTCCCAGCGAGGAAAGATTGAGCAATCCTCCCTGCTGGCTGGCCACCATGCCCAGCAGGCGCCGTAGGAAAAGCGCGTTGGGGCGGAAGCCGTAGGCGGCCAAGTCCCTTTGCAGGATCGTGTCCAGATACGGTTCCCACCAGGTTCGAAAATCCCCGCGCAAGGCCTCGGGAAACCCTCCCCTCAACCAGTGCTGCCCGGTGGACAGACCCGTTTCCGCCGGGCTCAGCGGCTCGAGCATCAAAATCCCCACCCGTCCCGCCAGGGATTCGGACACCCCGCGGATCAACGCGGGTTGAGCGGATCCCAGCAGGCAAAAGTGGCACTTGCGCTCCTTTCGACGGCGGTCGATCTCACCGCGCAACGCCGCAAAAAGATCCGGAACCATTTGGGCTTCGTCCAGGATGGTCATCCGCCCCAGCCTTGCCAGCTCATGGGCCGGATCTTCCAGAAACCGGGCTCGAATGAGCGGGGATTCAAGATCCACATACTCCGCTTGCGGAAAGGTCTCCCGGGCCAGGGTGGTCTTGCCGACCTGTCTGGCCCCCAGAACGACCACGGCAGGAAAAGCCTTCGCCAGGACTTGCAAGGCATTGGCGCCGAGTCGATTCCATTGCATGAATGCATATTAGAGCCCAGAGCTCTATTTTGCAATTTCTTTTCGCTTGGCCAAAATTTTCGCCGCGTGCCCCCCCCCTGCCGAAAATTCCCAACTAGAATCTTGATTCGATCGGAGCGAAGTTGACCAGATCCTGCGCCTTGGCGTAATTGGCCAACAGTTCCTGGTTTGAGGGTCCGATCCCCAGCCACCCAGCCAAAAGCACGCCCAAAAGGACAAAGAAAATTCCCGCCTCTACGGAAAAGCTAAAATCCTTGGAACCTCTGGGCATTAGTGCTTTATGTTAACAAATATACCCTCTTTAACAAGCCATCCTTTGGCTTAATGAAGGCGAGTTCGTCAGAACCTAAGGCAGCTTCTTGAAAATATAAATCGCTTCCGTGTTGGGATCGAAATTCTCAATTGGCTTGAAAGTCCTCCAAAAGAGTTCGGGGCGGTAAAGGTCTTTCCAGAAAGTCATGAGACGGGTGACCTCCTCATAGCGCAAACCTTGCATGGACCATTGTCCGATCAGTTGACGGATTTGTTGCACCGATGGCCCAAAAACAACGATAAAATCGGGGGGCACTAAGCCCTGAAAATGAATGTCCGGGAGATTTTTGAACTGCTCTTCCTGCTTTTGTTCCGGCCTTAGTTGCCAAGCATAAATGGCGTTAGGCGCATGAAACATAAGCGGGTAACACGCATATTCCGGAAGGACCCATACGGTTGATTTTGGAGGGACATGCTTCGCAACCCATTGCGCGGTCACGGAGTAAGGCTCGGGTGGCGGCGTGATGAGCTCCTCTAGGAATTCCCCAGGGGGTGATCGGAACGGTCTTCCTCCGAGAAAAGCACCGGAGACGAGATTTGTCCCAAAAAGCACTGCCGCCAAAAAGGAAGCCAACAAAGGACGGGAACCAAACAGAAGAAGGATGGTTCTCACGGAAAGAGCTATTCCTAGAGGTATCAATGGAGCCAAGTAACGTACGTCCGCCACAAGGGCTCCGGCGATGAGCTGCGGGGAAACCGCCGTGATGCCAGCGGTAAAAATCACCATGGCCACCCAGCCCCGCTGAAGCCATGGGTCTTTCTTCATCCAGCCCAAAACAAGACCGACAAGCAATATTCCCGGGATCCAGAACTGACAGTCTGACGTATCCCTCCAATTCCAAAGGAAAAGGATGAGGCGTTCCCCAAAGGTGTTTTTTTGGGTGTATGCGCCAAATCCTGTTTGGTATGGATTCCAAACGAGAGAGATTAGCAGACAAATCAACAGGGCCACGCCCATCCAGGGCCATACATTCCGAAGGGGGAAAGCGGTGGATTTCCTTTTTCCAAACCAAAAGTCGTAGGCGACAGCGAGAAAAAGCGCCAGACAGGCCATGTAGTTGGTGGCAAACAACACGGCAAACAAAAGAATCGTCCAAATCAGGTATTTTGTTCTTGAGCCGTTCCAGAATAAATAACAAAGAATGATGCATGTGACCAAAAAAATACACGGCGCAAAGTAGCGACTCTGGCGTAAAAAAAGAAATAAAGATACGTTGCTCCCAATGGCGAGATACCAGATCAGGCAATCGGATAATGTGGTCTTGGTTTTTCTCAGAAGCCCGACCACAAACGCCATAAGCGCCCAACCAAGAATAGCACAAGGAAGTCTTGCCGCCAGGGACGTGGTGCCGAACAACCAGAGGGAGGGTGCAATTAGGTAGGCGGTGAGCGGAGGGGTCGACCGATCGCATAGATCCCTCAATAAGAGTCCGGAGCGGTAAGCGACGATATTTTCACCGTGTTTGGCCGATGTATCGCCCGATTCCAAAATCCCCTGACTGGCCAACGCCACCATGGTTTCGTCATCCCATAAGGCATAATGACCCAAACGGCCGAACAAAAAGATCCCGGTAAAAAGGAGAAATCCCCCATCCAACAGTAGACGCCGAAAGGATTCCGATGTCAGGATGCGCCTCCCGGTTCAACCATAGGAGCTAAGATTCCCAATTTGGCGAGGCGGAACCGAAGGGCCACCCCGAGACAGCCGAGCCCATAAATGATGCTCCTTCTGAAATTAATGGAAGAGGCTTCCCGGAAATATTTGGTGGGACAGGTGATTTCAGCGATGGTATTTCCAGTCCAGATAATTTGCGCAAGCATCTGGTTGTCAAAGACAAAGTCATCCGAGTTTTTCTCAATCGGCAGGTGCTCCAGCAACCTTCTGGAAAAGGCTCGATAGCCCGTGTGGTATTCGGAAAGCTTGGCTCCCATCAGAAGATTCTGAACCAATGTCAAAAATCGGTTGGGCAGGTATCGCCACAAGGGCATCCCCCCTTTCAGGGCTCCACCCCCGAGGATTCTGGAGGCAATCACGCAATCATAAAGCCCGGATGAGATCATCGATACCATCGCAGGAATTAAACGTGGGGTGTACTGATAGTCAGGGTGAACCATGACAATGATATCACCCCCAAGTTGTAGGGCGGCTCGATAGCAAGTTTTTTGATTCCCCCCGTAGCCGCGATTTGTCTCGTGTGCAATGACATGGCTTGAAGGAAGTTTCTTGGCGAGCTCCACCGTCTTGTCGTTACTCGCATCATCGACAATTACAACCTGATCAACGAAACCGGTGCTCAATACCTCTTCATGGGTTGTCCTCAAGGTTGCTTCCGCATTGTATGCCGGCATGACGACGACTACTTTCGGCTTCATGTCGCTAGCTCACGCAGGCTATCCTCAAGAGCCTCAAAAACATTCCTAAACCCGAAACCCATTTTCATTATTTTACTGCTATCAAGAACGCACGCAGAACGTGGCGACCGCATTGCCAAAGAGGCCTCCTTTTCTGTTTGAAAATAGGAGGCTTTCTTCAATCTGATATTTCTTTTGCACAACATATCAACGATTTCTGTGTTGGATACCACGCCAGAATTTGTGCAATTATATACCCCGTCCGGAGCCTCTGACGCCAGCAATTTTAAAGTGTTGTTAATAAACTCCCCAAGATGCGTAATACTATTTACTGCCTCGAGAATCTTTTCGTAGCCAACCAGTTTGACTAAAAGGTTGCGATCGTCCCACGTGCCCGCAAATGGCATGCGCAACCTCCAAATGGAGGTGCCAGGAATATCTTTTATTTTTTCCTCCATTTCGGCCTTGGTGCCACTGTAGAAACTACAGGGAGGGTGATGAAAACAGAAGTTGGGCGCATCGGTTTCCTTGAAACCTTGGTCTGGATAATTGTTGTCGGGGACCCCCTGATAGATGCATCCGGAACCAATCTGGAAAAACATTTTTTTTTCATCTGAACAAACCGAGGCCAACATCACAGGCAGCTGCACATTCAACTGATAACAAAGATCTCGAAACTGCTCGCAAGCATCCACGTTTGGTTTTCCTGTGAAACCAGCGCAGTTAATGATTTTATCGATTTTTTCCTGCTTCAGGAATCTTTTAAAGATTATTTTATCTGTGTAATCGATTTTTGCCCTGTCAACAGGAACTAAAACAACCTCAGCTGGGGGTTTGGCGCGAGAGTAGTTGCGCCCCAAATAGCCGGAGGATCCCAATATTGCTACCCTCATGGCGGCTGAATGCTGGAGATAAAACCTTCCTGCAAAGGGAGAGCGAGTGTCTGCCGAGCGAGATGCTCGGCGATGGGATGAGCAATCCGGGTGTTTTGAAAGCAACTCTGCTCATGCATTGTGCGTGGATAATAAATTTCCGTCTGGATCCCGTTTTGACTTAGTTTATCCCTGAAATCGTCCCTCTTACCCTCACCGGTAATGCGGATAACGAATTGATTCCAAGTGTGCCCACATTCACCGCTCTGACAGGAAAATGGCACCAGGATTGTGCCGTCCTGGTAGGACCGAGCTCCTTGTTTCTCCCCCTCACAAACACATTCCTTGGTCGGGAAAATAGCCTTCCATTTTTCCTGAAGCAGTTGAATGAGTTTTTGGGCGATTCCGCGGCGTTTTTTCAACGCTTCCTCGAGATAGCGGAGTTTCACTCGTAGGAAAGCCGCCTGTAGTTCGTGCAGGCGAAAATTTCCTCCAATCATTTCATGAAAATATCTCACCTTGGCCCCGTGGACGCGGAGTTTACGGATTTTTTCCGCGAGATCCG
>DFCD01000050.1 GCA_002366885.1 Verrucomicrobia bacterium UBA3063
GGAATCGATGGTGATCTTTTTCCCCATCGACCACGTGGGGTGTTTTAAGGCCTGGGCCACGGTGACCTTGGCCATCTCCTTGGCCGGCATCTGCCGGAAAGGACCCCCGGAGGCGGTGAGAATGATTTTGCGCACTTCTTTCCCGTTGGCCCCCTGCAGGCATTGGAAGATGGCATTGTGCTCGCTGTCGACCGGCAACACTTGCCTCTTTCTTTTTTTTGCTTCCCCCATCACCGCCGAACCAGCCAAGACAAGGATCTCCTTGCTGGCCACGGCCAGATCTTTACCGGTGCGGAGGGCGGCCAGGGCGGGCGCCAGCCCGGCGGTGCCGACAATTGCCACCAGCACCATGTCTGCCTCGGTCTCCTCCACCATGCGGGTCAAACCTTCCGGCCCTTCAAACAAGCGGGCTCCTTGGGGAAGATGCAGGCGGGCTTTCTCCGCGGCTTTGGAATCAGATACGGCCAGCGAGTTCACGCCAAACTCCCTGGCCTGCTCCAATAAACGGGGGGTGCTTTTCGCGACCCCAAGGCCGACCAGCTTCAGCTTGTCCGGCAGGGCCCGGGCGACCTTGCAGGTGCTTTCCCCAATCGAACCGCTGGAGCCGAGCAGGATGACGCGTTTCATACTCTCCCGGCCAAAATCAGGTATCCGTAAAAGACCGGCAAACTGAAGAGCAGGCTGTCCACCAGATCGAGCGCTCCGCCGATCCCGGGGATGAAAGTTCCGGAATCCTTCACATGGGCATCCCGCTTGACAACCGATTCCCCCAAATCCCCGATCACGCTGACGGCGGCAAGCAGGAAACCCAGCACCCAGGCATGGAAACCAGCCAGCTGGCCAAGGGCAACCGGGAAGAAGTGCACAAGCCCGACACTGGTGCAAAGGGCCATGACCACCCCTCCGGCCAGCCCTTCCCAGGTTTTTTTGGGGCTGATCAGGGGACTAAGTTTGTGGCGCCCCAAAAGGGAACCTGCCACATACGCACCCACGTCGGTGAATTTGGTGATGGCGACGGCATACGCCAGCAACGGAATTCCGGCCCCATCCGGCGCGCAGAACAGGATTTTGGTGGCGTAGTTGAGAAGGTACGGGACGTAGAAAAATCCAAAGAGCGTCAGGGCCATGGCCACGGCGGCGCCCTCAATCTTGACGTCAAAGACTCGGCGAGTCAGGGCGCCGAGGATGACCAGGAGAACCAGGATCGCCTCCCCGGTGAAGGTCTCCGGCAACCGGCCATACGGCGAAACCACCGAGAAGTAGGTGGCGGCGTACAGCAGCGCACCGGCGAGCAGTCCGGTTTTCATGAACACCGTCCGACCCGCCGCCTGCTGGGAGAGATAAAACTCCCTCTGGGCCGCCAACCCAGTTATGGCGATGAGAAGGAATACGCCGTTGGTGTAACGGAGCGCCACGAGGGCGACGACCAACCCCCAAAGCAGCAGGGAGGATAACAGGCGCCAACCAAGCATCTTAGACCCCCCCAAAGCGACGTTCCCGCTTGGCGTAGTCGGCCAAGGCGGAGGCAAACTGTTCCTTGCCAAAATCCGGCCAGAGGACGGAGGTCACATGGATTTCCGCGTAAGAGATTTGCCAGAGCATGAAATTACTGACTCTCATCTCCCCGCTCGTCCGAATGAGCAGATCCGGATCGGGGATTCCCCGCGTGTAGAGATGATCGGAGATGGAATTTTCGTCGATCCGCTCCGGATCGAGCCGGCCGTCCTTGACCTCCCGGGCGATGGCCTTGGCGGCTTCGGTGATTTCCACCCGCGAGCCGTAGCTCAGCGCCAGGATCAAATCGAGCTTGGTGTTGGATTTGGTTTTTTCGATGGCAGCGGCGAGCTCCTCGCGAACGGCTTCGGGAAGATCCTGCAATCGCCCGATCGCCCGCAAACGGACTCCCTCCCTCCCCATCTCCGCCAATTCTTCCCGCAGCACCAGGCGCAAAAGCCCCATCAAGCCCTGGACCTCATCCCGGGGCCGCTGCCAGTTTTCCACGGAAAAAGCGTAGAGGGTCAGATAGCGAACCCCGTGGGCAATGGCCGCCTGCACGACCCTTTTGACCGACTTTCGCCCCGCTTCGTGTCCGCTCAATCGCGGTAATTTGTGCTGCTGGGCCCAACGTCCGTTGCCATCCATGATGATGGCGACGTGTTGGGGAACCGGACCGCCGGAATCACCCTTACCCATGGCGGAAAGTTTGCTCACGCCCGGCCCCGACAGACAGAATGCCCAGCGGGGCTCCGACGAGCTTGGAAAGCGCCAGAAGGTAGGAACGGGCCTTGGCCGGGAGATCCCGCCAGCGGCGTGCTTCGGTGGTCGGCTCGCACCAGCCGGGAAAGACCCGGTAAACCGGGCGGCATCGTTCCCAGTCCACAACCTCCACCGGCGGCTCCTGGAGGAGCTTCCCTTGGAGGCGGTATCCGACGCAGACCGGAATTTTTTCCAGACCATCCAAACCATCGAGGTTGGTCATGGCCAACTCCGTCACCCCATTGAGGCGTACCGCCCGGCGAACAAGGACGGCATCAAACCAACCACAACGCCGGGCCCGGCCGGTGGTGGAGCCGAATTCCCGGCCCATGCCGTGAAGGAGATGGCCCAATGCGCCGTCCTCGGTCACGAACGGTCCGCTTCCCACCCGCGTCGTGTAGGCTTTCAGTACCCCGATGACTTTTCGGATGGCCGTGGGCGGCACCCCGGTCCCGGTGCAGGCTCCCCCCGCCGTGCAATGGGAACTGGTCACATAGGGATAGGTGCCGTGGTCCACGTCGAGAAAGGTTCCCTGCGCCCCCTCGATGAGAATCCTTTTGCCTGACTCGACCACCCGGTGGGCCAGGGCGACGCCGTCACAGAGGTAGGGTCGGAGAATTTTCGCCGCCCCTTGGATTTCCCGGAGCGCGGGTCCAGGGGAAATTTTTTCCCAACCCTGATGGCGGGCGGCCTGATTGTGAACTCGAATGCGCTCCCGGATTCGCCGCGATAGCTCCTGCGGGGACAAGGCCAATTCCCCTGCCCTCAGCCCCACCCGGGCGGCCTTGTCGGCATAAGCCGGCCCGATCCCCCGACCGGTTGTGCCAATCCTGCCTTTGCCGCGCTTTCGTTCCGATCCGCGATCCACCGCCCGATGATGGGGAAGCACGAGATGGGCTTGGGAGGCCAGATGCAAACGAGCCCGCGTGCGGATGCCCCGTTCATGCAATCCCTCGATTTCGGAGACCAGGCTGACAGGATCCACCACCGCCCCGCCGGCAATCAGGCAGGAGACGCCGGAGCGCAGGATCCCGGAGGGCACCAGATGCAGGACATATTTTTCACCGCCAATTTCCACGGTGTGGCCGGCGTTGTTGCCGCCCTGGGCACGAAAGACCCAGTCCGCTTCCCCCGCCATCACATCCAGGATTTTTCCCTTTCCCTCATCCCCCCACTGCAACCCGAGAACAACCGTGACTTTGGATTTCAAATTTTTGATCCCAACAAGGTTTTTTAACTAGTTACCCGGCTGCTGTCCCGCAAAGGAAACCCCACCAGTTCCCGGTGCCTGATTGAATCCAAGCGGCATTTCCGGAAAGGCTTTCAGGGTCAGGGTCGCCAAAGCGACAAACTCGGAAGGAGAGCCCTGATTTTGGCGGTTGGCCACGGAAGCACCCAGAATCCAGGCTCCCAGATCCCGGTAAATGCCAAAACTAACCTGCTGAAGAAGATCGGGATTCATCGAGTAGGTCACCCCCGCATTGAAGAACCAACTCTCGTTCAAACGATAATTGGCGCTGCCGTTGAGAACCTGGGTTTGGGTGTCCGTCTGCAACTGATTGGTGAGCGGATCAATGTAGTTGAACTGCTCCAGGAACGTGTAGCCCAACCCCAGTTCCAGAGCCGGGATGATTTGCCACCGGGTGCCGAGGTTGATCGAATTATATCCGTTCCCACCGATGGAAGTGGCCGAACCCAAGGTGCCGGTCCACCAAGGCACCGGCATGATGTTCAACTGGTTGTAAATCTCGGGAAAATCCGAGCTGATGGTCTCGGGGATTTGCACGTTCGCGGTATTTAATCCAGGCAGGTTGGGACGAATGGGCTGGTAATCCCCGTACAGTTTCCAATTCGCCAATTCATATGGCTGTCCATCCCGCTTGGTGAGAACCCGGTTCATGATCCCGGGCCGAACGAC
>DFCD01000032.1 GCA_002366885.1 Verrucomicrobia bacterium UBA3063
GTTGCTGGGATAAAAAGCCCGGTTTCCCCCGGAGACACGGGTCACCCCGCTGATGGTGATCGGCTGATTCCCCACCAGGGTGGGGCTTCCGGAGAGCCTGACATCCTGACCCAGGGTCAACGGCACCAAAGCCTCGATCTCGACACCGGATTGATCGACAAGGAACTCCCCCGTGCCCAGGGCCTGGTTGTGGCCAAGAGCCAGGCGGCCGCCGGCCAAGGTTGCGCCTCCCGAAAAAAGATTGGCCACCGGCAGGGTGAGGGTTCCGAGCCCTGACTTGGAAAAGGTGCCGTTGGTGGAACCAAGAGAGGTGGCCAGGGTGCTGTCCACCCCCCCTGTGTCGACCCGGTAGTTTTGCAGATCGGCGGAGCTGAAGATCGCGGAATAGTCCGCGTTGTTGGACGCGGTCAGACCCAGGGTGCCACCGTTGGTGGAATTCCCGTTGAAAAGAATCTGGGTGATCCCCTGCAGGGCGTGCTGGTTGCTGAGAACCAGAAGACCCCCGCCAAGGTTGAGAACCCCGCTGAACTGGTTGCTGCCCCCCAAGGCCAGGAACCGCGTGGGCGAGGTGGAGACCAACCGCAACGTGCCGTTGCTGACGCTGCCATTGAAAATAGCGGAGTTGGAGAGGGTGAGGGTCCGCGAGGTGCCGGTCAGGTCGATATCACCGGAAAGATAGCTGGTGTATGTGCCAAGACCCAAGGTGACATCCCCCTGCACGCGCAGCTTGTTGGCCAAGGTCCGGTCGGCGATCTCGTTGTTGCTGCCGCAGGATCCGTATTGGCCGAAGGTGGCGCCGTTCGATAAAACCACCGTGGCCGTTCCGAAATAAGCGCAGGGACCGACGATGTTGCTGTAGCCCCATCCGAGAATTCCGGTTCCTCCCGCCACCACCGTGGCAAGATTGTTGGAGTTTTGGGAATGAAGTTCCCCCGCCAAAACCTGAAGGGAGTCCAATTGGTTCGCACCCCTCAGGCGCAGCATGGCGGCGCCGGTTTTCGTCAAAGATTTCCCTGTTCCCACGATGGACTGATACCAATCGGTGGGGGAAAGGATCGTCAGGGTGGCGTTGGAGGACAGAACGGTGCTTGCCCCGGTCACGTTGGTGGAAACGTTGATGTCCCCGTTTCCAGAGGCGGACGAGTCTCCAAGGGTGAAATCCCCCTGGATTTTGATCGGGTTGTAAAGGGAGCGAGAATTGGTGGAGGAGGAATAAATTTTCCCTCCCTGCAGGGTCAGGGCCCCGGTGCCGAACGGACCGGAAACGAGGCTTACCTCGCCCGTTTCCGAATTGGTGCTGCGAATACCGCTGGCCTGCAGGCGCAGGGAGCCCTCTTTCAGTACGGTTCCGCCAGAAAAAGTGTTGTTTTCCCCAAGACTGAGGATGCTTGTCCCCTGACGAATCAGGGATCCCGCGCCAATCAGCGCGCCTTGGAACTGGTTGCTGGAGGTGGCTGTGAGGGTGAGGTTATAGCTTTGCAGATCGACCGTGGCCGTGGCCGCTGTCGAGATGGCGGAGAGGGACATCAGCGTCTCGTTACCCCCCAGACGCAGCGTGGTTCCGCCCCCAAAAACCACCACGGCGGTATCCGGCAGCCTCTCGCTTCCGGATGTTTCCAAAACTCCCGAGTTGAGGTTGATGTTTCCCAAGTAGGTCTGGGCTCCGGCCACCGTCAATTTACCTGCCCCGTCCTTTTTCATCCCCCCTGCTCCGGCCAGGGAAGCGGAAAGGGTGGAATCCTCATCAACGGTCAAGGTGTAGCCCAGGCTGGCGGTGAGGCTTCCTGTCCCCGAAGGGATTTTCCCGAAGGAGACGGACCCCAGGGAAGAATGGGAGGTTGTTCCGATATCCAAGGTAGTGCCAGCAGCAGTGCTCAGATTGCCGCTTAAGGCATTGTTGGCCGATGCCACCAGCTGGCCGGAAGAAAGCTGGATCGCCCCCAGAGCAGTGGGCACTCCCAGGGTCAGAGTTCCCCCACCACTGGCCGTGAGAGCAGAAGGGGAAGAGAGGACCCCGGCACCGGCAAGCTGCAGGCCCTGTCCAGAGGTGATTTTGGCGACAATCGACCCGGCCGAGAGGTTGGCTGGAACCGAAACCGAGGTTGCCGAGGAGATGTTGAAGGTGACGTTGTCCCCATCCGCAAAGGCAACCGGAGATGCGGGGCTGCTCACATACCAACTGGAGACAGTTCGATCCCAGGTTCCGGAAGAGCCGCCATTCCAGGTGATGCTTTTTGCGGACAAATTAGTCTTGGTGACGGTTCCGGTGAAAATAATGTCTGGGCTTTGGTTGTTTACGATCCGGAAGGTGCCGTTAGTGCTTGAAGCCCCATAACAAACCAAGCGGAAAGTGATCGTTTGACCTCCATTGACTACCAGAGGTGAAGCGGTCCAGGAACTGCCCAGCTCAGCGATAGAAGTTCCCGGAGTAGAGCTTGTGCCGATGGCCGCACTATTCGTTCCAGCTAGGCTAAAAGTGGTGAAATTGTTTGTACTGTACAAAAGACCAATCTGCCCGCCTGCAGCTCCAGGGCCGTTTGTGCCCCGCGAAGCAAGGAGTCGGCTAATTCCATCCAAAGTCAGTTGATAATCTCCGCCGACCGTTAAGGACCATTCCCAATAATTGGTTTGGGACAAGGCACCCGTGAAATTTTGATCCGCGGCATTGGTTGACCATCCGGAAACTTGCCAAGAATTGGCGGATGCCTGTCCAGCGACCAAAGGGGGTACGTAAATTTTAAGCTGGGTAGCAGAAATTCCCTCCGCAACAGTTGGCGTCCCTTGACTTGTTGCAGCTGAACTTGAAAGTTCCCACGTAGCAATATTGGTGCCCGCAAAACAAAAACTAGATAACAGTCCCGTAGCCGAGAAAAGTAACAATCTCTTCCCCATACAAAGAATAATGCCAAATGATCCTAATTTTGCAAGGGTATGCTTTGCTACCAATCGCGACGAGGTCGGCTCTAAGTCGTTCATTATCAATTTATATTAATTTATTTTAATCTGCGGTAGGGACCGGTACCCTTACCGGTCCATGCAGATGGTTCAATAGTCGATGTTTGATAATCAACATGGACGGCGAAAGGTCGCCGTCCCTACCGGCGAATCATCCGGCCAGCGGTATGTCCGTCATCAACCGAACCCCTGCCGGGGCCTTCAACAGCCGCGGAATCGAATTCACCAACGCCGCCACGGTTGCACTGTCCCCCGCCACCCCTCCATTCAGCACCGCCTCGACCGGAGGATCACTCTCCAACCTCAGCAAATCGTGCGGATCCCTCGCATCCAGATACATCTTCAAATCCAGATGAATCGAATGTCCTTCCTTCGACTCCGCCTTCACCACCTGATGTAGTCCGCAGGTCAGACCCTCCTTGACGGAAAAATACTGGGTCTTGATGTCGTGATCCGCGATGACCGGTTCGAGTGTCTCAGTCACCTTCCCCATCTTCCATCCGAACGAGTGAGCAATAAGCAGAAGAGACTCCTGAAACCCCGCATGCCCCGCCTTCCCCTCGTTCCACAACCTCCGGAACTCCGCCGGCTCCAGCCCGCTCCCGATCTTCTTCTGCAACGGCTGTCTCCGCGTCGACGCGTTCACCACCCTTTCCCCGTAGACCGACTTCACGCTCCGACACACCCCGCTCAGACATACGGGAAGAAGATCCAGGACAAAGCCCGGATTCACCCCCGTTCCCAGGATCCTTCCCCCGCTCTTGCGACAAAGCTTGTCGATCGTCACCGTCTCCTTGGGAGCTCGATGGGCCGGAAAGAGAAGTTCCTCGCAGGAGGAGACCACCGCCAGCCCCTTTTGGAGCATCGGCTTGCACTGCTCAAAAGTAATCTTGGCTCGGGACCCAGCCGTGTGGACGATGACATCCGGCTTCACTTTCTTCCACATCTCCTCAAAGGAGTGGTAAATCTTGGCTTTCAAACCCGGCAGGCCGCAGGCCTCGCCCAAGGTTTTTCCGGCCAAGGCGGGCTGGATATCGATTCCGCCGACGATCTCGAGATTTTTTCTCTCCGCGAGGAGGCGGACGCTGCTCTGCCCAATCGGGCCAAGACCAAACTGTGCGACCTTGATTTTACGGCTCATCGGGGGATCATTCTTTATGACTTTTGTGCCACGACAAAGCGCAAAATGCCTTCTCACTTCCCTCCTTTTCATCCTCCTTTGCCTTCCGGACGGGCTCTTCGCCGCCCAAAGGGCGGAGTCCACCGCGGGAGTGGTGGTCTCGGGAAGCCCGCAGTCCACCGAGGCCGGAATCCGCATCCTCAAGCAGGGCGGCACGGCGGCCGATGCGGCCGTGGCGGTTTCCCTCACCCTCGGCGTGACAGAACCCTTCAACTCCGGCCTCGGGGGCAAGCTCGTCGTCCTGTACTACGACGCCGCGAGCGGAAAAGTCTCCTACCTGGAAGCCCTGGAAACAGCCCCGGCAGGAATGTCCGTGGAGGCGATGCGTGCGCGCCCCGCGGAGGAAAGAAAACGGGGCTACCCGAGTTCCGCCATTCCCGGCTGCGTCGCCGGGCTGGAAATGATGCAGAAGAAATGGGGAAAAATGTCCTGGCGGGATCTGGTGAAACCGGCGGTGGGTTACGCCCGGGAGGGCTTTCCCCTGGCCGACAAACAGATCGTGGAATTCCAGAACAAATTCGACCTGGTCACCAAGGACCCGGAGGCGGCGAAGATTTACTATCCGGGCGGCAAAGTGCCGACCAACAACGCCATCCTGAAAAATCCGGATCTGGCCAAGACCATGGAGGAGATGGGGGAAAATGGGCCCAGGGCGTTTTACACGGGGGAAATCGCCGACAGGCTGGTGGCCGCCTCGAAAAAAGGAGGCGGCGCCTTTGCCAGGGAGGATTTTAAAAACTACCGGGCCCGGGAATTCCCCCCGCTCGTCCAGAATTACAAGTCCTACCGCATCTTTGCCGGCGCCCCGCCCATCACCGGGGGTGCCACCGTCCTCCTCACCCTGAAGTCCCTCGAGACCAAGGACTGGGCAAAAACCGCCTCGATGAGCCTGGGACGGGTGGAGCAGGTCGCCCATGCCTGGCAGAACATCTATCCGATCGTCGCCTCGAACTTTGGCGACACCCCCGACCAACCGGAACGGATCGCCAAGGTCTTTTCCCGCGAAAGCCTCAACGGGTTGGAGAAAAAAGTCCTCAATGACGAGGCTCCTACCCCGGGCGAACCCGAGGAGGTCGTCCCGGAGAGTGCCGAGACCACCCACTTCATCGTCATCGATAAGGCCGGCAACATCGTCTGCGCCACACAATCCCTCAGCCTCCACTGGGGGGCGGCCGTGGTGGCCCCGGGCACAGGCATCCTCCTCAACAACAGCCTCTCCAACTTCGGTTTTGGTCCGAAAAAATACGTGAATTCCGCCGAACCCGGCAAACGCCCCC
>DFCD01000039.1:0-3552 GCA_002366885.1 Verrucomicrobia bacterium UBA3063
ATCTTCGGGGTGACGCGGGAGGCCCCGCGAGTGGCAAAAGCGGCGATTTCAGCCATAGCCCCAAGGGTGAAGGAAACCCCTGCGGACGGCAAGCGGAGGCGGGGGTGGATTCCGAAAAAGGGGTCGGGTAGCTTTCGGCAATGATCCAGACCGTCGCAAAGAGTGCCCCGGTCAAAAAGGTGCCGGAGCGGAGCGAGGTGAACCTGAAGGACACCTGGGATCTGAGCCCGCTTTACGCGAAGGAGGCCGATTGGGAGAAGGGTCTGGAGGAGCTGAGGGAGCAAAAGGGGCGAATGTTGAAATGGAAAGGAAAACTACACCGCGGGGAGGACCTGACGGCAGCGCTGGAGGAGGAGCGGCAGATCGACCTGATGGCAGAGCGGCTTGGGCAGTATGCCCATCTGAGAGTGGCGGAGGATGGCGGAGACGGGGCGGCGCGGGACCGGGCGTTGCGGTTGGAGCACCTCACAACGCAATTGGCAGAAGAGACGGCCTGGTTCATGCCGGAGCTGATGCAGATCGGGGATGCGGAATGGGCGGTGCTGGTGAAGCATCCGCGCTTGGCGGAGTGGCAGGGCAAACTGGAGCGGATCCGGAGGTACCGACCGCATGTTTTGGGGGAGGGGGAGGAGAGGTTGATGGCGTTGGCGGGGCCGGCGCTGGGAGGACCGGACGAGATTTTTTCCCAGCTGACGAACGTGGATTTCCGTTTTGGGACGGTGAGGGACGAGGACGGGTCGGAGATTGAGTTAAGCCACGGAACGTTCGCCTCGCTGCTGCAAAGACAGTCTGCTGAAGTGCGGCGGACGGCGTGGAAGCAGTATTACACCGAGTTCGAGCAGCATGCGTTTTCGCTGGCGGCGACGCTGGCCAGTTCCGTGAAGGGGGACGTGTTCCGGGCGAAGGCGAGGAAGTATCCCAGTGCGAGGGCGCAGTCGCTCTTTCCCGACCGGGTGCCGGAGAAGGTGTATGACAACCTGGTGGCCACGGTACGGAAGAATCTCAAGCCCCTGCAGCGATATCACCGCTTGAGAAGGAAAGTGCTGGGTCTCAAGGAGCTGAAATCGGCCGACCTCCAGGTCCCGTTGGTGGCGGCGGCCAAGCGGAAAACCAAATACGAGGAGGCGGCGGATTTGGTGACGATGGCGTGTCGGCCCCTGGGGGGAGAATATCAAAAGGTGCTGGGGGAAGGGCTGGGGAAGGCCCGCTGGGTGGACCGGTACGAGAACCGCGGAAAGCGGAGCGGGGCGTTTTCCAGCGGCAGTTACCAAAATCCGCCGTACATCCTGATGAACTACCGGGAGGATGTGCTGTCGGACGTCTATACCTTGGCCCATGAGGCGGGACATTCGATGCACACTTGGATGAGTCACCGGGCACAGCCGTATCAGGATGCGCATTACCCGATCCTGTTGGCGGAGGTGGCGTCGACTTTCAACGAGGAGCTGCTGACGCACCACCTGCTGGAGGGGCCGGCACGGGAGGACAAGACCTTGCGAGCCTACATCCTAAACCGGCAAATCGATGACATCCGGGGAACGCTCTACCGACAAGTGATGTTTGCGGAGTTTGAGCGCCGGATCCATGAGGCGGAGGAGACGGGGGTGGCGCTGACATTGGATTTTTTCCGGATCTGCTACCGGGAATTGCTGGAGGCGTATTTGGGCGAGGCGATGGAAATTGAGGCGCCGCTGGAGCTGGAGTGTCTGCGGATTCCCCACTTTTACAGCGCTTTTTACGTGTACAAGTACGCGATTGGAATTTCCGCCGCCATGGCCCTTTCAGACAAGGTGCTGGCGGGCGACGGCCATGCGGTGCAACGGGTCCATGGGTTCCTGAAGTCGGGCGGGTCAAGACCGCCCTTGGAGACATTGCGGGCGGCCGGCGTGGATATGGAAAGCCCGGAGCCGGTGGAGGCAGCGCTGGCGCTTTTCGAGCGAAGGGTGGAGGAGCTCGAAAAGGTGCTCGGATAGCGGATTTCTTGCTGTTCGGTCCCCGGTTTGCAGGATAGTCGCGATGAGCGACGGCCCCGCATGGATGCAGGCGGACTGGGGAAACCTGGTGATGGTGAGCTGGCTGGTGGACCCCGCGCTGGTGCAGGGCCGTTTGCCGGCCGGTTGTGCGCCCGATCTTTGGCAGGGGGCGGCGGCGGTGAGTCTCGTCGGCGTGGAGTTTTCCAACGTGGTGGTGAAGGGGATCAGCTGGCCCTGGCATGATCGTTTTCCGGAAGTGAACCTGCGCACGTATGTGCAGGGTCCCAACGGACCCGGGGTGGTCTTTCTGGGGGAGTTGGTTCCAAAATTCCTGGTGGCGAGGTTGGCCCGGAAGGCGTTTGGGGAGCCTTACGAGAAGAAAAAAGTACGGATGGAGAAAAGGGTGCGCCACAGCGAGCCGGAGGCGGCTTATGAGTGGGAGGTGGGGGCGCGGACGTTCCGAATCTCGGTCCGGGCCGAGGCGGAGGCACGTCCGGTTTCGGACGGAACCCTGGAAGCGTTTCTGTTGCATCGCAACCGGGGTTACAACGCCTTCCGGGGGGGGACCACCTACGGGGTGACCCATGAACCCTGGACAACGCGGGCGCCGCTGCGGTATGCGGTGGATTGCGCCACCGGGGCCCCGTTCGGGGCAGCTTTTGGACCGGTGTTCCAAAGCGAGTGTGCTTCGGTGATCTTTTCCGACGGCTCGGCCGTGCGGGTGGGTTTTCCCCGGCGGACGGGCCCGTGAAGCACCGGGTGATCACCGTGGGGCGGCCTTCCGGCTGGGCCAAGAGCGCGGCGGAGGAGTTTCTCAAAAGGATCGGCGGTTTTACGGAGGTTGAGCTCGTCTCCGTGAAGGAAGGGGTGAAGCAGGAAAAAGAGCTTTTGGAGAAGTCGGAGGGCTGGCAGCGGGTGGCGCTGGACGAAAAGGGGAAGGCCCAGAGCACGGCGGATTGGAAAAAGGAATTCGATCAATGGGCAAGGACCGGAAAGGGCAAGACGGCATGGATTCTGGGCGGAGCGGACGGGCACGGGGAGAATCTGCGCACCCGATGTGACCGGGTGGTTTGTCTGGGGCCACAGACGCTTTCGCACGATCTCGCCCTGGTGGTATTGCTGGAGCAAATTTACCGCGTGGAGAGTTGGAGGGCGGGGCATCCGTACCACCGCGAATGAATCCCGGGGACGCCACCGCCCAAGCGCCGCGCACCCTCGGCAAGGCTTGGCTTTACCTGAAGCGTTCGTTGCTCTGCCGTTGTCCCACCTGCGGCGAAAAACCGATTTTTCCCTCTGTGAAAGCCACCCGATCCCTGCACGACTGGTTCACTCCCCTGGACGGGTGTCCCAATTGCGGATACGCGTATGAGCGGGAGCCGGGATATTTCCTACTGGCGATCTGGGGGGTCAATTACGGGGTGATCGGACTTGGGGCGATGTCGGCCTATTTCATCCTGCGGGTTTGGACCGACCTTCGCCCCACCCTGCTGTTCCTGCTGTGCGTGATGCCCGCACCTTTTTTGAGCGTGCTATTCGCACGGCATGCGAAATCGATGTTTTTGGCGATGGATCATTTCTG
>DFCD01000039.1:3581-10125 GCA_002366885.1 Verrucomicrobia bacterium UBA3063
AAGTTCATTGACCGCAACTATCGTCACTTCAATGCCGCGGTGGTGCGAGACGCAGCAATGGCCTACCGCAAGCTCATCGATGACGGCGGACGCATGATGGTGACGCTGGCCGGGGCGATGAGCACGGCAGAACTGGGAATTTCCCTGGCAGAAATGATCCGCAAGGGCAAGGTGCATGCGATCAGCTGCACGGGGGCGAACCTGGAGGAGGACGTTTATAACCTCGTGGCTCACGATCACTACCGGCGAGTCCCGGGATATCGTTACCTCACGGCCAAGGATGAGGATAAATTGCTTAAGGATCATCTCAACCGGGTGACTGACACCTGTATTCCCGAGCATGAGGCGATGCGCCGGATCGAGGGGGTGATGATCGATCTGTGGAAGCGGGACGAGCAGAACGGGGTTCGCAAGTTCCCTCACGAATACTTCTTTGAGGCGCTGCGGGAGGGGCTTTACAAAAAGCACTACCAGATTGACCCCAAGGATTCGTGGATGGTGGCAGCGGCGGAAAAGAACCTACCGATGGTGGTGCCGGGTTGGGAGGATTCCACCCTGGGCAACATGTTTGCGGCGGCCTGCATTTCCGGGCAGGTCAAGTCACCCCAACTGATGAAAAGCGGCGTGGAGTATATGATCTCGCTGGCCGACTTTTACACCAAGACCGCCAAGACCCCGCTGGGATTCTTCCAGATTGGTGGCGGCATCGCCGGCGATTTTCCGATCTGTGTGGTGCCGATGTTGCACCAAGACCTGAAACGGAAGTCGATCCCTCTTTGGGCTTACTTCTGCCAGATCAGCGATTCCACGACGAGTTACGGTTCCTACTCGGGTGCGGTTCCCAATGAAAAGATCACCTGGGGCAAGCTGGGGCCGGAGACCCCGAGTTTTGTGATTGAGTCGGACGCCACGATCGTCGCGCCGTTGATGTTTGCCTATATTTTAGGCCAGTAAGCCTGGCAGCCGCAGGCAGGCGGCCGTCACCGCGTCTTGCATATGGGGTCAGGTCTTAACGCCGGCGCGGATTTCAAACAAGGAGGAGACGGACTCGCCGGCATGGATCCGGACGATGGCATCGGCCAACAGCGGGGCGACACAGAGGACCTTGGTGGGGACGCCAGGGATCTCGGTTTGCGGGGTGGTATTCGTGGTGATCAGTTCCTTGATGCCGGCTTTCTTGAGGCGTTCCACGGCAACCGGACTGAGGACAGCGTGGGGTATGCCGACATAAATGTCTTTGGCTCCCTGTTTGCGGAGAATCTCGACCGCGGAGGAGATCGTGCCGGCCGTCTCGGTAATGTCATCCACCAGAAGGATATTTTTGCCCTTCACGTCCCCGATCACATGCGTGGCCTCGGTCTCGGTGGCGCTCAGGCGGCGCTTACTCACGATGGCCAGACCACAGTCCATCATCTGCCCGTAGGCGGCGGCCATCTTCATGCCACCAATGTCGGGCGTCACGGCCACCAGGTTGGGAATTCTTTTCTCCACCAGATATTTGTAAAAGACCGGGGCGGTAAAGAGGTGGTCGACGGGGATGTCGAAGAATCCCTGGATCTGCTGGGCGTGAAGGTCAACGGTAAGGACACGATTCACTCCTGCGGCCACCAGAAGATTGGCCACCAGTTTTGCGGTGATGGGAACCCGGGGTTGGTCCTTGCGGTCCTGGCGGGCATAGCCAAAAAAAGGCAGGACGGCGGTGATCCGGAAAGCCGAGGCCCGGCGGGCGGCATCCACCATGATCAGAAGCTCCATCAGGTTCTGGTTGGTGGGGGAGCAGGTGGGCTGGATGATAAAGACGTCGTTGCCCCGGATATTATCCTCAAATTTGACGAAGGTTTCTCCGTCGGGGAAGGAGGTCACCGTGGCCTTCCCCAAGGGGATTTTGATTTTTGCGGCGATGCGTTCGGCCAATTCCCGGTTGGCGTTACCGGAGAAGATCTGGAGATGATTTCCGAAAATCGAGGGCACGTTTTTTTATAGAATCTCCGGCAAAGGCGGAAAAGGGGGAAAGCCCGGGTTATTCGCCAAGGATTTTGATGAGGACCCGCTTGGCCCTTTTTCCGTCAAATTCCCCGTAAAAGATCCTTTCCCAAAGGCCAAAATCCAATCGTCCGCCCGTCACCGCCACGACCACCTCCCGGCCCATTATCGTCCGCTTGAGGTGGGCGTCAGCATTGTCCTCCGCGCCGTTGTGGCGGTATTGGGAGTGGGGCTTTTCCGGGGCCAATTTTTCCAGCCACTTTTCGAAATCCTCATGAAGGCCGGGCTCATCATCGTTGATGAAGACCGAAGCTGTGATGTGCATGGCATTGACGAGGCAAAGGCCCTCCCGGATACCCGATTCCCCCAAGGCGGCTTCCACCTGAGGGGTGATGTTGAGAAAAGCCCGCCGGGTCGGGGTGCGAAAGGTGAGTTCCTTGCGGAACGACTTCACTTTCTGGCGGGAGAGAGGGTGTCGAGAGCCTTCAGGACGACGGAGGCCTGGTCCTTGGTGGAGGACTTGGCATCGCGCCAGACAAGCTTGCCGTTGTGAAACAGGAACGCGGAACGGCGAGCAAATCCCAGCATGCCTTCAACGCCAAAGGCCTGGATGGCCTTGCCCTCCGAGTCGGCGATGAGCGGGTAGGGGAGTTTCTGGTCACTGACGAATTTCTTCTGCGATTCCGGCTTGTCGGCGCTGATCCCGAGAATTTTTACACCCCGGCTGGTGAGTTCCGCTTCCCCGTCCCGGAGGCTACAGGCTTGGGCGGTGCATCCCGGAGTATTGGCCTTGGGATAAAAGAACACCAGGAGGTATCCCTCAGAACCGTAGGCGGAGAGGTCAAAGGGTTTCCCGTCCTGATCCGGGAGAGTGAGAGTGGGGAGTTTGTCCCCCAATTTCAGTTCGGCGGCCGGGGCCATCACGGTCAGGACGAGAAGGGAAAAAAAGCCGAAAGAAACCAATTTCACCGAGAAGTTTTGACGGGTTGATCAGAAGCCGTTTCCATCTTTCTTTTAAAATCGGCCAGATTTTGCCGGGCTTGGTCCAGATTTTTGCTTTCTGCAATCCGTCGGGCGGCCTGGGACAGATCGGGCATCCGATTGGCCAATAGATCCTGCAGTTTTTCCGCCGAGGTACGGGCGGCTGGAAGATCGTTTTGCCCCAAGGCCTTTTCCACTTTCCCGAGCGTGGAGGTGACAGGGCAGATTTCCGAGTAGACCGGGCAGCTCATCCGGGAGAAAGGGCAACCCTTAAGGAGCAGAAAGGCGCCGGCAAAGCCGACGGCGCCGGCGAGGAGCAAAGGGAGCCAATTTTGGGAAGGGGTAGAGAGCTTGGGAGAGGGGGATTTTTTCGGAATTTTGGGCATCACGAAATCCTAAAGGCAGAATTCATGCCCGTCAGCGGAAAAATTGGAAGATGGCAGATGGGAGATCGGAGATGGGGCACTTGGTAGGGGCGGTTGTCCCGAACCGCCCGTTTTCAACATCTCAAGCGGGCCCCGACCAGGTCGCGGTCCGGTCGGTTGAGACTCGCATACCTACTCGTCTTTGGGTTTTTCGGAGATGGTCAGGCGGTACTTGTGGTAGGCCTCGAAGGTCCAGGGGAAGAGATTTTCGGCGATCTGGCGCATGGCGGCGCCGAGTTCACGGATTTCGAGCTGAGCGTGGTCGTCTTCCCGCAACTGCAGGAAGTGGACGAGGTTGTGCAGGTCGCAGTTCACATAGACCTCCGTGAAAATGCTGACCGGCAGAACCATCCGGGCCAGCTCCTTGGCGACGCCTTGCTTCAAGAGATTCTGGTAGGTGGCGTAGGCGGAGTCGTTAAAGGCTTTCACTTCCTTGGTGAGGGCGGCGTGGTCGAGGGAGGTGGAGACCTGGCTGCCCTGTTTGNNGCTTGTTCTTGGCGTCCGCGGCACGCCATTGGGTGGGGACGTAAAACTCGTCCGCAAGCTCGGAATACCGGCCGCTCCATTCATTCAGGCGGAAGGTGCGATGCCGGACAAACTGCCGCATGATGAAAATCGGCATCTTGATGTTGTAGGTGATGGAGCACTGCTCGAACGGGCTCGTGTGGCGGTGTTTGTAGAGATAGAGAAGCAGCTTCTTGTCCTGCTCGATTCCCTTGCTGGGGCTTTTGTAGGAGATGCGGGCCGCCTCGACGATGCGTAGGTCGGTGCCGAGGTGATCGACATAGCGGACGTAGCCTTGGCCAAGAATGGGGATGGTGTGACCCTTTTCCATGAAAGGGAATCGAACCCTCCCGGCCGGCGGCTGCCGAGAGGAAAAGGGGCGGCTTCCGATTAAGTTGTGAAAAGTTTGAGCTGCTCGCGAAGGCGGACGATTTTCTCGTCGGCCTCACGCTCGATCCGCTTCCATTCCTCTACTTTTTCGGGCGGTGCCTTGGAGGCCATTTTTGGGTCGGCCAACTTGGCGGCCTCACGGGCGCGGGCAGCCTCGGCTACCGTGATTTCTTTTTCGAGCCGGGCGGTCTCCTTGGCCGGATCTAGCAATCCTTCGAGCGGAAGATAAAGGTCTCCCCAGGGAGTCGGGGTCATCGGGGCTTTGGGGGCGCGGGTGCAGGTTTCGACGGACCCGGATTGGAGGAGCTTGGCCAAGGTCCGCAGGTCTTCCGGGGAGGGGGACGTCTTGGCAAGCAGCAGGTACTTCAACTTGGAGGAACCGGAGAGACCGAATTCCCCACGGAGACGTCGGCCCGCCTCCGCCGTGGCGTAACAGGTCTCCGCATTTTTGGAGGAGATCGCATCCCAGCGGATCTGACCCGTTTCGGGCCATTTGGAAAACTGGATACTTTCCCTGCCGAGACCCAAGGTGAGCCATAGTTCTTCGGTGATAAACGGCATGAAGGGGTGCAGGTAGCGGAGAATGCGGGATAGCACGAAGTCGGCGGTGGCGAGGGTGCCGGGCCGGGTGGGGGAGGCCGTGTTGGCAAAGTCGGCCTTGGCGGTCTCGATAAAGCGGGCGCAGAACTCGTCCCAGACAAATCCGTAAAGAGCCTGGGCGATCTGGCTGAATTCGTAGTTCGCGTACATTTTCTCGAGGTTTTTTTCAAGGGCATCCAGCTCGGCGAGGAGATGATCCGAGAACGGGGTGCGGGGATGCTTGGCAGGATCGGCCTGGGCGTCGCAGGGGCCCTGTTGTTGGCGGAACCGGCAAGCGTTCCAGAGTTTGTTGGCGAAGTTGCGGCCCTCCTCAATCTGTTTCTCGTCGTAGCGGATGTCCAGGCCCTGTGGGGCAATGCGGAGAAGACCGAAGCGGAGTCCATCGGCCCCGTATTTGGCGATGAGATCCAGAGGATCCGGTGAGTTGCCCAGCGACTTGGAGAGCTTACGGCCTTTGGCATCCCGGATGAGGCCGGTGAAGTAAACGTTGTGAAAGGGCCGTTCCCCCATGTATTCAAATCCCGCCATAATCATGCGGGCCACCCAGAAGAAAATAATGTCGGGACCGGTGACGAGGTCGGTGGTGGGGTAGAACTTTTTCAGCTCCGGTGTCTTTTCGGGCCAACCCATGGTGGCGAAGGGCCAGAGCCAGGAGGAGAACCAGGTGTCGAGGACGTCAGGATCCTGGGTCCAACCCTCGCCGGGCGACTCCACCTGGCATCGGCTTTCCTTGCCACGATACCAGACGGGGATGCGGTGGCCCCACCAGAGTTGGCGGCTGATACACCAGTCCTGCAGGTTATCCATCCAGTGGTCGTAAACTTTGGTCCAGCGATCGGGGAAAAAACGCATCTCGCCCGAAGCCACCACCTTTCGGGAATTTTCTGTGCTCGGATATTTGAGAAACCACTGCTCGGAGAGGCGGGGTTCGACCGGCACATCGGCGCGTTCGCTGTAGCCCACCTGATTGGTGTAGGGGTCTTCCTTTTCCAGACAGCCCAGCTCCTTCAACTGCTCGGCGGCGGCCGCGCGTGCTTTGATCCGGTCCAAGCCCGCCAATTTCTCCCCGGCAGCGGGATTCATATGGCCGCTCTCGTCGATCACTTCGATGGCGGGAAGTTGGTGGCGCTGGCCGATGGCAAAGTCGGCCGGATCGTGGGCGGGAGTTACCTTGAGCACGCCGGTGCCGAACTCCATCTCCACGTGCTCATCCCCGACAATGGGGATGCGGCGTTGAGTTTCGGGCTGTTCCGGGGGCAGGGGACGGAGGGCAAATTTCCCAATCAGGGAGGCGTAGCGGGGATCCTTGGGATGGACGGCGATGGCGGTGTCACCCGGGATGGTCTCCGGCCGGGTGGTGGCGATCGTGAGGAAACGGCCTTTTTCCCCCTCCACGGCCACCTGGAAATGCCAGAGGTGCCCCTTCTGCTCCTTCATAATCACCTCCTCATCGGAGAGGGCGGTGCGGGAGACCGGGCACCAGTTGACCATCCGGCGGCCGCGATAGATCAGACCTTTCTTGTGCAGATCCACGAAGACCTGTTGCACGCAGGCCGAGTAGGAGGGATCCATGGTGAAGCGTTCGCGGGACCAGTCGCAGGAGGCTCCGAGTTTCTTCAGTTGCTGGATAATGATGCCCCCGTGTTTTTCCTTCCACTGCC
>DFCD01000027.1 GCA_002366885.1 Verrucomicrobia bacterium UBA3063
GCCAACCCCTCGAGGCCGTCACCCTGCTCACCGCCCACCTGCTCGACACCTCCGCTTTTTCACCTGCCCTGGCCAGCGAACTAAAGACAATCGCCTATGCGGCCAACGAGGACCGCTCTCTTCGCCCGCTTCAACCCGCCCTGCTTTCCTTGCTCTCCCTTTCCCGGCGCTTCGACTACGACTCCCTGCGGGAACTCGTCGGGGGTGTGCAAACCTTGGCGACTCTGGACTGGCTGGCCGGACAGGCTCGCTCTCCTGCCGAACCGGGGGATCTCCTCCTTGCCGCCGCGATGTGGGCCGGTCCGGCCGATCGTCTCACCCGCCTCCCCGAATCCGCCCAAAAACCTTGGGCGCTTCTCTCCTCCAGCCTCGGATCCGGGCGCGGTTCCCTGGAGCTTCTGGTCCAAAGACGCTGCCCCATTTTTACCAATCCCGTCTCCATCCCCCCGGCTCTGGTCCCTTGGCTGCTTCTTTGGGAAAAGCCTCTTCTTCTGCTTCGGGCGGTTCTTTTGCTGCTTGGCTCCTGGTTTTGGGTGAAGGCTCTCTGGGCGATTCTGCATCCCACCTCCCCGGAAAACCCGGGCCCGTGGCGTCCGGCTCCGATTCTGGCCCAAGCGGTGATGCTTGCCCTTCTGCTCGGCAGTTTGCCCGAGCCCTCCGTGACCCGCCCGAAACCCTTTCCCACCTACCGATTGAGTCTCGCCCTGCCAGGCTCCTTGGTTAAGATCAAGTCCTCTCCCGGATTTTCCATGGAACCGACCAATGTCATCACCCTGGTGATCTTTCTCAGCGTCCAGATCATGGTCTACCGGATCTGCGTTCGGCGCATCCACCAGATCGAAACCGGCCCTGGCGACCCGGCCCTCAAACTGCGTCTGCTCGAGAACGACGATAACCTTTTTGATGCGGGTCTCTACGTGGGCATCAGTGGCACGGCCATCGCTTTGGTCCTGCAGGTTCTTGGCGTGATCCAGCCCAGCCTTCTCGCCGCCTACTCCTCCAACCTTTTCGGCATCACCTGTGTCGCGCTGATCAAGATCTTTCATGTCCGCGCCTGCAAGCAGCGCCTTCTGCTTCCCCCCGGCAAAACCTAGGGGTTCTCCTCCGGGCCCGTCCCGCCGCCCGCCGCCGTGAACAAAACCCTTCTTCTCATCCTTTGCGACTTTCTGCTTCTCAACCTGCTGGCCCTGACGCGCTGGGATAAAACCGAGGCTCCGACCGCGGCTCCCATCGCTGCCCGCCCCACCTCGGCCCAGGACGATGTCGTCGCCGCTCTCCGGTTCTCCCTGGAAGAGGAAAAATCAAATCGGGAAAAACTCGCCAGCGACTTGGCCACCAGCCGGGACGAGTCCCGTTCCCGTGCCGCCGTCCTCGACCAGGCCCGCGCCCGGACCACCGAACTTTCCGAGCGGCTTCAAAAAAGCGAACAGGAAGCCGTCCGTCTCGCCCAACAGGCCCAAGTGGAGGCGGAACGATCCCGCACTGCCTTGGAATCCGCCAAGGCCGAGGCGGAAACTCTCCGCCAGGCCAGGGAAAAGCTCCGCGCGGAGGCGGATGCGCTTCGCTCGCAGCTGACCGTTGCCGAGGTTCAGGCCAAGTCCGCCGAGGAAAAAATCAAATTTACCACGGCAACTCTCCGGCAGGCCGAGGAGGAAAAGAAAAAGCTGATCGAACAAAATCAGTCCCTGTCCCAAGGCGTGACCCAGCTGGCGGAAAAGTCCGGCCAGATCACCCAGGAGATCCGCGAATATCGGCCCGTCGCCCCCAACGCCCTTTATGCGGATTATCTGAACCGGCGCGCCACCCTCCGGCTGATGGCGGAGCGTCCTTCCGTCCAAAACCAGCGAATCCGCCGGACGGAAGCCAAACCGATCCTCCTCACCGACGGCACGCGCACCGCGGCTTTGGTTCCCTTGGATCAAACCCCTTTTCGTTTGGGAGATGCCGAAAGCTCCTGGGACTCTCTCACCGGCACCCTGACGCTTCCACCTCCATCCAACTTTCCCAAGCCCCTGCCGTCTCTGGAATCCATCAAGGGTTCCGATCCCCGCCTGCTACTTGCCCCGGTGGAACTGGCCCTTGTGGAGAAACATCCGGAACTGGCTTACCGCATTGCCTCCGACCCTTTTCGCTTTCCCAAGGCCCTGCTCATCTCCCCCTCCGGCAAAGGCTACGGCGAGTGCTCTTTCAAGCTCGAACCTTCCTTTCCCGGTTACCTCGAAATGGATTCCCGCTTTCTCAACCGCCTTCAGGGGGAATACGCCCCCGAGGCCGGCGACCTCGTCCTTTCGCTCAACGGCGAGTTCCTCGGCGTCATGATCAATGACCAGTTTTGCGCCCTGATCCCTTCCCTGGAGCCCGGGCCAGCCCTGCCCCTCGACTCAAAAGGCGCCTCCCGTGCCGTCGGAGAAACCCTCGCCACCCTGAAACGAAAAGCCTCCTCCCTGGATCCCCGCCTCCAGTGACGACTCCGTGACACCCAATATCTTTTCTTCCCTCCCGCCCTCCTTCCCCTACAAAAACCTCGTAGCTTGAACGCCCCGCACGCCCAAACCCTCACCTTCGAGAACGCCCACGCCCTCTCGGAACTCTACGCCGCCGACGAAACCCTCCTCCGCGAGACGGAGTCCGCCCTCGGCGTGAAACTCACCGCGAGGGATGCCCAGTTGAAGATCGATGGGGCCAACGGCTCCGTCACCTCCGCCCAGGAACTCTTCCGGCAACTCCATCTGGCCCACCAGCACGGCCTCCGCATCCGCCGGCACGAATTTCTCTACGCCCTGAAGGCCGTCCAACGCGGCGAAGGAAAACAGCTGGAGAGCATTTGGTCCACCCGGATCCAGGTCTCCGGCAAGAAACCCGTCATTATTCCAAAAACCTTCCTCCAAAAAGCCTACGTCGATGAAATCCGCCGCAACGATCTCGTCTTCGGGTTGGGGCCTGCCGGCACCGGCAAGACCTACCTCGCCATGGCCATGGCCGTCTCTTATCTCAAGACCGATAAAATCAACCGCATTATCCTGACCCGTCCTGCGGTGGAGGCCGGAGAAGCCCTGGGATTCCTGCCCGGCGACCTCCAGGAGAAAATTTTTCCTTATCTCCGCCCCCTGTACGACGCGCTCTACGACATGCTCGATGTCGAGGAGATCCAAAAGATGATGGACAAGGGCATTCTCGAGATCGCCCCCCTTGCCTACATGCGTGGCCGCACCCTCACCGGTGCTTTTGTGATCCTCGACGAAGGCCAGAACGCCACCACGGAGCAGATGTTCATGTTCCTGACCCGGCTCGGCCCGGATTCGAAATGCATCGTCACCGGGGATCCCACCCAGGTCGACCTTCCCCATCACCGCAAATCCGGCCTCGTGGAGGCCGTTCAGGCCCTGGCCAACGTCGACGGCATCGGTTTCGTCCGTTTTGAGGACACCGATGTCATCCGGCACGAGCTCGTCGGAAAAATTGTCCGCGCCTACAAGGAGCATCGCGGGGTCCGCCAGACCAGCCTCACGCTGTGAGTTCCACGGCGCCGCTCCCCGGGCGGGCCGTGGCGGAACACCGGCTCGAATCCGATCCGCGCATCCGCTCCTCCCTGTTTGCCCTCGCGGCCGTCTTGACCTACGGACTTTCCTTACTGACCCCGGCCGCCCACAGCCCCGCGGCCTGGATCGCCGTCTTTTTCACGGCGTTTGTCCTGCCGCTGGTTCTTTCCATCGTTCTCCCCGAGGCCTTCATCCGCAACCGCCTGCTCGGTCTTTTCCTGCTCACCCTCCTGGGAAATGTTGCTTTTATCCTTCTCCTTTTGCGTTTGGCCCACCACCACGCCTTCAGCGCCGGAATTTACCTCCTCCCCCCCGCCCTCGCTGCTCTCACGTTGACCACTCTGGTGGGGCCGCGGGCGGGATCTCTTCTCGTGGTTCTCGTCGGACTCTCGGAACTTTTTCTCCTTCGCCCCGACCACCGCTACCTTGTCGCCTCTGTCACCACGGGGATCGGAGCCGTCGTGCTTTCCCAAAAAATCTATCATCGCTCCGATCTGCTCAAGGCCGGAGCCGGGATCGGCCTGGTCGCGCTTCTTTCCACGGTTCTGGGAGCGGGTCTCTCCTTCACGGCCACTTGGGAGGTCATTTTGGCGGAGGCGATTTCCGCGGCCGCTCTCGGACTGTTGGGCGCCATCATCGTCGGCGCGCTTCTTCCTGTCCTCGAGTCGGCTTTCGACCGCACCACCGATTTTTCCTGGCTGGAACTGATGAGCCTCGACCGGCCCATCCTGCGGCGACTCGCCTTGGAAGCCCCCGGCACCTACCTCCATAGCGTCCTGGTCGGCCACCTCGCCGAGGCGGCGGCTTCCGCCACCGGGGTGACCAACCCCCGCGCCTGTCGGGCCATGGGCCTCTTTCACGACATTGGCAAACTCAAAAACCCGGAATATTTCACGGAGAATTTTAGCGCTGGAAATTCCGATCCCCACGCCTCCCTTTCTCCCTCGATGAGTGCGCTGATCATTGTCGCGCATGTGAAGGACGGCATTGCCCTCGCCCGCCAACATCGTCTCCCCCGCCGCCTCCGGGAGGCCATCCGGGAACACCACGGTCGCGGTCTGGTCTGGTACTTTTACCAACGAGCCCTGCAGCAGGAAAAAGACGCCCGCTCTGGCGGAAAGATCCTGCGACTGCGGGAGGAGGATATTCCGGAGGTCGATGAATCCTCCTTTCGCTATCCTGGGCCGAATCCCCAGTCGCCGGAAACCGCCATCCTCTCGCTGGCTGACGCGGCCGAATCCGCGTCCCGGGCCCTGGAGAAACCCGCGCCGGGAGATGCCGCCAAGTTGGTGGACCAGCTTTTCCACGAACGCGAGAGGGAAGGCCATTGGTCGGAATGCCGATTGACTCCTGCCCAGTGGCAGGCCGCCCGCAAGGCCCTGGCCGAAGGCGTGGAAAACCTGCTTCGCCCCCGTATCCGTTACCCCAAGGACCGCCGTGGATCCAAAAAAGCCGACCCTTCGGTGGATCAACCGTCAAAGACGGTATCCGCCGAATCTGGCCTACCTGCATCGTAAGGTGGCGGCGGCTTTGGGCCGCTTTTCTTCCACCCGTCTTCGCCGTCTTCCTCACGAACTGAGCATTGTGCTGGTTTCCGCGCGCGAAAGCGGCCGGCTCCACCAACGCCATTTGGGTGATCCCGCCCCAGCCGACGTCCTCGCCTTTCCCCACGGGGAGATCGTGGTTTGCCCGGCGGTTGCCGCCGAATTACACAAAGGCCACGGCCTAACTTTTCGGGACGAACTCCTCACCTATATTCTTCATGGAATCCTCCACCTCGCCGGCTTCCGTGACTCGTCCCGGACCGGCGCCCTTTCCATGCGCCGGATCCAGGCCCGCTTGCGAAGGGGAAATTAGCGGTCGGGAAGTTTTGCCACCTGACGGAACGGCTCGGAGGAGAGCCGGGTGGTTCCGCTAAAAGGCCGCTCAAAAATCAGAATCAGGCTGATAATCATGCCCAGACATCCGTAATAGCCCCCCAAGGTCAACTTCCGGCGCGGAGTCATTTTCGATTCGGTGGTCATCAGGCACTCCAACACCATCATCAGTCCGATCACGATCCAAAACAACGGGGCCGTGGATGCCTGTGCTTTCTGCAACCTGGCCTGCCGTAAATCCTCGAGCTCGTTGAGCCGGGTCCAGAGATCGTTTCCCTCGCCACTCCCCCGCTCCGTCATGGCTCGGGATTTTGCCAGCCGGCGGAGTTCCGCAAGAATCTCATCCGCTCTTGCCGAAAGGGCCGGGGGTCGGGCCCCCAGGCTCTTCCACTCATCCTCCGCGATCGCTCCTGCGTAATCCCGGAGCAGTTCCCTCTCACGTTTGGACCAAGGCGAAGGATCGATCTCCAACTGGCGGTGCAGCAACTTGATCTCGCCCGCCTCCCGCGCCGCCTCCCCGTCCATCCGGACAAACTTTTCCCGCACGTCATTCAGAGTCAGCGCCAACAGAAACACGAGAAAAGCCCGCAACCCGCGTTGGGTCCGGTCCACCAGACGGGTTTCAGGTTCGTTGGCCATCCGCCCGCAAAGCCGTCGGCCCACTTTGGGCAAAACCAGACCCAGGGCGGCAAAAAGCCCGAAGGACAGCCCCACCAACACCAGATCGGGCAAACTCCACAAAAAGTCAGGGATCATGGGAACTGGAACTATGCGCCCCCCTGTTTCCCTTTCGCAAGACTCTCCAGCGGCGGGGGCAGGCCGGAACGGGACAGGGAATCCAAAAATCAGTCCGGACGCCGGAGCCGGGGTGCCGTGTTTGAATCCTGCCGTTCCCGGGAAGCATCGGCGTCTGAATTGGTCTGCCCCCGGTTTCTGAGCCAGAGGTTCGCCGAGTCCAACTCGTGGGGATTCACGGCTTTGACCATCCGCGGAATCTCGAAGGTCCGCTCCACCCGGGCAAAAATCTCCGCAACCGGGTCCCCGTCTTCATCGATCAAATCAACCACCAAGCGGTGACGCCCTTCGGAAAGACCTGTCCACGCATAAGGATCCCCGTTCGGCAGAATGGTCTCCACGCCATCCAGGTGAAAGCGCACCCGGTGTCCCTCTTTGGCCAAAGTCACATTGTGGGCCCGGAAATCCAGCCACACCTTGCCCTCGGAATCCGGAAAAACCATCCCATCAGGGGGAAGATTCACCGTCAGATAGGGCCGGTCCCAGGGTTGAAAATTGGAAAAGTCCTGCCGCCGCACATAAAAATTGACCCGGGCACTGGCCTCCGGATCGGCCAACATTTTTCCGTCCGGTTTGACCGCATAGACCCGCAGGACGTGGGCGCCCGGTGCCAGCCCGTGCAACACCACCGGCTTGAGGTCATTTCCATGTTCGATTGGCGAGCCATTGTCGACGATCACCTGCAGCCGGTGCCCCCCCTCCCCGATGGAATAATTCTCCGAGCGGACAAACACATCCACGGTTTCCCACGGCATCACTTCCCCTTCCTTGGGGGACTCCACCGCCACCCGAACGGGCTCGCCGGGACGGATGGGAGCCCCGGTGTTGGTGGGAGGTTTCACCGCCCGCTCGGCCTTTCGAACCGGCTCACCGTGCGGTTCGGTGGCGCGAACCCCCTCCGAGACCGCCTCCGCCTTTTGCGCCGACTCATCCTCGGTTTGCGCCAAAGGAGACCTGGCCACCAGGAGGCCGACCGCAAACAGGCAAATTGCCCACGGGTTCTTCATCCTCTGCTTTTGACCCCCCTCATCAGGCCTTAAGCTTTTCCCCACCATGCCTGCCCTGCAACTCTCCGTTCCGCTGGACCTGGCCTCCACGCTGCTCGGTGGTCAGTCGTTCTGCTGGAACGAGACTTCCCCCGGAAACTTCACGGGATGGATTCAAGGAATGCCGGTTACCTTGATGGTCAAGCACCGCCAACTAATCTGGAATAACCCACTTCTCTCACCGTTCCGGCTGGAACAATATTTGAGCCTCGACCTCGATCTGGAATCTCTCCTTGTTCCCTGCCGCCAGGATCCGTGGCTTCCCAGGGCCCGCGAGGCTTTTCCCGGACTCCGTCCTCTTCGCGAAGACCCCTGGGAATGTCTCGCCAATTTTATCTGCTCCTCGCTCAAACAGATTGTCCAGATCCGCCAGATCAACGAACGCCTTCGTCGGTTTTTTGGGGGTCCCCAGCGCAACTTTCCATCGCCGCAGCGCCTCGCCAAGGCAGGAGAAAAAGCGCTTCGTCAATGTCAGTTGGGGTACCGCGCCAAACATCTGGCCGCCACGGCCAAGATCCTCGCCCAAGAACCTCAGCGGTTGCAGATCCCGGACCGATGGCCCACGGAGCAGGCCGCGGAACATCTCGAGCAACTCCCCGGAGTCGGCCCCAAGATTTCCCGGTGTGTTCTCCTTTACGCCTACGGACGGTGGGACGCTTTTCCCGTGGATGTCTGGGTGACCCGTTTGCTGCATCACCTCTATTTTCCCGGACGACGCCGGGCCCTGCGCCCCGGGGAATGGGAAGCTTGGTCGCAACAGCAGTTCGGCCCCGCCCGGGGTCTGGCCCAACTCTCCCTCTTTCACTGGTACCGCACCCGTCCGGGGGCGCGTTCCCGCCGCTAAACCTCCGTCGCCCCCTCCCGTCTTAGATATTCGTCCGCCGCCCGGATCTGTTCTTTTTCCCCAAACACAAACAACTGGTCACCCTCCTCCAAAGCCGTCTCGGGTCCGGGCGAAACCATGTTTCTTGCCTTTCGTTCAATCGCCACAATCACGGCCCCGGTCTTTTTCCGTAGGCCGGTTTCCGCTAGGGTCTTGCCAATCAGCGGCGACCGGGGATCGATCTGATGCACGTGCACGGTCGATTCGCCGGGCAGATTCAGCCCATCTTGGTCCGGCGGGGTCTCCCAGGTCTCGCGAATCTTGGCCTGCCCCTGCGAGTATATCCGCACGAGCCTTTTTCTCGCTAACCCACCGAGCAAGGCGGCCAAACCAAACAGACCCAGGAGAAGTTTGCCGGTCGGCAACAGGGGCGCGCTCAAGAGGATAAGCCATAAGGCAAAAAAAAGGTATCCGATTCCCAAAAACAGGCCTTGGGCCAGCTTCCGGGCACTCAACTGATCCGCCCTTGGAAAAGTCACTTCCGAGACCAGAACCCCCAGGGCGAGGAACTTTCGAATCCATGCCACCACCACCGGCAACGCCAACAAGGCTCCTCCCGCCCAGAAAAGGGGGGCTCCCCAATCCGCCACGGCAAACCGATCCGGAAAACGATCCCCATACGTGCGCCATAACGCCGCGGCGGAAAGCAGGCAGGCCGAGATGAGGGTCAGCTGCAGCATCAACTGGCCCGCCAGCTTGCGGATAAAACCCCAGGCCATCCGGTGTTTTTCCCGTGAGGTGGCTCCGAAGCTTCTCAGCCAGGATTGGTAGGTTTTCCAAAATTCGGTGAACCACAAAGGGCCCCTTTGCTCCAGCCAACCCGCCGCGGCTCCGGATCCGGAAATCAGGTACGGCGTGGTCAGGGTCGTGCCCGCCGAAACCAGCACGGCGATGGAATACAACCGCTCGCTCATCACCCCGAGCGTCATCCCCAACCCCGCTATGATGAAGGAAAATTCGCCAATCTGGGCCAGGCTAAACCCCGCCCGCGTGGCGGTCCTTAGGTCACATCCTCCCAGCAAGGCTCCGAGCGAACTGAAAATGATTTTGCCGACGACGACCAGCAGCATGATCCAAACCACCGTGCCAGGACCCTCTTTCAGGAAATCGAATTTGATCAGCATGCCGGATGAGGTGAAGAAGATGGCGCTAAAGACGTCCTTGAGGGGCGCCACCAGCCGGTCGATCCGCTT
>DFCD01000129.1 GCA_002366885.1 Verrucomicrobia bacterium UBA3063
AGTCCCAACCGTGCCGCCGAGCCCTTGAACAGCGCGCACGGGATCTGCGATCCCTCGTCCTTCAGGGTAAAGTAGCAGTGACCCGAGGCCTGGCGACGGAAGTTGGAAATTTCGCCGGCGACGGACACCTCGCCCACCTGCTCCTCAAGAAGATCCTTGATGCGCGCGGTTAGCGCGGAGACGGACAGGGGTTCGGGTCGGCTCACCGCGGACGCTGAATCCTCTCGATGGCGGTGGCCTTGCCGGTGCCCTCGTCCACATCGATGACCACGCCGTCCACCTGCACCCCGCCGCTGGCCAGGTGCATTTTGACCGGCATGAGGGTCTTAAAGCGGTCAATGATCGAACCCTTCTCCCGGCCAATCACGGAATCGTGTGCCCCGCAGAAGCCGACATCGGTGATATAGGCCGTGCCGCCGGGCAGAAGTTTCTCGTCGGCGGTTTGGACATGGGTGTGGGTGCCGACCACCGCGGAAACCTTGCCATCCATGGCATGGCCGAAGGCGATCTTTTCCGACGTGGTCTCGGCATGAAAGTCCACCAGGATGGCGCGGGTCTCCCGGTGGATTTCCTCAATCACCGGATCGATCAGCAGGAACGGGTTGTCGACATCGATCTTCATGTAGGTACGGCCCATCGCATTGATCACGCCGAGCTTTTTTCCATTTCCGTTCACCACGATCCACCCCTTCCCCGGGCAGGTGGAGGGAAAGTTGAAGGGCCGGATCAGGCGCGGCTCCTCAGCAAAAAAGCTGAAGATCTCCTTCTGGTCCCAAACATGATCCCCTAGGGTGATCACATCCACTTTGGCCCGAAAAAGATCGTAGGCCAATTTGGGGGTAATCCCGTTCCCTCCGGCCACGTTTTCGCCGTTCAGGACGATGAAATCAGGGGCAAACTCCTCGATGAGCTTGGGAACGACGTCGCGAACCGCCTCCCGCCCGTGTTCCGCGACCACATCACCCAAAAAAAGAATCCGCATGCCCCAATCTAATGCCGATCAACGAAGCGAAGAAAGCAAATCGCGCGGCCAAAGCGGACTCGAACCCGCCATTTTTTCCGCCACCCTTGCGGAATGAGCCGGTCTTTTCTGGTGAAAATACCCGGCCCGCTTCTTGCCGGGCTCTTTACCGCCTGGCCCGGGGAAAAGCGGAAGCAGATCCGCACCTGGCTGAAGTTTCAGGCCATCACCGTCAACGGTCGGCCCGTCAGCCAGTTTGACCATCCGCTCCAACCGGGGGACCAGGTGGCCGTGCGGACGGACCGCTTCGCCACACCCAAAACCCGCCTTTCCTCCGGCCTGAAGGTTTATTTCGAGGATGCCCATCTTTTGGTGGTGGAAAAACCGGAGGGGTTGCTGAGCATCTCCAGCCCGGCGGAGCCTGAGAAAACGGCTTATTTCCAGCTCACCGAATATCTCCGACACAAACACCCGCGTTCCCGCGAGCGCGTCTGGATTGTCCATCGGCTCGACCGCGAAACCTCCGGCCTGATGGTCTTCGCCAAGACCGCCTCAGCCAAGGAGGCGTTGCAGTCCCATTGGGACAGGTTCGAGAAAAAATATGAAGCCGTGGTGGAAGGAAGGTTGCCCCGGCCCGAAGGCACCCTGGAATCGGATCTGGACGAAACCAACCCCCATCATGTCGCCGTCCGCCCCAAATCCGACCGCACCCGCCATGCCGTCACCCGCTATCAGGTTCTTCAGTTGAGCCCCCGGCGATCCCTGGTGGAACTCACCTTGGAAACGGGACGTCGCCACCAAATCCGGGTGCAGTTGGCCCACGCCGGATGTCCTGTGGTGGGCGACGAAAAGTACGGGGCCAAGACCGATCCCGCCGGCCGTCTGGCCCTGCACGCCTCCTTTCTTCGCTTCCGCCATCCGGTCACCGGCGAAGAGCTCCGCTTCACCTCCCCGCTGCCCAAGCCCCTTGCCCGTTTGGCGGGAACCTCACTCCGTCGCGGTCTTGAGGCCATGCCGTAAAATCCGTGTGCGCAGGGCCGTGCGGCTGATCCCAAGGATCTCCGCCGCCTTTTTCACATTGCCGGCCGATTCCTGCAGGGCTTTTTCCAGAAGCATTTTTTCCGCCACTCCGAGAAGATCCCCCTCCTGGGCCGAGGCTTTCAGGGAGTCCCACCAGTCCCCTCCCGCACCGGAAACCGGGTTCGTGGCGGCGAGTTCCGCCGAAAGGTCCCCGGGCTGGATGGTATCGGAAGTCACACAGACCACCGCCCGCTGGACAGTATTTTCCAGTTCCCGCACGTTTCCGGGCCAACCGTGGGCCAACAGGGCCTTTTTGGCGGACGCGGAAAACTTGAGCCGTCTTTCCCTTCCCTCCCGTTGCAGGAAATAATCCGCCAGCGGAAGAATATCCTCCGCCCGCTCCCGCAGGGGCGGCAACTGGATCATCACCACGTTCAGCCGGTAAAAAAGGTCCTCCCGGAAGGCCTTTTCCTTCACCATCGCGGCCAGATCCTTGTTGGTGGCGGCAATCACCCGGACCTTCGTCCTCAGGGTCTGGTCCCCGCCCAGCCTCTGAAACTCCCCGTTCTGCAAAATTCGCAGCAGCTTGGCCTGCAGGGCCAGCGGCATGTCACCAATCTCGTCGAGGAAGATGGTCCCGCCGTCCGCCCGTTCAAACTTGCCGATCCGCTGGGTGAGCGCCCCGGTGAAGGCGCCCCGTTCGTGCCCGAACAGTTCGCTTTCCAGCAAGGTGTCGGGAATCGCGGCGCAGTTGATGGCCACATAGGGCCGCGCCGCCCGCGGGCTGTTCGCATAAATGGCCCGGGCAATCAGCTCCTTGCCGGTCCCGCTCTCCCCGATCAGCAGCACGGTGGCATCGGACCGCGCCACCTGCCCCACCAGCTTGTAAATTCGCTGCATGGAGCCGGAGGTGCCAATCAGCCCGGGAACGGGCCCGGGATCCGCCATCGTTTTTTTTCCGGGGGCAACCGCGGTCAATTCCTCCATGGAAGCGGCGGTCTGCAGGGCGCGGCGGAGGACGGCAAGCAACTCCGGCACATCGAATGGCTTGAGAAGATAATCGAAGGCCCCGTGTTTCATGGCCTCAATCGCCGTCTGGGCGGTGCCGTGGGCGGTCATCACGATGACCAACTGCCGGGGATGCTCCCTGCGGATTTCCCGCAGGATTTCCAGGCCGTTCTCCTCCCCGATGCGCACATCGAGGAGCACGAGATCCGCCGTTTTTTTGCGCAACTGCCTCAGGCCCTCCTGCCCCCCGGTCACCCCAACCACCTCCACCGGCTCCTCCGCGAGGACCCGTTGAAAGGAGTAAGCCACGTCTTTCTCGTCGTCGATCACCAGCACCCGCTGACGAGGGGATGCGGCCGGCTTGCGCTTCGGATTCATCCCGCGCGACCCGCCGCCCTCGTGAAGGGGGCGAGCTCCTCCGCCAATCGCCGGATGCCCTCGAGGTCCAGCTGTTGCTGGCCATCGCTTTTCGCCTTAGCCGGGTTGGGATGCACCTCCACGAGGAGACCATCCGCCCCGACCGCCGCCGCGGCGCGACTGAGGGCGATCACCAGATCCG
>DFCD01000020.1:0-19458 GCA_002366885.1 Verrucomicrobia bacterium UBA3063
CAAAAAAGCCAGCTAGGCAGAATTCTCGATCCCATCGCCGACAAGCTTCTCTTGGTCACGTCCATCGTGCTGCTGGGCACCGTCGGGGTATCCGGCCTGGGCAAGTTACCCACGTGGTTTCCAATCCTGGTGGTCAGCCGGGATCTGATCCTGGTTGCAGGAACGGTCCTGGTGGGAACCTTGCTTCACAACTACCACTTTGTCCGGCCGCACTGGACCGGAAAGGTCTGCACCTTCTTGCAGATCAACGTGGTGGCATTTGGCCTTCTTTTCCCAGTTCATGTCCTGGCGAAGGTGTTCCTAGTCCTGGCGGGGTTCATGACGGTGGTGTCCCTTGGTGTTTATCTCACGCGAGGATGGAAACTCCTGCATGCGAGCAGTTATGGTGAACCCGGACGGGGTTAAATCCCACCGCCCGGTGGTGGCCATCGTCGGCCGCCCTAACGTTGGCAAAAGTGCCCTCTTCAACCGCATTTGCGGCAAAAAGATCGCTTTGGTCTTCGACCGCCCGGGTGTGACGCGGGACCGGCTCGTCGCGGACGCCAATTGGGAGGGTCGGCCCTTCACCCTGATGGACACAGGTGGGCTGGGATTGGAGGACGGTTCCGGTCTTGAGGAGGCAGTGGAAAGGGAGGTGGATTTGGCGATTGCGGCAGCCACCCGGGTCCTTCTCGTGGTGGACGGAAAGGAAGGACTCCAGGTGTTGGACACCGAGGTGGCCAAGCGCCTGCGCCGTGCAGGAGCCGCCGTCACGCTGGTAGTCAACAAAATGGACCCAGGCTCTTCGGCGAGCAGGGCGGGGGAGTTCGCTAAGCTCGGTTTCGGGCCGGGACATCCCGTTTCCGCGGAGCACGGGCTGGGTATCGAATCCCTCCTGGAAGGAATCGGGGCAGGGTGGCCGCAGGAAGAGATGGTGCGGACGGAGAGGACCCGGATCGCGGTGGTGGGGCGTCCCAATGCCGGAAAATCATCCCTGGTAAACGCCTGGATTGGGGAGGCCCGGACCATGGTGAACCCGCTGGCTGGAACCACCCGGGATGCAGTCGACGTGGACTCGGAGATTTGCGGCCTGCCCGTCACCTTCATTGATACTGCCGGGCTCCGTCAAAGACGCCGGGTGCATGACCCGTTAGAGCAGATCATGGGTGGGCGCACCGCCCACGCGATCGACCGCTGTCATTTGGCCATTCTCGCGGTTGATGCGGTGGAAGGGGTGGGGCTGGTGGAAAAAAAGGTGGCGGGGTTGATCCAGAAGGCTCGGAGACCCTGCGTGGTGGCCGTGACCAAATGGGATCTGGTGCGGCAAGGCGGGGCGGAAACCCGCGCCAGGAAGTTTCTTGCGAACTATGAGGAGGCCTTGCGGCAAAAGCTCTTCTTCCTGCCCGAGGTACCGGTGGTTTTTTTTAGTTCCTTACAACGCACGGGGTTGGAACGTTTGGGTGAGGCAGTGGCGGAGGGAATCCGCAACCGTTCGCTTAAACTTGGCACGGGAGAGTTGAACCGCGTCCTGGCCCAGGCCATGGAGCGAAAAGCGCCTCCCGCCAAAGGGGGCAAGCGGCTGCGGATTTATTATGCCACACAGGTGGATGGACCGATTCCCACGGTACTGGGTTTCGTGAACCAGCCGGCGCTGATGAACCAAGACTACGAGAGGTATCTTGGTGCCCGGGTGAGAGAGGTTTTCCGCTTGAAGGGATCCCCCTTGCGCTGGATCTGGCGGGGAAGGGAGAAACAACCGGGAGGCAGGGGGCCAAAAAAAAGCTGAATTACCAGGAATTGGGGGTCCGGAAGGCGGCCCGGAATTCCTTTACGGCTCCATGATTTTTGATGAAAGACGGAGGATGCCTTCTTGGGCGATTTCACTGCTGGCATAGTCTTCCTGCGCCTGAAGGTACCAGGCCAAGCTCGAGCCCCACTGCTGTTTCCGCTCCATCTCCTGAGCGGTACGGATGCTGCGGACGAATTCTGCGGCCTTGGTCGTGAATTCTGCCCTGGCCTGGTTTAACTTGGGATCATCCGGGTAATCGGAAAAGCCCCGCTCCACACTTTCCCAGGCGCCCGCGGAATCCCCTCGCTTCGCAAGTTCCGCGGCGCGTAGCAGGGCTGCCTCCGCCAGCTGAACCTGATCCAGCACCTGCTTGAGCTTTTCTTGCTTCACGCGATCAAGGGCGGTGGCAGCGATAAAACGAACCTTGTCCTCATAGATTTGACGGAAATTTTTCTGTGCATACAAACGGTCGAAATCATTCAGGGCCTGTTGCTGTACATCGGTCTGACTGAAGATCGCGCCGGACACCTCGGCCAAGGCTGGGTTACGCGGCCAAATCTCCGTGGCGGACCTTAATTCGTTTTCGAGAGTGGTGCGGTCGCCTGAGGATGCGGCGGCCCGGGCTTTGGCGAGATGGAGGGCGCTGACGGTGCGGGCGGTCTCAATAGCCGCCATGGGCTTAGCACTGTCAAAATCCCTGCTGATGGATTCCAGCTCCCGCACGAGCGCAGCGGCGCGTTCGTAGTCCTTGACCTCAAGGGAGGAAAGCAACTGGTTGGATTTCTGGGTGAATTCGATGACTTGGCGTTTTTTGGTCCGGGGAAGGAGCCTAATCTCGGGAAGATACTCGCCCACCACAAAGGCCTCGCTGAGCCTTTCCGAGGCGCTTTTCAGTTCGTTTTTTTCCAGCAAAAAGGAGAAAGCCTCCACGCCCTCCCGCACATCCCGGATGGCTTCGTTGGCCAGGGCATCCAGTTGACCGATGGTTTTTGGAAGCTTGGAAATATCCCCGAAGGATTCCTTGTTTTTGTCCGACTGATTGGCGGCGTAATCATCGGCAACCCTCAGCTGGCTGTCTCCGTCCCCGAAAAGGGTCCGGTAAAAACGGTTTGCCAACAGGACGTGCTCGAACCTTCGCTGCAGGAAGAGCTGGGCGATCAGGACTTGGAACTCGATTTTCGCCTGGAGGCGCAGGGCTTCCTTTTTGACGCGATTGCCGGCAATGGAGGCGTTGACCTCGCCGAGCTCGGTGAGCAGGGGCTGCATTTTCATGTCACGCTTCAGGGCTTGTTCCTTATTCCACTGCTCGGCCGCAGCCGGGTTTTTCGGCGCAGGCCCCAGCAGGCCGCTGTCCGCGGCGAAGCGGGAATTCCACTCCAGCGTATCCTTCCGCTGAGCCAAGGTGCGGTTTTGGTCGTCAATCTTCGTCACCTCGCGCTGGGCCATCAAAACCCCGTAAATGGCATCGTCGAGTGAGTTGCATAGTCCGGCATCGGGCTCGTATTCCGAGGCCTGCGGGAGTATGGCCCAGGCTTTTCGGAAGTTTTCCTTGGAGGCCTTGGCGGGAGAGAGGAGATCCAGCATGGTTTTCATGCGATCCCGATATTTTTTTGCATCCTCCCCGGTCTCCTCTTCAGAGTTCAGGTATTTCTCAAAGCGGGCCCGAAAAACCCGCTGATCCTGCACATTCCAGATTTTTCCGTCCCAGGCCATCACCTCGCTGCCGGGATCGAAGGAGGGAATGTCCTTGCCCAGAAAACCGCCTCCTTCCTTGGATTGGGCCAACTTCGGCGATCCACCTTGGACCGGGGTTGCGGGGGAGGATTCCGGGATGCTCAGGGGGTTTTGTGTCAACGCGGTCTTGCCGCATAGGCAGGTAAAAACCACCGTAGCGAAAATCCGCCTGTTCATGCCTTGCTCATCTCCTCCACTTCCAGCAAAGCCGCATCATTCACGCGCACTTTCAGTCGGTATTTCTGCCCTTTTTGCAGGTTAATCTCGCGAAAGCGTGGCGGGATGAGCAACGGCAAAGGCCGGTCCCTGCCGCCATGTTGCACCCGGAAGCTGAATAGACGGCCCTTTTCCTGACTCCAGCCGAGGGAGTTGGCGATGATGCCCTCCACTTGGTAGGTGTTGCCTTTCAGGCTGTTGGCGTTTTCATAATAATCTTCCGGTTTCAGGCGCTCCACGGTGCGGTATGGATCACCGTCCTTCTGGAAGAAAAAGGCACCCAAACCGCCCAAAAGGGAGAATGCGGCAAAGAACGCCAACCAAAGTGCGGGGGAAGGTTTGCGGTGGGCTCGACGGCTCATTAGGCGATATCCTATGGGAAAAGCCCCCCACGGGGCAAATTATCGCCAGTCGCTTCGCCGGATTCCGAAAAAGGCGCAAATCAGTCCAAGGACGAGATGAAGAGTCAGCATCCAGGCGGAAATCTCGCTTCCAGCGAGCGGTGTTTCCGTGACCGCTCGCACCAGATCGTAAAAGCGGGTGTCCCTGAGGGTTTGCAGATACCCCGACCACGCCCAATAAGCGCTAATCCAGGGACGAACCACCCATCCCAAAACCTCGGGGAGGGCCAGGATGGCGCCGGAAAGGGGTAGCTGAAAACCGACCAGATAAAGGCTCCCCAGGGACGCCTGCTCGCTGGAGGATGTCCAACTGGAAATGCCAAGACAAAGGGAAGTCACCGCCGCTGTGACCAGGGCAAAGGGGAGGAACTGGGCAAAAAGATCCCCCGGAAATTGACCAACCGCGCGGACAAAGAGGGTCATCCACCCTGACTGGACCAGGACGAGCAGCGACAAAAACCCGATCATACCCAAAAGGGCCGCCGCGGGACGCAGACCGGCGAGCTTTTCCTTTTCCAGGATCGCCCGGTCCCCGACCACCTCACGGGCGGCATTATTGGATCCCATCAAAGCCAACAAGATGACCTGAAACATGGCCAGCCCGCTGACCAGCGTGCTGATCTTTGCGGACTGGGAGGTAAAATCCAGCGCGTCCTTGAGCTGTTGGAAAGCGTTCGTGGCGGGGCTCATGGTCATATTTTTGACATTGGGAAGGCCATTCCAGGCAAAAAGGGTCACTACGGCAGGGAAGACCAGAAGAAGGGCCAATTGCAATACCGCTTGGGCGGGGTCTCGAAAAAAAAGTTTCAAGCGACGGCCGAACCAGGTGGTCGTCTGGGAAACCAGACCTGGCAATTGGGCGGAGACGCCTGTTTCCGGGCGGGTCATCTCCGTGGCAATCTCCTCCACGACCGCTTCCGCCTCAAAGCCGAGCTCCTCCGGTGAGGAAACCCATTCCTCTCCCCAATTGGCCGGATCACGCTGGGCAAGCAGCGGGTAAATCTCCTCCGGGGAGTTTGCGCCAAAGTAGCCGCACAAATCCGTGGGCCGGGAACAAAAGGCCAGTCGTCCTCCCGTAAGGACGGTGATGGAATCATACTGGTCCAAGAATCGTAGGCTATGGGTGACCAAAAGAACAAGGCGCCCCGGTTGTCTGGCTAGCCCCTGCAGCAGAAGGGTGATTTCCTCCTCCGACTTGGGGTCCAGTCCGCTGGTTACCTCGTCCGCGAGAAAAAGACTCGGTGAGGTGGTCAATTCCATGGCCAACCCCAAGCGCCTGAGTTGACCCCCGGAAAGAACGCCGGCCCGGCGGTCGTGTAGATCGGTTAACCCGGTTTCCGCTTCAATCTGTTCGACCAGCTCGGCGATTTCCGCCGCACTTCCGGACCGTCTCAGCCGCGCGGCGTAGGCAAGGTTTTCGCGGACCGTCAAACGTGGTTGGGCGCAGGTGAACTGGGGCACGTAGCCGAGCTCGTGCGGGGCGAGATCCCTCTCATCCAGATTCCTTCCGCCCCAGCGGATGGTGCCTGCCGTGTGAGGCAGGATTCCCGCGATGGTTTTCAGGAGGGTGCTTTTACCGCAGCCGGAGGGGCCCACGATGGCGCCAAAATGACCTCCCGGAAGATGAAGGTTGATGTCGGACAAAAGGGGGCGTTCTGATGCAGGCAGGGACAGTTCCAGGGAATCAAGGGAGAGCACGTCCCAAAGAATCCTTACATCAGCGGGGAAGGCAACGACGAAAAAGTCTCCAATCCGGCTGGAAAATCCCATAGAAAGGCTTCGATGAGCGGCACTTCCGGATCCAGGCGGCGCCTTGGTTGGTGGTGGCTATGGGCGGGACTGGGAATTCTTCTGGTGAGTGCCGTACTGGCAGCCGTTTTCCTGCCCCTTGCGGTGGTGCGGTGGCTGGAGGGTGCCGACTTTCGAAGGATCGCCTCGCAGCAGCTTTCCAGTCTGCTCAAAACAGAAGGGGAGTTGGAGCCTCTTGAGTGGTCCTCCTTCAATGTGTACTCCGCCGGTTTCCGCAGTCGTCCGGAGGCTGCCGGCCCCTGGCTGTGGAATTTTCAGGAAGTCCGGACAGGGATTTCCCCGAGGCTCTTGCTGGACCGGATTCTCCGCTTTCCCGAAATCACCATCGATACCCTGACCCTTGCCCCCGGTACGCGCCCGCAAGCCCTGCCGGAATCCGGGGAAGTGGCGACTTCGCCCAAGCCGGGTTCCTCCGAACTTTTCCGGGAGGTGCAGGTCGGCAAGGTGGAGGTAGGGTCTTTTTCGGTGAAACCCTGTCCGGCATCCCAAGGGTGGGGTGCCAAGAATCTGAAGATCACCCTTCGACCGGCCAAACAGTCGGCCGATTTGGAATTCCAGGGCGGGGAGATTTCGGCCCCGCTCGCGTGGGTCGGAGTCCTGCAAATTGTCTCTGCCAAAGTCCGGTACGCCGATCCCACGGTGTATCTTACCGCCCTCGATGCACGATCACCGCAGGGAGGGGGACTGCAGGCCTCCGGGGAATACACGCCGGGAAAAGTCCCTCAAGCGAGAGGGCGCATCAACTGGGAAAAATGGGCGCTACCTGGAGGGAGGATCGGTTTGGGTTTATTTGAAATCCCCGCCAAGGTTTCCGGGGATTTTGTCCTTCAAGAGCTGCGCGATGGGGGTGTTGTCGGGCAGGGGCAGGTCAACCTAGTGGAGGCACGTCTCGAGCCGGGGAAGGGCTCGGAAACAGTCCTGGGTCTTTTGGCGGCCATCACCGGGGAACCTCGTCTGCGAGGTTGTCCCCTGACCACCGCACGCGCCCAGTGGTCGATGCAACCCGGCATCTATGACATCCAACGCATGGAGGCGGAGGCTCCGGGGCTTTTGAGGGCCAATGGACAGGCCCGAATCACCGGGAACAAGCTCACCGGACAGGTCTTCCTTGGGCTCGAGAAAGGACTTGGGGCAAAAGTCAACGCCCTGACCGGAGGCGAGTGTTTCCGACGGGAAGAGAACGGTTATCTGGTGGAACCCGTCAGCCTTTATGGAACCCTGGACCAGCCCCAGAACGACCTACAGGCGAAACTGACTGCCGCCATGGCTCGAACGGCGGTCCGTACGGGGGCGCAGATTCTTGAAAATGCCGCAGGATCCCAGGGGGGGGATGCGGCCAAAGCCGCAGGACAAATTCTTAACTCCCTGTTTGCCCCACCGGGTCGCTAAGCCTAATCGGACACGTCGTAGGTATCGTCTGAGGAGCGCCCCTGCCACCGATTGAGGAGATGCTGAAAGAGTTTGGTCAGGGATTCCCGGCTGGAGATCCGGTACTCGATGATTTTGGCGTGGCTGGTTTCCGGGAATTTTTTCACCACGGAATTGGTGGCGGCTTTCAGTGCGCCCGGACCCCGGGAAACGATTTCCTCGGTGGCCCGCCCGATGCCGTCGGCGATGCTCTGGCCGGGCAGGGAGCCCGTCGAGGTGGAAGGTTTCTCGAGAACATAAAACCTGGCTTGGGTTGATCCGCGGGTCGCCACGGTCACTTCCACCACCCGCATGGCCCCATCGAGCAGATATTCGTGCTGGCTGACCGAATCAATCGCCATGAGGGAAACCGAGTAGTAGTTGCCGTCTGCAAATTTGCAGTTCCACAAGCCGGGACGGCCCCCGGACCCTGTCACCGAATTGGTGGATTGGGCGCAAAGGTTTGCCGCAATCAGCAGTATCAAGGGGAAGGCACGCCTCATCCGTAGCTCTTGAAAAATTTCTTTTTCTCCTCCGACGGTTCCGACCTTGGCGGCGCGGAGGTTCCCGGGCCGGCTTTTTCCAGTCTCGGGGCAGGGGACTCTTCCGGTTCCTGTTCTTCCTCGAACTCGGGTATCTCCATCTGGGGGCCCCGGTCAGGCATCATCGATGAGGGTGTTCCTCCACTGGCCTCCACAAACGCCATTTGCACCTGCTGCAGGGCGTTTTTCAGGATCTTGTCCTCTTGCTCATTCAGGTTGCCCCGGGTCTTGATGTCGATCAGTTCCAGATGATCGATCAGCATCTTGGCTGCCTGCAGGTTGGGCGGCAGGCGTTCACCTTCAGGGGTGGGAATGCGACCCAGCACGTAAAGGATGTTCTGGGCTTGCACCATGATGAACTGGACAAACTTCCGCGTTGTTTCTGACGCGGTTGCCGGATTGGACCCCTGAATCTCGGCCATAGTGCCTGATTATCCCTTGGGCGATGGGGCGGGACTTTTCCCCGGACGCTTCCGGGTTGTCCTGGTGGGGGCAGTTGGGGAGTTTCGCATGCCTGGCTGGATCCGGGAGGAGTCCTCATCGCGGGGGCGAAAGGGGATATCAAACGCCTCCGAAAAGGACCAAAGCTCAGCGAAATCGTCCATCCGGTCGTCCTCACTCTTCCCCAAAACACCCAGGCTCACCAGCTGGAAAACAATTTCTCCCACCTCGGCGCACCGCGTGACTCCCCAGTCCTCCAGCACCATCTTGGCCATGGGGCCAAACTCCTCCAAAGCGAGGTCCCGGAACCCTTCCAGCAGCTCCTTGCCGCTGACGTGGGCCGGTCGGGCCGCATCCGCCCGTTTTAATTGGCGGAGCGAGTGGTCCAAAGCCCGACGGACAAAGTGATAGGCAGCGGGTGCAAACTGCGGATTTTCCTGCCGAAGTTTGGCAATGGCAAGCTCCATGGATAAATGGGCCATAGTCTCATTATTATGACCGATTTGTGGCTGGTTGTCCACGGGTCAAGAGGCGCGAAACAGCCCGAGAAAAAGGGAAATTCCGAGAATCAGCAGGCCGGCGACGAGAAGGACCTTCCGTTCCCGGCGCAGAAGGAGAAAGGGCCTCATTCCACGATCAGATTCATCAGGCGGCGCGGGACCAGGATCATCTTTTGAACGGGTTTACCCCCTGTCCATGAGGCAAGATCCGGATGTGCCCGCACCAAGCGCTCCACATCCTCCTTGGTTGCTTGGCTCGGCACCGTGAGGCGTCCCCGCAGCTTGCTGTTTACCTGTACGGCCAGTTCGAAGGCTTCCTCCTGCAGGTCCTCTTTCCGGTAGGTTGGCCACGCCGCCACGCTTACCAACCCGTTTCCCCCCAGCCTCGCGTGCACCTCCTCCGCCAGATGTGGCGCGAAAGGGCACAACAGTCTTGCCAGATGCAGAACCGCAGATTTCGGGCGCTTCTCCAGTCCGGTGAGATGGTTGACCAGCACCATCAGGGCCGAGATCGCCGTGTTGAACTGGATTTTCTCCAGGTCCTCCGTCACCTTAGCGGTGGCTTTGGCCAAAGCCCGCACCGTTTCCGTTGCCGGAGCCGTGTCCGCGAGGGCAGGGGAGGTGGCCCACTCGCCGGAATCTGTCTCCTCGCAAACCAGTCTCCATACCCGACTAAGGAAACGGACGGCCCCTTCCATTCCTTTGGAACTCCAAGGCTTCATCTGCTCCAGTGGACCGAGGAACATCTCGAATACCCGCAGGGCGTCCGCCCCGTGTTCCCGGATCACCTCGTCGGGACTGACCACATTGCCGAGTGATTTCGACATCTTCCGGTTGTCCTCCCCCAGGATGATGCCCTGGTTCACCAGTCGCCGGAACGGCTCCGGATGGGAAACCAGATTGAGGTCGAAAAGCACCTTATGCCAGAACCTCGCATAGAGCAGGTGCAACACGGCATGTTCGGCCCCGCCCACGTACAAATCCACGCCTCCGCCGGCCATCCAGTACCTCTCTGCATCCGGGCTCCACGGTCTCGAGTCGTTCCCGGGATCGCAAAAACGCAGGTAGTACCAGCAGGAGCCGGCCCATTGCGGCATCGTGTTCAGTTCCCGGACCCGGCCGTCGGGAAATTTTTTCCAGGCTTCTGCTTTGCCCAGCGGGGGTTCTCCTGAAGCCATCGGCTGGAAATCCGCCAGTTCGGGAAGGGTGAGGGGGAGGTCCTTTTCCGGGATCGCTTCGTGCCGGTCGCCCTTCCAAACAATCGGGAACGGTTCGCCCCAGTAACGTTGCCGGGAAAAGAGCCAGTCCCGCAGCTTGTATCGGACCTGCCGGCGCCCATGCCCGTTCTTTTCCAGCCAATCTGAAATTACGGCCTTGGCCTTTGCCGTTTTGAGGCCGTCGAGGAAGCCAGAATCAAAATTTATGCCGTCTTCCGTGAAGCAGTCCGGTGAGGGGCCCGAATCCGGACGGATGACCTTCCGCACAACCAGGTTGTTCTCCCTGGCGAATTCAAAGTCCCTTACGTCGTGCGCCGGCACTGCCATAACTGCCCCGGTTCCATACGAAGCCAGCACGTAGTCCGCCACCCAGACCGGGATTTTTTCTCCATGGACCGGATTCACCACGGTGGCACCGATGGGCACTCCGGTTTTTTTCTTCGCCAACTCCGTCCGCTCCAGGTCGCTTTTGGCAGCGCTCTCGCGGACATACTTCTCCACGGCGGCCTTGCGATCGGGAGAGGTGAGGGAGGAGATCAAGGGATGTTCCGGCGCCAGTACCAGGTAAGTTGCCCCAAAAAGCGTGTCCGGCCTTGTCGTGTAGACGGGAATTTTCTCCCCGGAGCCCTCCACCGAGAAAACCACCTCGGCGCCCTCGCTCTTGCCGATCCAGTTTCTCTGCATTTCTTTGAGGGATTCCGGCCATTCGAGCAAGTCCAGATCCTGGAGCAGACGTTCTGCGTAAGCGGTGATCCTCAACATCCACTGCCGCATCGGCCGGCGTTCCACGGGATGGTTCCCGCGTTCCGAGCGAGGTCCCTCGTCCGTGGGCAGAACCTCTTCGTTGGCCAACACCGTCCCCAGGGCAGGGCAGTACCAGACTGGGGCCTCGGCCACGTAGGCCAGACCCTTTTCATATAATTTGAGGAAAATCCACTGGGTCCACCGGAAATACTTCGGGTCAGTCGTGTCGATCTCCCGTTCCCAGTCGTAGCTGAAGCCCATCGCCTGAATCTGCCGGCGAAAATTGCCGATGTTTGTCGCCGTTGTCACCCGCGGATGGGTGCCGGTCTGGACCGCATGCTGTTCCGCCGGTAGGCCAAACGCGTCCCACCCCATCGGATGGAGGACGTTCTGTCCGAGCATTCGCCGGTAGCGCGCGACGATGTCCGTCGCCGTGTATCCTTCCAGATGGCCGACGTGTAGGCCCGCGGCGGAGGGGTAGGGGAACATGTCGAGGATGTAGGCCTTGGGTCTTTCCGATCCCGGTTCGCCCGGTTGCGCCGCGCGGAAACAGCGGGCCTCCGCCCAAGCTTTTTGCCAGCGGGGCTCAATCTCGGCGAATGGGTAGGGGGCGCGGGTTGGCATGGTTCCCAAAGCGCGATAGTAAACTCCAATCCCCATGCCAAGTCGAACCCCTGGTCAAAATCCCTTGCTGTGGATCGCCACCCGCAACCGGGGAAAAACCCGGGAATTCTCGCAACTGCTTCGCAGCGTCTGCCGGGTCCGCGACCTTCATGGCCTGCCTCGCTTTCCGGAAATCCGGGAAACCGGGAAAACTTTCGCCGCCAACGCCCGCCTTAAGGCCTGCACCTTGAGTCGGGCTCTCCCGAACCATCCTATTCTTGCTGATGACAGCGGTTTAGTCGTGCCTGCCCTTGGTGGGCGGCCAGGGGTACGTTCGGCCCGCTTTGCCGGGTCTCGGGCCACGGATCAGTCCAACCGCACCAAACTTTTAAGGCTTCTGAAGGCTAAAACCGGCCGCCATAGGAAGGCTTATTTTGAGACCTGCCTGGTCATCGCGGAAAACGGGGCTGTTTTGGGTTCAGTCTCGGGTCGGGTTTGGGGCCGGATAACCCAAGCGGAGTCGGGTAGCGGGGGGTTTGGGTATGATTCTATCTTCCAACCGAAAGGCTATGCCAACACCTTTGGACGGCTTCCTGCCGGGACCAAAAACAGGATCAGCCATCGGGCGAGGGCAATCGCAAAGCTTAGGCAAAGACTTAGCAGGCTTTTAAGTTTCGCTCGAGCGATAGAATAAAATTAATACAATATTTATTGTGCGACAAATATAATGAGACTTTAAGCAGAGTGGTTTCCGTGGTCGTGCCGGGAATCTTTTCTTCGGGCGGTTTGCGCCTCAATGAATCAGCCCCCAACGCTTGCTGAAGGGCCAGTAAACAAAGGCACCTTTTCCCACCAAACTCCTGGAGGGCACAGGGCCCCAACCGCGGCTGTCAAAGCTGTTCCCGCTGTTGTCGCCCATGGCCCAGTAATCCTTGCCTGGCACCTGATAGGAATCTTGCGGGTTGGTTAAAAATGTTGGCCCCAAGGTGTATCCGCCGTATCCGTCCTTTTGGGCGGCCACCCGCTGGCATGCCCAATCCTGGGCTGGTTTCCCATTAATCCAAAGGACGGGCGGGCGGACCTGAAGTTGGTCCCCGCCCAAGGCTACGCATCGCTTGATGTAATATTGGGAGCCTTGAATCCCGCGTAGCCGTAGCCCGGATTCAATGCCCTCGATCCCGTCGGTGGTGAAGACGAACGTCTCGCCACGGTACGGCTTCCTGAGGTGATAAAGGACTTTGTTGACGAATAGGTGGTCGCCGCTGGTGGAGCTGAAATTGGCCAGCACCTCTCCGGCCTTCACCCTGTCTCCTGCTCGTGCCTTGATGATCCTGCTGCCATCTTCCGAAGACTGCTTCAGGCCGGTCCAGATGGTTTCGGTCCACCCGTCGGCCACAATTTCCGTGGTGGTCCACGGGATCGTCCCGAAAAGCTGTCCCTCCCGCACGGAAACAATGGTTCCCTCCCGGGGAGCAACCGCCCGGTGCCAGCTTTTTCCCCGCCACACCAAGTCAAAAATCCGGACCGGCCATGAGGGCGGTGGTTGACTCTCCGGTTCGGTCAGGATCCCCAGTAGGGTCGGTCGCATCGAGTGGGTCGGAATTTTGAATGGCTGGAGGAAGTAGGCTCGCACTCCCAGGGCCAGGGCGATTGCCACCAGCGCCACCTCCGCATTTTCCCTGCGACCATGGTGCTTATCGGTTCGCAGTAAGTCACCGAAATGGGTCTCCAATCGTCTTAATATCTCTCCCCTCCTCTCCGCACTTGTGCTCCAACCCAGCGCCTCCTTGGCCATTCGTTCGGCCTCATCGAGGCGCATTGCGGTCTTTTCTGGGAGCACATCCCGTCCATACCGCGACCGTTTTCGCAGGAAATGCTGGATCGCCTTGAGATGCTTCCGTTCCGCCCGCGCCTGACCGAAAAAAATCATGTTAATCCCCGAATGCCTTCAGCACCTGCAGGAAGGCCTCCTGCGGGATGTCCACCTTGCCGAACTGTTTCATCCGCTTCTTTCCCTCCTTCTGCTTTTCCAGCAACTTCCGCTTCCGGGTGATGTCACCCCCATAACACTTCGCGGTCACGTTCTTTCCGAAGCTTTTCACATCCTCCCGTGCCACCACTTTTCCTCCAATGGCCGCCTGCAACGCCACCTTGAACAACTGCGGCGGGATCACCTCCTTCAGTTTTGCCGTGAGCACCCGGCCACGCGAAGCCGCTTTTTCCCGGTGCACAATGCAGGAAAAGGCGTCCATCGGTTCGCCGTTTACCAGGATCTCGAGTTTCACCAGGTCGTTGGCATGGTACGGCCCGTGCTCGTAATCCATCGATCCGTAGCCCCGCGTGATCGATTTGATCCGGTCGCTAAAGTCCACGAGGATTTCATTGAGCGGGATCTCCGTGGTCAGCATCACGCGCTTGGCGTCAAGAGACTCCGTCTTCCGCACCTCCCCCCGTTTTTCCCGCACCATCGCCACCAGATCCCCAATATTCTCGTTGGGGCACAACAGGTAAACCGTCACCATCGGCTCGCGGATCTCTTCGATCACGCTTGGATCCGGCATTTGCACCGGGTTTTCCACTTTGAGCACCTTCCCGTTGGTCAGGTGCACCTCGTAAATGACGCTTGGGTATGTCGAGATCACTTCCATGGCGAACTCGCGTGCCAACCGCTCCTGCACGATCTCCATGTGCAGCAACCCGAGGAATCCGCACCGGAAACCAAAACCCAGCGCAGGCGAACTTTCCGGGGTGTAGACGAGGGCCGAATCGTTGATCTGCAATTTGCCCAGCGCAAGTTTCAGCTTCTCGAAGTCGGCCGAATTAATCGGATAGATTCCGGAAAAAACCATCGGCTGAACCTTCCGGAATCCGGCTAGGGGCTCCTTTGCCGGCTTGAGAGGGTTCGTGATAGTGTCCCCAATGTCGATCTCCGCGGTTGTTTTCAGGTTGGCCACCAGGTAGCCCGTGTCGCCCGGCCCAAGTCGCTTGCCCGGAGTCAGTTTCGGGCTGAACGTACCCACCTCCTTGGTCTCATATTTTCTCCCGCTTTGCATCAGCTGGATGGGCGTTCCCGCGGTGATCTCCCCGGAAACCACCCGTACATAGGCGATCACCCCCCGGTACGTGTCAAAGACGCTGTCGAACACCAGCGCCCGCAACTCCTCCCCTTCCGATCCCTTGGGCATTGGCAGCCGGTGCACCACCGCCTCCAGCACCTCGGAGATACCCTGTCCCGTCTTGGCGCTCACCAGAAGCGCCTCCTCGGCGGGAATCGCGAGAATTTCCTCCAACTGCCTTTTTACTCCCGGGATGTCGGAACTGGGAAGGTCGATCTTGTTGATCACGGGAATCAGCTTCAGTCCTTCCTTGTGGGCCAGGTGCACGTTGGCCACCGTCTGGGCCTCCACCCCTTGGGCGGCATCGACGACCAGCAAGGCCCCCTCGCAGGCGGCCAAAGAGCGGGAAACCTCGTAGGAAAAGTCCACGTGTCCCGGGGTGTCGATCAGGTTCAGCCGGTATTTTTGCCCGTCCTTGCCTGTGTAATTGAGCGTCACTGGGTGAGCCTTGATGGTGATGCCCCGCTCCCGCTCCAGGTCCATCGAATCCAGTAATTGGGCCTGCATTTCCCGGTCGGAGATCGCCCCTGTCGCCTGCAGCAACCGGTCGGAAAGGGTGGTCTTCCCGTGGTCGACATGGGCAATGATGCAGAAGTTGCGGATGAATTTGGGGTCCATGAAGGATAATCCGGGGCTCAGCCCGAGACGGTGGCGGACTGGGCGGAACTTCTCAGGTCCGCCACGGCCTGGGTCAGGTCCGACTGCCGGAACAGCGAGGTTCCCGCCACAAGGATGTTGGCCCCCGCGCCCACGCAGGAGCGGGCGGTGTCGTTGCCGATTCCCCCGTCCACCGTGATGTCTACGTCGTAGTTCTGCCGGAGGATCACTTCCCTTGCCTCGCGGATTTTGGGAAGCATCTCCGAGAGGAACGCTTGCCCGCCGAATCCCGGGTTCACGGTCATCAGCAGTAGCTGTTGGATTTTGGGCAGGAGCGGCACCGCGTGCTTGAGCAAGGTTGGCGGGTTGATCGCCAGGCCCACCCGGCACCCCATCTCCTGGATCAAGTCGAGCGTGCGCGACACCGTATGCCGCGCCTCCAGATGGACGTTGAGGCAGTCCGCACCTGCCTCCACAAAATCCCGCGCATACCGGTCCGGTTGTTCGATCATCAGGTGGACATCCAGGGTGACATCCCCCATCACCTTGCGCAGCGTCTGCACCATGTTGGTTCCAAAGGAAATGTTGGGAACGAAGTGACCGTCCATCACGTCGATGTGTACCCACTGGGCACCGCTGGCCTTGATGCGCTCCGCTTCGGCCTCAATCCGGCCCAGGTCAGCTGCCAGCACGGAGGGAGCGATGATCAAGGGACGGCTGGTCATGCTGCTTCCTTCTTTTGCTCGATGATTTCCACCTCGTATCCCTCCGGTGCATCCAGGAACGCGAACCGCGTTCCCCTCGATGTGGCGGTAGGTCCGTCGGTCCAGGGGTAACCCAGTGCCGCTGCGTGCTTCCCGAAAGCGTCCAAGTCCTTGACCTCAAATGCCAGGTGCACCAGGTCAGCGGGGCACTTCACGGGGCCGGAGGCCGGATAGTGGCAAAGCTCCAGCATCTCCCCGCCCGCAACGGACTGCAGGAATACCAGGGTGCTGCCTCTCGGCGAGGTGCTTTTTGATATCTCCTTCAGGCCAAGCACCTCCTTATAGAAGTGCAGGTTCCGATCCAGATCCTGAATCCGAAACCTCGTGTGCAACCATTTTCCGACCTTCATGCTGAAGGGTAATATTCCCCTGATCGGTGCGCCCGTCGAACCCGGAATCTGCTAGCCCGCCTCGGACTTGGGGTCCCTGTCCAGAAGTGCCTGCAGGGCCGCCTTGGGCGGTTTCCCCTCAAACAGCACTGCATAAAGCTGTTCCGCCACCGGCGCCTCCACCCTTTGCCTTGCTTCGATCCGGTGCAGCGCTTCGGTCGTCGGCACCCCCTCGCAAATCCCTTCCACGGCGGCCAATGCCTTTTCCAGTTTTTCCCCTGCCCCCAAACGCTCTCCCACACGCCGGTTCCGGCTTGCCCGGCTGTAGGAAGTCAGCATCAGGTCGCCCACTCCGCTCAATCCGTACAAAGTCTCCTCCTTTGCCCCCAACCGTACCGCAACCCGCACCATTTCCCGCAGCGACCGCGTCAACAATCCCGCCAAGCTATTCTCCCCGAGTCCCAGCCCCGCGCACATTCCCGCCGCTAGCGCGTACACGTTTTTTAAGGAGCCGCCCCACTCCACCCCCGCCAGGTCCGTTGTTTGGTACACCCGGAAGACCGGCCCATGCAGGATCTTCTGCACATATTTCGCGAGCTTCTCGTCCTCGGCCGCCGCGACCACCGCAGTGGGAACCCCGTTCGCCAACTCTGTCGCGAGGCTGGGGCCTGAGACTGCTGCCACCGGAGCCTTGGGCCAGATCTCCTGGATGACCTCGCTGATCCTCTTGCCCGTCTCTATCTCGATCCCCTTGCTCAGACTCACCACCGGAGCCGTTTGCGGACCCAGCGCCCGGAGGCATCCCCTCACTGCCTGGGTGGGCACAGCGAGAAAAATCATTTCCGCGGGACCCGGCATTCGCACATCGTCCTGCTCCACCCAGGAGACCTCATGGCCGTGCGACCGAATCATCGTTCCGACGGCCCCGCCCCATGCCCCCTTGCCTAGAACCACAATCCTCAACTTTTCTGTTTTCCTTTTCTGCGGGCCGCCCGTTTTCTTTCGAAGCTATTTTCCGTTCCCTGGGCCAGCCTCTGCAGGTTGCCCCTATGCCGATACCAGACCAGCCCAGCCAGCAAGAAGGATGCTGCCAGCAGGGCCTGTCTTCCCGGTTCCAACCACATCACCAGAAAAGGAAAGGACGTCGCCGCCAGCAAGGACGAAACCGAAACAATCCTCTTTACAAAAAAAGAAAATCCCCAGATTGCCGCAGCCCAGATCAGGACGGCCGGAGATAAGCCTAACAGCACCCCGGCCGAGGTTGCCACACCCTTGCCGCCCCTAAAGTTCAGCCAGGGCGAAAACACGTGCCCGGCCACTGCCGCTATTCCCGTCAGCACTGAAGTCGCGTCCCCTGCCTGCAGGAACTCCGCCGCCAACCAAACCGCGAACCACCCTTTTAGGGCGTCCAAAAGGAAGACCAAGTACCCCCACTTCTTTCCCAGGACCCGGCCGACGTTGGTGGCGCCAATGTTGCCACTGCCCTTTTTCTGGATGTCCACGCCCTGGCAGCGGGCAATCCAGGCCCCAAAGGGAATGGATCCGATAAGAAATCCTGCCCCAAAAAGAAAAAACCTTGTGGTCACTCTCTTCGGGATGGGCGAAGAACCTCCAAAGGGCAAGGAAATCCCCAGTGGATTTTGATTTGGGGTTGACCCGCCTTTTGGATAAGATGACCGATTATGCCGGAAATTTCTTCCAGCCAACTGACGGCAGGCCAGTCGGACTCGTTTCGCAAAGCCAAGGAAGCCTTGGCCCGCCAGAATTGGGATTACATCCTCATGTTGATCCCCCCCATCCTGGAGGCGAATCCCGGATTTCTGGAGGGCCGAAAGGTTCTTCGCGCCGCCCAAGCGGCCAAGGCAAAAGGCGTTTCTACCCTGGAGAAGAAAATGATGGGCGTGAAAATCGCCCCGATGGTGCTTGCGGCCAAGTCGGCCGCGGGCAAATCCTGGTCGGCGGCCTTGGCCAAAATCGAGGAAGCCCTCGCTATGGATCCGCATAGTGGGCAGGCCAACTTCGCCCTTTCGGAAATCGCCTTGGCCAACGACCTTCCCGGCACCGCCATCTTCGCCCACGAGACCGTACGGGTGGGCTCCCCCCAGGATGTTGGCAATCTCCATGGACTCGCCCGTGCCTACATCGCCGCCCGGCAGATGAGCAAAGCGCGCGACACCTACCAGACCATCCTCGGTATCAACCCTTCGGACGGGGACGCCCTCAAGGGAATGAAGGATGCCAGCGCCCTGGTGGCCACCCAGGAGGGGGGGTGGGAAAAAACCACCGATTTTCGCGAATCCCTCAAAAGCAAGGAGGAAGCCCTTGCCCTCGAGTCCGCCGGAAAGGTCGTCAAAACGGCGGAGGCCGTTGCGGAACAGCTCACCCGTCTTCATGCCCAGTTTGAAAAAGAGCCACAAAATGTGAATCTTGCCAGGCAGATCGCCGAGCTATGCGAGACCCAGGGGTCTTTGGATCACGCCCTGCAATGGTTCCAGTTTGCCTATGATCTCACCCAAAAATCAGACCCTGTCCTGGAAAAGCATGTCTTCCGGCTTCGCCTTCAACAAATGGACGCCGAAACGGAGCGCGCCAAGGCGGAAGGTGCCGGGCAGGAAGTTCTTTCGGAAATCGAGGGTCGCCGAAAGTCCCTGACACTGGAAGGTGCCCGGGAGCGCGTTGCGCGGTATCCCAACGACCTGAATTACCGATTCGAACTGGGGGAGGCTCTGGTGGAAAGCGGCCTCTACAAGGAAGCTGTGCCGGAGTTGCAGCAGGCCCTGCGTCAACCCTCCGTCCGCCACAAGGCCCTGATTCTGCTGGGACAGTCCTATCACCGCCGCAACATGCTCGATCTCGCCGCCAAGCAATACGCCTCCGCCGCCTCGGAAATTGTCGCCATGGATGCCACCAAAAAGGAGGCCATCTACTCCCTCGGGGTGGCGCTGGAGGCGATGAGCAAGAAAACGGAGGCCTTGGAGGAATTTAAAAAGATTTACGAGATCGACAGCCAATACCGCGATGTCTCCGATCGTGTGGAGGCTGCCTACCAACAGACGTCCTAAAAGGCGAAGGCCGGGCGGTTCTCTCGCCCGGCCCTCGTTCCGCGGAACCCGTAAGCCGGATTCTGGACCCCATCGGATTTCTCCGACGGTTTGGCAGCCATTTCTCTAGCCTGCCTTTCAGCAGACTCCAAAGACCGCCAAGCGGCCTTCGGTGCGGCTCCAACCCGGGAAGGTTCCGCTTGCGCGGAACGGGCGGATCACCCGTCTC